>NZ_BAABIC010000026.1:0-104898 GCF_039542425.1 Pseudonocardia yuanmonensis
GCACGTACTCCAGCTCGTGCGTGCGATAGGACGGGTTGATGTTGACCAGGATCGCGCCGATCTTCGCCGTCGCGTACTGCAACAGCGTCCACTCCGCCATGTTCGGCGCCCAGATCCCCACCCGATCACCCTTGACGACCCCCGCGTCGAGCAGCCCGAGCGCCAGGGCGTCGACGTCCGCCCGCAGCTGGGCGTAGGTCCACCGCCGGCCCGTCGGGACCTCGACCAGCGCCTCCCGCTCCGGGTCCGCCGCGACCGTCCGGTCGAGGTTGTCCCCGATGGTGTCCCCCAGCAACGGGACGTCGGAGATGCCGGAGGCGTACGACGGCAGCGCGGGGGTGGAGGTGGTCACTGCATCCTCCTCGAAGGGTCGGGCGGCGCAGCGTTGTGCGCCCGGTCACGTGATCGCGACTCATCCTGCCGACGACCCGCCCCCGAGCGCCACCCTCCTACGGGGGAGGAGCCGGAAAACGCGCTGCGGCCGGGCGATACGCTCGGGCGATGCACGACCCCCGCGTCCTGCTCGATCCCGCCACCGACGCGGTGCGCAAGCTCGCGCGCCGCGGCTACTCGCTCGATCTGGAGCGCCTCGAGAAGCTGCTCGGCGGCCGCAACGCGGCCATCCAGCGGGGCGACGAGTCCCGGGCCGAGGCGAACCGGCTGCAGAAGGCGGTCAAGGGGGCGTCCCCCGAGGAGCGGCCCGCCCTCGTCGAGAAGGCGCGGGAGACCAAGGCCGCGATCACCCTCGCCGAGGAGGAGCACAAGGCCCTCGAGGCCCAGCTCACCGAGTACCTCCTGGAGATCCCGAACCTGCCCGCCGACGAGCTGCCGGACGGCGCCAGCGACGAGGACGCCCAGGAGGTCCGGACCTGGGGTGAGATCCCGGCCGTCGAGAACCCGCTCGACCACGTCGACCTCGGCGAGAAGCTCGGGATCCTGGACCTGCCGCGGGCGACCAAGCTGTCCGGCCCGCGGTTCGCGGTGCTCAAGGGCCGCGGTGCCGCGCTCGAGCGTGCGCTCGCCCGGTTCTTCCTGGACCTGCACACCGAGCACCACGGGTACACCGAGTGGTCGGTGCCGGCGCTGGTCACGCGCCCGACGATGACCGGCACCGGGCAGCTGCCCAAGTTCGAGCAGGACCTGTTCCGCACCGAGGTCGCCGACCGGGAGCTGTTCCTCATCCCGACGGCCGAGGTGCCGCTGACCAACCTGCACGCCCGCGAGACCCTCGCCGCCGAGGAGCTCCCACTGGCCTACACCGCGCAGACGCCGTGCTTCCGCTCCGAGGCCGGCTCCTACGGCAAGGACACCCGCGGGCTCATCCGCGTGCACGAGTTCTCGAAGGTCGAGCTGGTCCGCATCGTCGACCCGGCCCGTGCGCGCGAGGAGCTGGAGGTCCTGCTCGGGCACGCCGAGGCCGTCGTCCAGGCGCTCGGGCTGGCCTACCGCGTCGTGCGGCTCGCGGCCGGCGACATCGGTTTCTCCGCCGAGTACACCTACGACATCGAGGTGTGGCTGCCCAGCCAGGGCCGCTACCGGGAGATCAGCTCGGTCTCGGACTTCGGCACGTTCCAGGCCCGCCGGGCCGGCATCCGGACGAAGGCGAAGGACGGCGCGCGGGGCTTCGCGGCCACGCTCAACGGCTCGGGCCTCCCGATCGGCCGCACCCTGGTCGCGGTCCTGGAGCAGGGCCAGCAGCCCGACGGCAGCGTCCGCATCCCGCCCGCCCTCGTCCCCTACACGGGCTTCGACACCCTCACCCCCGCCTGACCCCGACTCGCGGAAGCCGACGCCCCGACTCGCGCACCCTTCCCGCGAGTCGTGCCCTGAGCTCCCGCGAGTCGGGCTCTGAGCTCCCGCGAGTCGGGCCCTGAGCTCCCGCGAGTCGCGCCCTGGGCTCCCGCGAGTCGGGCTCTGAACTCCCGCGAGTCGGGCTCTGAGCTCCCGCGAGTCGCGCCCTGGGCTCCCGCGAGTCGTGAGCAGCAGCGCCGCGAGTCGGCAGCCACCTCGCGCCACACCGTGCACGACGTCCCGCTCGCACTGCAGGAAGTCCCGACTCGCGGCAGTGCTCACCTGCACGGCGCCGGTCAGGAGCGGGGCGGGCGGAGGGTGGGGCCGTCGGAGGGATGGGCGATGGCCAGCAGGACGTGGACCGGGGCGTCGCCGTGCACCCGCCAGCGGTGCCGGGCCGAGGCGGGGTGGGACGCGAGCTCCCGCGGCGCGAGCACCACCGGGTCCGCGCCCTCGACCTCCACCTCGAGCTCCCCGCTCACCACGTAGACCGCCATGTCGCCGGGCAGCGCGAACCACTCCTCGAGGTACTCCCCCGGCGCGACGACGTACTCGATCACCTCGAGCGGGTTCCCCGGCTGCATCACCAGCGCCCGCCCGCGCGCCGCGTCCGGCCGGTTCGCGACCGGGATCTCCCGACCCTCGCCCGCCCGCACCACGGTCACGCCCGTCCCCGCGGGGGCGGGTAGCAGCGCGCCCGGCAGCTCGCCGAGCGCCTCCGCCAGCCGGTAGGTCGTGACCATCGACGGCGCGCTGACGCCCCGCTCGATCTGCGAGAGGAACGGCTGGCTCACCCCGGCCCGCCGCGCCAGCTCGCGCATGGACAGCCCGGCCTTCTCCCGCAGCGCGCGGATCGTGGCCCCGACCCGCGCGTTGAGCGCCGCCTCGTCCTCCACCCGCTCCTCCTGCCCGAGCCGACCCCGACTGACAGTCCTTGACAGTCGAACATCACCGAACGATAGTCGCGAGCAATCACTTCTCACCAGGAGCAGCCCCATGGCAGTCGCCGAGACCCGCGACGGCGTCCTCGACGTCCCGATCATCGACCTGACCCCGTTCCGCACCGCGGGCTCGGACGCCGACCGCGATGCCGTGGCCCGCGCCGTGGACCACGCCGCGCGGACGGTCGGGTTCATGCAGGTCGTCGGGCACGGGATCCCGGTGCGGACGCTCGACGCGTTCACCGCCGCCATGGACGCCTTCTTCGCCCAGGACCTCGCGACCAAGTCCGCTCACCGCTGCCCGCCCGGCGTGAACCGCGGCTACACCCCGCCCCGGTCCGAGTCGCTGGCCAACAGCCTCGGCCTGGTCTCCGCCGCCGACCTCTTCGAGGCCTTCAACGTCGGCGCGCAGGCCGCGGACTTCCCGGGCCTGAACCTCTCGGAGGAGGACTACGAGACCAATGTCTGGCCGGACGTCCCGGGCTTCCGCCCCGCCGTCGAGGCCTGGTTTGCGGCCGCCGGCGAGGTCGCCCGGACGATGACGCGCGTGTTCGGCCGCGCGCTCGGGCTCGGCGAGGACCACCTGACCCGGTTCACCGGGCACTCCGTCGACGTCCTGCGGATGATCAACTACCGCCTGCCGTCCGCGGACGCCGACCTCGAGCCCGACCAGGTCGGCATGGGCGCGCACACCGACTACGGCATCGTCACCGTGCTGTGGGCCGACGCGGTGCCCGGCCTGGAGATCCTCGACGGCGACGGCCGCTGGCACCCCGTGCAGCCCGCGCCGGGCGCCCTGCTGGTCAACCTCGGCGACGCGCTGGCCCGCTGGACCAACGACCGCTGGATCTCCACCCTGCACCGGGTCGCCGCCCCGCGGGTCGACGGCCGGCTCGTCCCGCGCCGCTCTGCCGCCTTCTTCCACGACGGCGACGTCGACGCGGTGATCGCCCCGCTGCCCACCTGCGTCGACGCCGAACACCCCGCCCTCTACGAGCCGGTGACGGTCCGCGAGCACCTCCACGCGAAGCTCGCCGGCTCCCGCGGCGGCGTGCTGACCGAGGGCGCCGACCGCGAGGCCGCCCGCCTGTCCCGCTGAGAACGCGCTGACCCCCTAGCGAACGGCACTCTCGTTCACTCCTACTGAGCGAGAGCGCCGTTCGTGCCTCTACAGGCCAGCGGTGTTGAGGAGCAGGTTCGGGGTGCCGCCCGTGTCCCCGCCCGCGATCTTGCCCGGGACGGCGTTGTCCAGCATCCACTTCTTGATCGTGGCGCTGGGGGCGTCGCCGTAGGTCTGCTTGTACAGCGCCGCGACGCCAGCGGCGAAGGGGGCAGCCATCGAGGTCCCGGTGTAGGAGGCCGTCCGGCCGCCGGGCGTGGTCGCGACGATGCTGGTCCCGGGCGCGTAGAGGCTCACGCACGGCCCGGTGCTCGACGAGCTGTTGCGCCGGTCGTCGATGGTCGAGTTGGCCACGACCAGCACGCCGGCGGCCGCCCGCGGGGCGACGCCGCAGTCGTCGGCCCCGCTGTTGCCGGCCGAGGAGGCGACGAACACCCCGTCGTCCACCAGGTTCGTCACCGCGGAGAGCAGCGCGTCCGAGGGCCCGTAGCTCCAGGACATGACCGCGACCGCCGGGCCGGTCCGGTGGTTCTGCAGCACCCAGTCGAGGCCCGAGAGCAGCGAGGAGAGGGTGCCGGAACCGTTGCAGTCGAGCACCTTCACCGCGCGGACCTGCGCGTCCTTGGCCACGCCGTAGCCGCGCGAGGCCGCGATCCCGCCGACGACCGTGCCGTGGCCGTCGCAGTCGGTGTCCGTGCCGTCGATCGTGTTGGTGCCCCAGCTGGCCCGGCCGCCGAAGTCCGGGTGCGTGACGTCGACCCCGGTGTCCACCACGTAGACGGTGACGCCCTGGCCGGTGGCGCGAGTGGTGTAGCGGCCGTCGAGCGGCAGGTCGCGCTGGTCGATGCGGTCCAGTCCCCAGTTCGGCGGGTTCTCCTGGACGGCCTCGGTGAGCCCGGGCTGCCGTGCCGCGCGGGGTCCCAGCGGGTCGAACCGCCGGTCCTCCTCGACGCCGAGGATCCCCGGCAGCTCCTTGAGCCGGGCGAGCTGCTCGGCGCTGAGCCGGGCCGCGAAGCCGGTCAACGCCCGGGTGAAGACGGTCGTCGGGGAGACCCCGAGCTCGGTCGCGGCGTCCGTCGCGCGCTGCGCGTCCCGGGCGAGGACGACGTAGTCACCGGGCAGGCCCGTCGCGGCCGGCCCGATCGTCACGGCCGTCCCGGCCTCGACCGTGTCGGCCGCCGGACTCGCCAGCGCGACGGAGCCGGTCACCGGGAGCAGCCCGATCGCGATCGCGACGGAGGCGAGCCGCAGCAGCTGGCGTGTCACGGAAAGCGACGGTAGGCCCCCACCGCCCCGCGACATAGGTACACGATAGTGGCCCGGGTGACCCCTGTGACCGATGAGGTGACGTTCGGTTGCGAAGGTTTGAGCGGACCGAGTGCCCGCATCCGGGTCGGGAGCGAAGCGCCGCAGCGGCCTATCCCGCCCGGTGGATCTCGACCTCGGTGGCCTTCACCGCGAACCAGAGGGGCACCCCGGGCTCGGCCCCGAGGTCGGCGACCGCGGCGGGCGTGACGTCCGCGGCCAGGCCGTCGAGCCAGTCCGGGCCGCCCTCCCGAGGCGCCGCCCGCAGCCGGACGACGTCGCCGTGCGGCTCGATCGAGGCCAGCCGGACCGGCAGGACGTTGCGGGGACTGCCGTGCGGCTCGGCGGCGAACACCGCCACCGCCGAGGGCGGGAACACCGCGACCGCGGGCTCACCGGCCCCGTCGTCCTCCGAGCCGGCGTCGCCCCGCCCGGTGATCACCCTGCCGTCGACGGTGCGGAGCGCGCCGCCCTCGCGCACCCCGGGGATCAGGTCGAGGCCGGCGATCCGGGCGGTGAAGGCACTGCGTGGCCGCCCGAGCACCTCCCGCGTCGGCCCCTGCTCCACCACGTGTCCGTGCGTCAGCACGACGACGCGGTCGGCCAGCACCAGCGCGTCGAGCGCCGAGTGCGTGACCAGCACCGCGGTCTGCTTGCCGTCCCGGATCACGCGGCGCAGCAGCGAGCGCATGGCCGGTGCGGCGTCGACGTCGAGGGCGGCGAGCGGCTCGTCGAGCAGCAGCAGGCCGGGCTCCGGCGCGATCGCGCGGGCCAGCGCCACCCGCTGCTGCTGGCCGCCGGAGAGCTGGGCGGGCTTGCGGCCGGCCAGCTCGGGCAGGCCGGGCAGGACGTCGGCGAGCAGGGCCTGCGCCCGCGCCTCGGCCTCCCGCTTCGGCACGCCCTGCGCCCGCGGCCCGAACGCGACGTTGGCCAGCGCGGTCATGTGCGGGAAGAGCAGGGCCTGTTGCGCGAGCAACCCGACGCCGCGCCGGTGCGCGGGCACGAAGACGCCCGCCTCGACGTCCGTGACGGTGCGGTCGCCCACCCGCACGTGCCCGGCGTCGGGTCGCAGCAGTCCGGACAGGATGCCGAGCAGCGTCGACTTGCCCGCCCCGTTGGGGCCGAGTACGGCGACGACCTCGCCCGGCGCGGCCGTCAGCGCGACCTGCAGGGAGAAACCCTCCCGGTCGAGCCGGACCTCCACCTCGAGGCTCACGAGAGCCCCTCGGAGCCCCGGGGCCGCCCCACCAGGATCACGACGATCGCCACCGCGACCAGCAGCAGGGAGAGCGCGACGGCGCCGTCGACGTCCGTCTCCCGCTCCAGGTAGACGAGCAGCGGGAGCGTGCGGGTGGTGCCCTGCAGGCTGCCGGCGAAGGCGATGGTCGCCCCGAACTCGCCCATGCAGCGGGCGAAGGCCAGCACCGAACCGGAGGCCAGCCCGGGCAGGACCAGCGGGATCGTGACCCGCCGGAAGGCCAGCGACGGGGAGGCGCCGAGCGTGGCCGCCACCGCCTCGTAGCGCCGGCCGGCGGTGCGTAGCGCCCCCTCCAGCGACACGACGAGGAAGGGCAGGGCCACGAAGGTCTGGGCGAGCACGACGGCCGCCGTGGTGAACGGGACGGTGATCCCGAAGGCCAGGTCCAGGCCGCGCCCGACCAGCCCGGTGCGGCCGAGCAGGAACAGCAGCGCCAGACCCCCCACCACGGGGGGCAGCACGAGCGGCAGCAGGACGATCGCGCGCAGGGCCCGCTGCCCGCGCAGGCGACCGCGGGCGAGGACCACGGCGAGCGGCCCGCCGAGCAGGATGCAGAGCAGCGTCGAGACGGCCGCGGTCTCCAGCGAGAGGCGGAGCGCGTCCAGCGCGGCGTCGCCGAGCAGCAGCTCGGGCATCCGCGTCCAGTCGGCCTTCCACAACAGCCCGACGACCGGCAGCGCGATCAGCAGGAACGCGAGACCGGCGGGGATCCACACGAACCACGGGAGCCCGACCGGCTCCTCGTGCCGGTCGGGCCTGCGGGCGGCCCGCGCCCGGCTGTCCGGGGGAGCCGTCATGCCGTGCCCACGGTCCTCACGGGGCGCCGAACCCCTGCGCCTCGAGGGCCTTCGTGCCGGTCTCGCCGGTCACCAGGTCCACCCACCTCTGCGCGAGCTCGGCCTGCGGCGCGTCCTTGACGACGGTGATCGGGTAGTCGGTCTTCGCGGCGGCGGCCTCCGGGAAGCTCACGCCCTGGACCTGCCCCTTCGCGGCGTTGACGTCCGTGACGTAGACGAGGCCGGCGTCGGCGTTGCCGGTGGAGACCTTGCTCAGCACGGACTTGACGTCGCTCTCCTCGCTGACCGGCTGCAGCTGCACACCGGTGCTCTGCTCCACCTTCGTGGTGGCCGCCCCGCACGGTACCTGGGGCGCGCACACCACGGTCTTGACGTCGGGCTTCGCCAGGTCCGCGAACGCGGCGACGCCCTTGGGGTTGCCCGGCGCGGTCGCGATCTGCAGGACGTTGGTGGCGAACACCGTCGGCGCGGCGGCGGTGAGGCCGGCGTCGGACACGGTCTTCATGGTGGGGTCGCTGGCCGCGGCGAAGACGTCGGCCGGGGCGCCGTTGACGATCTGCTGCGCGAGGTCGGACGAGCCGCCGTAGTTCAGGCTGACGTCGACGCCCGGGTTGTCGGTCTCGAACTGCTTCTCCAGGGCGTCGAACGACTCGGTCAGCGACGCCGCGGCGAACACCGTGAGCGTGCGGGCCTCGGGCGCCGCCGCGGATCCGCCGGTGCCCGGGGCCTGCGACGGCGAGCTGCACGCCGCGGCGAGCACGACGGCCAGGCCGGCGACACCGACGGCCACGGGACGCTTCATGAACTTCCTCCGGGGATCTCCACCACGACGTTCGTGGACTCGACGAGGGCCACCGCGAGCGACCCGAGGTCGCGGACCGCCTCCCTGCGCATCAACGAGACGCTCCGGCGCGGCCCACGCCTCGGTGATCCGGAATTGCGGCACGGGCGAGATCCTATGTCCGCGTCTGCGCGGATCGCCACCGGTCGGGGGACGCACATCACGTCGGGCTCGTTGTTTAATGCACCTGCATTGTGGTGTCATTCCCCCGTGGACTTCGAACCCAGCGCCGCCGCTGCCGACTACACCAAGCGCATGCGCGCGTTCCTCGACGAGGAGGTCCTCCCCGCCGAGGCCGCGTACGACGCCTTCCGCGCCGAACGCCGCGGGACCCCGCAGGAGTGGGACCTGCCGCCCGTCGTCGAGGAGCTGAAGGCCAAGGCCCGCGATCGCGGGCTGTGGAACCTGTTCCTGCCGGCGATCTCGGGGCTGTCGAACCTGGAGTACGCCGCCGTGGCCGAGGTGTCCGGCTGGTCCCCGGTGATCGCGCCCGAGGCGATCAACTGCCAGGCCCCGGACACCGGGAACATGGAGACCCTGCACCTGTTCGGCACGCCCGAGCAGAAGGAGCAGTGGCTCGACCCGCTGCTGGAGGGCGAGATCCGCTCGGCCTTCGCGATGACCGAGCCGCAGGTCGCCTCGTCCGACGCCACGAACGTCGAGACCCGCATCGAGCGGCAGGGCGACGAGTACGTCATCAACGGCCGCAAGTGGTGGATCTCCGGCGCCGCCGACGAGCGCTGCACGATCTTCATCGTCATGGGCAAGACGGACCCCGAGGCGGCCAAGCACCGTCAGCAGTCGATGGTCCTGGTCCCGCGGGACACCCCGGGCCTGGAGATCACCCGCCACCTGCCGACCTTCGGCTACCAGGACCAGCACGGGCACTCGGAGCTGCGGCTGACGGACGTCCGGGTGCCGGTGTCGAACCTGCTCGGCGAGGAGGGCGGCGGCTTCGCCATCTCCCAGGCCCGCCTCGGGCCGGGCCGCATCCACCACTGCATGCGGCTGATCGGCATGGCCGAGCGTTCGGTGGACCTCATGGTCAAGCGGGCCAAGGACCGCGTCGCGTTCGGCCGGCCGCTGGCCGAGCAGGGCGTGGTCCGCGAGCAGATCGCGCTGTCCCGCATGGAGATCGAGCAGTCCCGGCTGCTGGTGCTCAAGACCGCCTGGCTGATCGACAAGTTCGGCGCCAAGGGCGCCGCCAGCGAGATCGCGGCCATCAAGGTCGTGGTGCCGCGGATGGCGTGCGCGGTGATCGACCGGGCCATGCAGGTCCACGGCGGCGGCGCGATGAGCGACGACTTCCCGCTGGCCTACTTCTACACGTGGGCCCGGGCCCTGCGCTTCGCCGACGGGCCCGACGAGGTCCACATCCGCTCCGTCGCCCGGCAGGAGCTCGCGCAGCACTAGGGGGCGTCTGGTGGATCATCCGCCGCGGCCTCGGCGCCCGGACGACCCCTGGCTGCGTTGTCGCCGGGCCCGAATACGCCCGGTATGAGGACCCGGCTCCGCCTTGCCAGGAGCCGCCCGGATCACCGAGCCCCTCGACGGTGAACCACCAGACGCCCCCTAGGAGCTCCGACGGCCGGGCGAGTGCTCCCCCGAACGGCCCTTGTCCGGTTCGCCGGACGGGGTCACGGTGGAGCGCGCCCGGCCGTGGGGCGTGACGGCGGCGCCGTGGAGGGTGCCGCGGAGGCGTGACGGAGGCGATGCCCGTGCGAAGAGTGCGTGCCCGCGGGAGCGCCACGGTGTCCGGGCCCGGTTCCGCCATCTCCCTCCCGCTGCGACGAGCCGCCCGCCACCGGCGGGCCGGGTCCGGCTCCTGACCGTGCTCGCACCACCACGGGAGTCACCCATGCTCACGACCACCGACGTCCAGACCCGGCTCGCCGAGTGCCGGGAGAAGTCAGGGGCCGCGCTGCGCGCCGCCGAGGCGGACACGGGCGCGTCCGTCGTCCTGCTCGCCGTCGTCCGGGAGTACGACTCGAAGGCGGCGAAGGCCGGGCGCCTGGCCGCCGAGAGCGACGCGGCGGCGCACGACGCCGTCGTCGAGCTCGAGCAGGCGGCGGACAGCGCCAAGGCGGCGGCCGAGGCCGACCCGGGCATCGACCCGAAGACCCGCGAGGCCGTGCTCGACGCGCACCTCGCGATCTGCATCCTCAAGACCGAGATCTGAGCCCGGCACCCAGTGTCCGGCGGGCGGGGTGGTCCTCGCCTTCGGGACAGGCCGGGCCGGCCGTCGCGGGCCGCTCCTGCGCCCCGCGACGGCTTTCCGATCCGCATCTGCGGAGCGCTCTGACCTGGCGTTTTGGGCCCTGGATGAAGATCGCGGCGGGCGGTTACCCTCGTGTACGTGACGGCAACCGAGCTGGGTCTCCCCGCACTGCGGGGCACCGCGAAGCGGGACCCGGGCCGCCCCGACGACAGCCGCCTGATCGACGGGTTCGGCCGGGTCGCCACCGATCTGCGCATCTCGCTGACCGATCGGTGCAACCTCCGCTGCACCTACTGCATGCCCGCCGAGGGCCTCGACTGGATGCCACGCGAGGAACAGCTGACGGACGCGGAGCTCGTCCGGCTGGTCGCGATCGCGGTCCGCGACCTCGGCGTGCACGAGCTGCGCTTCACCGGCGGCGAGCCGCTGCTGCGCAAGGGGCTCGAGGAGGTCATCGCCGCCTCGGCCGCGCTGGAGCCGCGCCCGGACATCTCGCTGACCACCAACGGCATCGGGCTGGCCCGCCGCGCCGAGGCGCTGGCCGCGGCCGGCGTCAACCGGCTCAACGTCTCGATGGACACGCTGCGCCCCGAGCGCTTCGCCACCATCACCCGCCGCGACCGGCTGTCGGACGTGCTCGCGGGGCTCGCCGCCGCGCGGGCCGCCGGCCTCGAGCCCGTCAAGATCAACACCGTGCTGCTGCGCGGGGTGAACGACGACGAGGCCACCGACCTGCTGGCCTTCGCCGTCGAGCACGGCTACGAGCTGCGGTTCATCGAGCAGATGCCGCTCGACGCCCAGCACGGCTGGGAGCGCAGCGAGATGATCACCGCCGGCGAGATCATGGAGAGGCTGTCGGCGCGCTTCACCCTCACGCCGGACGGCGAGGAGCGTGGCGGCGCCCCCGCCGAGCGCTACCTGGTCGACGGCGGCCCGGCCCGCGTCGGCGTGATCGCCTCGGTCACCCGGCCCTTCTGCGGCGCCTGCGACCGCACCCGGCTCACCGCCGACGGGCAGGTGCGCTCCTGCCTCTTCGCGCGCACCGAGACCGACCTGCGCGCGCTGGTCCGAGGCGGGGCGAGCGACGCCGAGATCGCCGACGTGTGGCGGTACGCGATGTGGGGCAAGCTCGCCGGGCACGGCATCGACGACCCCGGGTTCCTGCAGCCCGACCGCCCGATGAGCGCCATCGGCGGGTGAGGAGGATGGGCACCGTGACCACCACCACCGCCCTCCGGACCGTGACGGTCCGGTACTTCGCGGCCGCCAAGGCGGCGGCCGGCCGGGACGCCGAGACCCTCGCGGTGCCCGCCGACGCGACCGTCGCCGCGCTCGGCGACACCCTCGCCGAGCGGTACGGCCCCGAGTTCGCGCGGGTGCTCGCCCGCTGCTCCTACCTGGTCGACGAGATCGCGGTGCGGGACCCGCAGCGGGTACTGCCCGAGGGCGCCGTCGTCGACGTCCTGCCGCCCTTCGCCGGCGGCTGAGCGCGCTCGCAGCCGGCCGACCGCGCTCGACCCCGCCACGCCGCGGCTCAGAGCGCCGTCGTGCTGCGGTAGGAGGGCCAGGAGCCGCCCGCGGTGGTGACCGGGGTCGCGGCCAGCACGGCGTGCACCACGGCGCGGGTGACGACGTCGGCCGCCGCCGCGTGCAGCGCGAACTGCTCCTCGGGGCCCGCGATCGTACGGTCGCCGGTGGCCAGCGCGAAGATCGCGTCCCCGTCCATGATGGTGTGCACCGGGTCGAGCGCCCTGGCGTAGCCGTCGTGGGCGACGGTCGCCAGCCGCCCGCACCCCGCCTTGTCCAGCGTCGCGTCCGTCGCGACGACCGCGAGCGTCGTTGCCGTGCCGGGGTCGCCCACACCCGGGCGGCGCCGGGCGCCGGCGAGCGCGCCGACGGCGTCGGCCGGGAGCTCGGCGTCGGGGAACTCCCCCGGCAGGCCGTGCCGAGCACCCAGCAACCGCCCGGTCGGCCCGTGCACGGGCGACCCGACGGCGTTGACCGCGACCAGGGCGGCGACCGTAATTCCGTTGTCGAGGACGGCGCTGGCCGTGCCGACGCCGCCCTTCAACCCACCGGCCGTCGCCCCCGTGCCCGCACCGACGACACCTTGCGCGATCGGTCCGGCCGTGGCCGCGTCGTAGGCCGCGGCGCCGGTCTCCGCGGTCGGGCGGGCCGTGAACCGGCCGCCGCGCCCGAGGTCGAAGAGGACCGCAGCGGGCACGATCGGCACGACGCCGCCCGTCACGGGGAACCCCTCCCCCGCGGCCTCGAGCCGCTCCATGACCCCGTGAGCCGCGGCGAGGCCATAGGCGCTGCCCCCGGACAGCACGATCGCGTGCACCCGCTGCACGGTGTTGCCCGGCGCGAGCAGGTCGATCTCCCGGGTACCGGGTGCCGCGCCGCGGACGTCGGCACCGGCCACCGCCCCGCCGGGCGGGCAGAGCACCACCGTCGTGCCGCTCAACGCGTCCTCCCCGGCCACGGTCGCGTGACCCACCCGGATCCCGGGGACGTCGGTGATCCCGTTGTGCGGTCCGGCGCGCATGCCCCGATCCTCGCACCCGCGGCGCCCCGAGCAGAGCCGCCGTGAGATCAGCACCACGGTCCCCCGATCATGCTCCGACAGCACCGGTGCTGATCGCAGCCCGCCTCCGCTTCTCAGCCCACCTCCCGGAGCGGGTCAGCCGCTCAGGAACTCCACGATCCGCTTGTTCACGTCGCCGGGCCGCTGCACGTGCATGAAGTGGCCGACGCCCGGGATCAGCTCGGAGCGCGACCCCGGCCCGCAGTGCGAGGGCACACGGTCGACCTGCTCCTGCGTCATGCCATGGCAGCCGTCGTCCGTGCCGTGCAGGTACAGGGTCGGCTGCGGGATGTCCGCACCCCACGCGTCCGCCTGCTCGGCCGCCCACTCGGGGGTGCCGAAGCGCTTCGGATCGAACTGCCCCCAGTAGTACGCGAGGGCGGCCCGGAAGTGGTCGGGCTCGCGGATACAGGCCTTCACCAGCGGCAGGTCCTCGGAGGCGTCGTAGCCCGGCGACCAGTCCGCCCAGATGCGGTCGATGAAGGCGAAGTCGTCCGCCGCCACGATCTGCTCGACCACGTTCGTCATCTGGAAGTACCAGAAGTAGAACGACCGCTTGATCTGGTCGTAGGTCACGATGTTCTCGCCGAAGATCGCGAACGGCGGGATGTTGACGACGGCGCAGCGCGACCAGCGCTCCGGCTCCTTCGCGGCGGCACCCCACGTCCCGAGGGCGGCCCAGTCGTGGGAGATCACGACCGCACGCTCGTCCCCGCCGAGTGCCTCGTGGAGCGCGATCTGGTCCGCGACCATCGTCGAGCTGTGGACGTGGTGGCGGTCGATCGGCAGCTCCGTCGGCGCGAACCCGCGGTTGAACGGGGCCACCGCCCTGAACCCGGCGTCGGCCAGGGCGGGGAGGAGGTACCGGTAGGTGAACGGCGAGTCCGGGAAGCCGTGCATGCACAGGGCGAGCGGCCCGTCCCCGGCGGTCAAATACTCGAAGGTCAGGTTGTTGGCGCGAACGGTACCCCGCTGGAACTCCTGCATGGCACTCCTCCCTCGGGGTCCGGCCCCTGCTGGGCCGGACGGGACGCCACGCCGGGCGCCGCGACCGCACCGGCGCGGCGGGCGCGACCGTAGCCGGACCACCGAGCGGGCGACGACGGGCAGAAGCCCGAGAACGCCGAGGGCCGGCGACCCTTGCGGGTCGCCGGCCCTCGGCCGTGCGTGTGTCCGGCTCAGCTCTTCCGCAGGTTGCGGACGATGATGAAGATCGCGAGCAGCACGCCCAGCACACCCGCGACCGGGACGAGCCGCTTCACGATCGGCGCGCCCGCGGTGTCGAGCAGGTCGATGGCGTCGACGCTGCTCTTCATCGGGGCGGGCGTGGTGGTGGCCGGCTTCGCCGCGCTGGCGCTCGGCTCGGTGCCCATCGGCGACGGGACGGTGGCGTCCGGGGTCTCCGAGGCCACGCCGCCGACGGTCGGGGTGGCCGGGGCGGCCGTCGTGGCCGGGGTGACGGGCTCGGCCGGCGCCTGCTCCTTCTCGGTCAGCTTGTCCGCGAGGCAGGACGAGAACTGGCCGATGATCTTGTCGGCGACGTCCGAGATCACGCCGCGGCCGAACTGCGCCGGCCGGCCGGTGATGGTCATGTCGGTGACCATCGTGACCTCGGTCTTGTCCGGGCCGTCGGCCTTCATCGTGCCCGTGACCTTCGCGGCGGCGGTGCCGTTGCCGCGCGAGTCGCGCCCGGTGGCGTCGATGACGACCTTGTGGTTGGCGTCGTCGCGCTCGATGTAGGTGCCCTTGCCCTTGTAGGTCAGCGAGATCGGGCCCAGCTTCACCTTCACGGTCCCGGTGAAGGAGTCGCCCGTGTACTCCGTCAGCGTGGCGCCGGGGAAGCAGGGGGCGACGGTCTCCGGGTTGTTCAGGGCCGCCCAGGCGTCCGCAATGGGCGCCGCGATCGTGAACTTGTTCTCCAGCTGCATGACTTCCAGTCTCCTCGTCGGCGAGTCCGCCGCGCCTCGCGGCGGGCGGAGCTCCAGGTAGGAGAGACGGCGGGACGCCTGCCCGGAACCCGGGCAGGCGTCCGGCCGTCCTCGCGGATGCCTACGGAGACGACGTCCGCTCCGTAAGCTGCGCTCAGCCGGCGGCCGCCAGCACCGCCCGGCCGGTGAGCACCCTGGCCAGGTGCTCACGGTAGTCGGCTGCGGCATCCGCGTCACTCGGAGCCGACGTGCCCTCCGTCGCGTGCTCGGCCGCGGCACGCACCGTGTCCGCGGTCGCGGGCTGGCCCACGAGCGCCTGCTCGACCCCGGTGGCCCGGATCGGCGTGGTGCCCATGTTGGTCAGCCCGATGCGGGCCTCGGCGATGGAGCCGCCCTCCACCCGCAGCGCCGCGGCGACGGCCACCATCGACCAGGCCTGCGCGGTGCGGTTGAACTTCTCGTAGTGCGTGCTCCAGCCGGTGTACTTCGGGAACCGGACCTGGGTGAGGATCTCGCCCTCGCCGATCGCGGTGGTGAAGTAGTCGACGAAGAACTCGCCCGCCGGGACCGTGCGGGTGCCGGAGGACCCGGCGATCACGAACTCGGCGTCGAGGGCCAGGGCGACGGCGCCCAGGTCGCCGGCCGGGTCGGCGTGCGCCAGCGCGCCGCCGAGCGTGCCGCGGTGGCGCACCTGCGGGTCCGCCACGGTCGCGGTGGCCTGCGAGAGCAGCGTCACGTGCTGCTTGACCAGGTCGTCCCGCATCACGTCGTGGTGCGGGGCCATCGCGCCGATGGCGATCCGGTCCCCGTCCTCGCTGATCTGCCGCAGCTCGGCGATGCCGCCCAGGTCGATGACGACGGACGGCGCGGCGAGCCGCAGGCGGAGGACCGGCAGCAGGCTCTGCCCGCCGGCGAGGATCTTGGCGTCGTCCCCGCCCTGCTGCAGCGCGCTGACGGCCTCCTCGACCGACGACGGCCGGACGTAGTCGAACTTGGCGGGGATCACTGGACCTCTCCCTGCGGGTTGTTGGGGTCGATGGAGCCGAGCCCGGCGCCCGGCGAGTGGGTGTCGACCGGGGTCTCCTGCGTGGAGCGGCCCTGCGCCTCCTGGATCGCGCGCCACACGCGCTGGGAGGTCGTCGGCATCTCGATGTCCTCGACGCCGAGGTGGCGGACCGCATCGAGCACGCCGTTGACGATCGCCGGGGTGGAGGCGATGGTGCCCGCCTCGCCCACGCCCTTGACGCCGAGCGGGTTCGACGTGGCCGGGGTGCTGACGATCTCCGTGGTGAAGCTCGGCAGGTCGGCCGCGGACGGCACGGTGTAGTCGACGAAGGTGCCGTTGACCAGGGTGCCCTGGTCGTCGTAGTTGGCCTCCTCGAACAGCGCCTGCGCGATGCCCTGGGCGAGGCCGCCGTGGACCTGGCCCTCGGCGATCAGCGGGTTGACGACGTTGCCGATGTCGTCGACGCAGACGTAGTGGCGCAGGTTCACCCGGCCCGTCTCGGTGTCGACCTCCATCGCGGCGAGATGGGTGCCGTGCGGGAAGGAGAAGTTCTCCGGGTCGTACACCGCGTCGGAGTCGAGCGACGGCTCCATGCCCTCCGGGTAGTCGTGCGCCATGAACGCGGCGAACGCGATCTCCTGGATCGCCTTGCCCTTGTCCGTGCCGCGGACGGTGAACTGCCCGGCGTTGAACTCGATGTCGCCCTCGTCGGCCTCGAGCAGGTGCGCGGCGATCTTCTTCGCCTTCTCGATGACCTTGTCCGCGGCCATCGTGATCGCGATGCCGCCGACGACGAGCGAGCGCGAGCCGTAGGTGTCGAGGCCCTTGGGCGACGACGCGGTGTCGCCGTGCAGGATCTCGACGTCCTCGAACGGCACGCCCAGCTTGTCCGCGACGATCTGGGAGAACGCCGTCTCGTGGCCCTGGCCGTGCGCGGAGGCGCCGGTGATGACCTCGACCTTGCCGGTGGCGAGCATCCGGATGCTCGCGGCCTCCCAGCCGCCGGCGCCGTAGGCCAGCGAGCCCAGCACCCGCGAGGGCGCGAGGCCGCACATCTCGGTGAAGGTCGAGATGCCGATGCCCAGCTGGACCTTGTCGCCGCGCTCGCGGCGCTCGGCCTGCTCGCGGCGCAGGGCCTCGTAGTCGAAGAGCTCCTTGGCCCGGGCGGTGGCCTGCTCGTAGTTGCCCGAGTCGTAGGTCAGCCCGCACACCGTGGTGAACGGGAACTCCTCGTGCTTGATCCAGTTCTGCTCGCGCAGCTCCAGCGGCTCGCGGCCCAGCTCGACGGCGAGCTCGTCCATGATCCGCTCGATGGCGAAGGTCGCCTCGGGACGGCCGGCGCCGCGGTAGGCGTCCGTCAGGGTCTTCGTGGTGAAGACGTTGGTGTCCTGGAAGCGGTAGGCCGGGATCTTGTAGATCGCGTTGAACATGAACGCGCCCAGCACAGGCACGCCGGGGCCGACCAGCCCCAGGTAGGCGCCCATGTCGGCGAGGAGCTTGACGTCCAGGGCGGTGATCGTGCCGTCCTTGCGCGCCGCGATCGTGATGTCCTGGATCTGGTCCCGCCCGTGGTGGGCGGCGAGCATGCTCTCCGACCGGGTCTCGGTCCACTTGACCGGCCTGCCCAGTTTCTGGGCCAGCAGGACGGTCATCATCTCCTCGGGCAGCACACCGATCTTGCCGCCGAAGCCGCCGCCCACGTCCGGGGCGATGACCCGGACCTTGGACTCGGGGATGCCGAGGGTCACCGTGGTCATGGTGCGCAGGATGTGCGGGATCTGGGTGGCCGACCAGATCACCATCTGCTCGCCGGTCGGGTCGACCACGCAGGAGCGCGGCTCCATGAACGCCGGGATGAGGCGCTGCTGGCGGAACCGGCGCCGGACGACGACCTGGTCCGGGTCGGACTCGGCCGCGGCGATCGCGTCGGCGGCGCTGCCGCCCGTGCCGGCCTCGGCGGAGTCGAAGACCCAGGTGGCGGACTCGTTGGTGCCCAGGTCCGGGTGCACCAGGGTGGCGCCCTCGGCGAGCGCGGCCTCCATGTCCAGGACCGGGTCGAGCGGGTCGTAGTCGACCTCGACGAGCTCGGCCGCGTCCTTGGCCTCGGCGGCGCTGCGCGCGACCACGACCGCCACGCCCTCGCCGGCGAAGTGGACGGTGTCCTTGGCCAGGACGGGGCGCTGCGGGGCCTTCTGGTCGGGCGTGATCGGCCACGCGCAGGGCATGCCGACCTCGTCGGCGCCGAGGTCCGAGACCGTGTAGACGCCGTGCACGCCCGGGGCGCGCTTCGCCTCGGTGGTGTCGATGCCGGTGATGCGCGCGTGCGCCAGCGGGGAGCGGACGATCGCCACGTGCAGGGTGCCGGGCGGGGTGATCGCGTCGGTGTAGCGGCTGCGGCCGGTGATCAGGCGCGCGTCCTCCTTGCGGACGCGGGACTTGCCGAACTCGAGCGCGGTGGTGTCGGCGGTCGCGGTCATCTCTCAGTCTCCTGCGACAGGGGCGGGCGTCTCGGTCGGGGCGGACGCGCCGGGCTTCATCATCTGGGCCGCGCGCTGCACGGAGCGGACGATGTTCTGGTAGCCGGTGCAGCGGCAGAGGTTGCCCTCGATGCCCTCGCGCACCTCGTTCTCGTCGGGGTCGGGGTTGTCCCCGAGCAGGTCGACGGCCGCCATGATCATGCCCGGGGTGCAGTAGCCGCACTGCAGGCCGTGGCACTCGTTGAAGGCCTTCTGCACCGGGTGCAGCTCACCGTCGCGGGCCAGGCCCTCGATGGTCAGCACCTCCCCGCCGTCGGCCTGCACCGCCAGCACCGAACAGCTCTTCACGCTCTGCCCGTTCAGGTGCACGGTGCAGGCACCGCAGTTGCTGGTGTCGCAGCCGACCAGCGTGCCCGTCTTGCCGAGCCGTTCCCTGAGGTACTGGACCAGCAACATGCGGGGCTCGACCTCGTCGGCGTAGTTCACGCCGTCGACGGTGACCCGGACCTCTGCCATGAGTCTCTCTCCCAACCGCGGTGGTGGTCGCGTCCTCCGGGAGAGCCACCGGTGGTCGGTGCGCTCTCGGGCCGCGCACATGGCTGTGGCGGCGAGCACATCACACTCCCGATCTTCAGGTGGTGCAAGGGACCGCGGACCGCCTCCGGGCAGCGCGGACGGACCATGGGAGCGGAGATCCGCAGGCGCGGACCGGTGGCGCAGCGGACTCCGCAGCCGCGGACGGGGAGCGGAAGCCCAATCACCCGTCCGGACCAGTCCGGACGGGGGGCTGCCTCACTTCCGACCGGGTGAGGCCGGGCGCAGTGCGGCCGTGTCGCGGGCCTTCAAGGCCCCCCACCAGAGCCCCGCCCCGTAGGCCAGGTCGTCCAGGCGGTGGGCGACCAGGTGGGTCACGGGATCCGGTCGGACGGCCGGGTCGTACCGCCGGTGGGTCCACCAGTCCCCCAGCCCCTCCGCGAGGGCGGCGAGCAGCACCGCGCGCCGGGCGCGGCGGGAGAAGGGGACCAGGGCGGCGGCGAGCGGCCAGTGGTGGCGCAGCAGCGCGTTCGCCACCTGCAGGCCCGCGCCGGAGAGCCCGAGGCCGGCCAGCCGGGCCGCCGAGAACCGCGGCCGCTCGAGCCGGGACAGCTTGCGGGACAAGCGTTCCGCGGCGACAGCGGTGACCGCCGCGGCGACGGGCACGGACCAGCGGCGCTGGGCCAGCAGGGCGGCGCAGGCCGCCGCCGTCCACGGGCTGAGCACCATGGGCGGCACCGCGCCCCGGTGCCGGCGGGCGAGCGGCGCGGCCCCGGTGCCGTAGTAGGCCTTGCGCAGCCACCACTCCCGCGGCGACGTCCGGTGGTCGTGCGCGACGCGGGCGGCCGGCTCGTAACGCAGGCGCCGGCCTGCCGCATGCAGCCGCAGCACCAGGTCGACGTCCTCGGCCACGTGCATGTCCTCGTCGAACCCCGCGCCGACGGCGTCCCGACGGACGAGCATCGCGGCGCTCGGCACGTAGGCGACCCGGCTGCGCGGCACGATCAGCGCGGGATCGGGGCCCAGGTCCAGGCTGGACCGCACGGCCTCGTAGCGGCCCACCGCTCCCCGCACGGGATGCAGCGCGACGATCCGCGGGGCCACCAGCGCCACCGCCGGATCGGCGAGGTGGTCCAGCAGTGGGTCGAGCCAGCCCTCCTGCGGCACCACGTCCGAGTCCAGGAACATCACCAGCGGCGTCGTGGCCGCGACCAGGCCGGCGTTGCGGGCGGCGGCCGGTCCGCGCGGGGTCTCGTGCCGGATCACGCGGCCGTGCGCGGCCTTGACCGTGGCCGCCAGTCCCTCGGGGTCCGCGCCGCCGTCGTCGACCACGACCAGGCCGCCGAGGTCCGCCGGCAGGGCGGCGAGCAGCCGGTCGAGCGGGCGGTCCTTCACCGGGACGACGACGGTGACCTCGCCCCGCCCCGGGCCGCCCGGGATCGGGTGGGCGGGATGGGCGAAGCCGGAGTCGAGCAGGGTGCGGGCCAGGGCCCGGGAGACGGGGTCGGCGACGGTCACCGAGTCGCCCGTGCCGAGCACGGCCTGCGCCCGCGGGGTCAGGTGGACGAGCTTCGGCGGGGCCCCGCCCAGGAGCGCCGACCCGCCGTCGCGTCCGGCCAGCCGGCGCACCCGCCGGTCCAGCACCACGCGCATCCCGTCCGGCAGCGTCCCCGTCGAACCCACCCGGGGATCCAAACACGCCGCGGCGGTTCGGGGCCCGGGCGGTGACGTGGCACTCTCACCCCGTGTCCTCCGGTGATCCGCTGCTGCCCCGCTACGGCGAGCGCTCGCTGGCCGAGGTGTTCCCGGCCGTCCTCGCCGCGCTGGGCGTGCCGGGCCCGGCGCCCGCGATCCCGCTGCCGCCGGTGCGCGCGGCCGCGGTCCTGCTCGTCGACGGGCTGGGCGCCGAGCTGCTGCGGACCCACGCCGAGGACGCCCCGTTCCTGGCCTCGCTCGGCGGCGAGCCGCTGACCGTCGGGTTCCCGTCGAGCACCTCGATCAGCATCACCTCGCTCGGCACCGGGCTGCCGCCGGGCAGGCACGGCGTGGTCGGGATCAGCTTCCGGGCGTGCGGCGACGCACTGCTCGACTCCCTCAGGTGGACCTCCTACGGCGAGCCGGAGCCGGCCGACCTGCGCGAGACCCTGCCGCCCGAGCAGGTGCAGCCCGCGCCGACCGCGCTCGAACGGGCCGCGGCCGCGGGCGTGCAGGTCACGTCGGTGGGGCCCAGGGCCTTCCGCGGCTCGGGCCTGACCCGCGCGGCGCTGCGCGGCGGGCAGTACCGGAGCGTGCTGGCCCTGGGCGACCTCGCCGCCGGGGTCGTCGAGGCGCTCGCCGGGCCGGGCCGCCGGCTCTGCTACGGCTACCACGCCGACCTCGACACCCTCGGGCACGTGCACGGCCCCGGCTCCGTCGCCTGGCGCTACCAGCTGCGGCAGATCGACCGGCTCGCCGCGACGATCGCCGACCGGCTGCCGCAGGACGCGTTGCTCGCGGTCACCGGGGACCACGGCATGGTGCAGGTGACCCGCCGCTACGACGCCGACGAGCTCACCTCGCTGCGGCTCGGCGTCCGGTTGCTCGGTGGCGATCCCCGCGCCCGGCACGTCTACGTCCAGGAGGGTGCGCTCGACGAGGTCCACGCCGCGTGGCGGGAGACCCTCGGGGGCGACGCCTGGATCGTCACCCGCGACGAGGCCGTGGCCGCGGACTGGTTCGGTCCGCTCGGGCCGCACGTCGCGGACCGGATCGGCGACCTCGTCGTCGCCCTGCGGGGGTCGGCGGGGGTGGTGCGGACGGTCGCCGAACCCGTGCTCGCGGGCCTACCCGGCCAGCACGGCTCGCTGACCGCGGAGGAGCAGCTGGTGCCGCTGCTGGTGGCTACCGCGCAGTGAGCCGGTCGAGGTCGAGGGTGACGGGGACGCTGGCGACCTGCGGCGACGCGCTGCCCGTCCACTCCCCCGTCAGCTCGTACTCTCCGTCGACGAGCTGGAAGGCCGTCAGGGTCACCTGGCCGAGAAGGTCGACGATCCAGTACTGCCGGATCCCGGCGTCCGCGTACTCGGAGTACTTCAACACCCGGTCGACCCGGCGTGTCCCGTCGGAGAGGATCTCGACGGCGAGCAGCACCTCCGCCGCCTCGGCACGCGCGCGGTCCGGCTCGTACACGTCGGTTCGCATGACGACCACGTCGGGCGCCCGGATCGTCAGCGGTGACTCCTCCAGCATGACCTCGACGTCGCCGAGGACGATCAGATCGTCGGGGAGAGCTTCGTCGAGCCGAGCGGTGAGACGCAGGCAAGCCCGCTGGTGACCGAACACCGGCTTCGCCGACACCACCAACATCCCTTCGGCCACCTCGAGCCGCAGGTCGCCGCTCTCGGGCAGCGCCTCCCACTCGGCGAGCGTGATGGGGTGGTCGGGCCACGTCAGACTCATCGCGCGTCTCCTTCCCGGGCCCATGATGGCAGCCGGGACCGACGATCCGGGGCAGGTCGGCCCGATCGGGCGCGGAAACCCGCGGCACCGTTCACCAGCGTGAACGCCTCACGCGCCGAACGGCAGCCGGCCCGTCGCCTCGTCCGGCTCCCACCGCGCGACGGCGCCGGCGAGGGCGTCCGTCATCGCGGCGAGCAGGGCCTCGCCCTCCTCGGCGGTCGCACCGCGCGGGTCGCCGAGCACGCCGCTCGGGCTCACCCCGACCACTCCCTTCTCCCGCATCACCGGCAGCAGCTCGCGCAGCGGGGCGGTCGCGCCGGGCTCGCGCCCGGGGCCGACCCGGGCGGGGTCGAGCGCCAGCATCAGCGCGGTCTCGGTGCGGCCGGCGTGCGCGTCGCCGGGGACGTCGGGTGCCACGCAGGGCACCCATGCGGCGTCCCGGCCCTCGTGACGCAGCAGCCGGACGGCCTCGACCAGGGTGCCGACGTTGCCGCCGTGGCCGTTGACGAACAGCAGCCGCGCCGCCCAGCGACAGGCCGACCGACCCAGCTCGACCAGCACCGCCCGCAACGCCTCGTGCCCGATCGAGACGGTGCCGGGGAAGCCCTCGTGCTCCCCCGCCGCGCCGTAGGCGACCGCCGGGGCGAGCACCAGTCCGGAGTCGCGCTGCTCCAGCCGGGCGGCGACCCGCTCCGCCACGCGCACGTCCGTGGTGAGGGGCAGGTGGGGCCCGTGCTGCTCGACCGAACCGACGGGAACGACCAGGGTCCGGGGTGGACCGTCACCGAGGGCCGTCCACGTGAGCCCGTCGGCCTTCATTCCCGACCTGCGCGGACGAAGTTGTCCACAGGGTGGATCCACAGGTGGATACCACTCTCAGGTTTCACAGGTTCACCGCCAGCCGCTCGCCGTCGCGCAGTGCGGCGTCCATCCGCCGCGGGGCCAGGCAGTCACCGATCCGGTGGACCCCGGGCCGGTCACGCAGTGTGGACCACAGGGCGTCGTCCGGCTCGGCGGGGACCGCACAGACCACGGCGTCGACCTCCCTCGTCTCGGTCCTGCCCGTGGGATGGTGCACGAGCGTGACCCGGCCGGGCTCGACGGCCGTCACCAGCCGGTCGGTGGTGAGCCGGATGCCGGCCGCATGGGCCCGGCGGCGGAAGCCCTCCCGGTCGAGCGTCAGCCCGAGGTCCTGGCCGACCACCATCCCGGGCGTCACGATCTCGACGGTGCACCCGCGGGCGGCGAGCAGCTCGGCCACCGAGGTGGCGTGGTGGAAGCCCAGCTCGTCGACGACGAGCACGGCGCCGGTGGGCGCGGCGGCGCCGTCGAGGACGTCCCGGACGTCGAGGGCACCCGGCCACCGGCGGGCGGGACGCGCCCCGGTGGCGAGGACGACGACGTCCGCACCCCCCAGGTCGCCCGGCTCACCGCGGACGATCTCCACCCCGGCCCGTTCGCACTCCGCGACGAGGTCCCGGACGACGTGGGCGAGCTCGCCGCGGCCGGGGGCCAGGGCCGCGAGGGCGAGCTGGCCGCCCAGCCGTCCCCGCTCGTAGAGGGTCACCCGGTGCCCGCGCCCGGCGGCGGTCGCCGCGGCCCGCAGCCCGGCGGGCCCGCCGCCGGCCACGATCACGCGCCGCGGCACGGCCGGCATCGGAAGCGCGACGGACTCGTGCCCGGCCCGCGGGTTCACCGCGCAGCCCAGCGGCTGGTTCATCCCGACCCGACCGACACACTCCTGGTTGCACCCCACGCACACCCGCGTCGGGCCGCCCGGGGCGGCGAAGTCCGGCGAGGCGATCTGGCCGCGTGCGACGCCAACCACGTCGCAGTGCCCCTCGACCAGCGCCTGCTCCGCGACCGCGGGCTCGGTGAACCGGCCGACCGCGATCACCGGCACCCGCACGGCCGCGCGGATCGCCGACGGGATGAAGGTCGCGTAGTCGGCCGGCGTGTGCATCGACGCCTCGATGAGGTGCAGCGAGGCCGTGGCCACGCCGATCGAGGTGTTCAGGTGGTCGACCTCGCCGGTCCCCTCGAGCAGGCGGGCCAGCGCGACGCCCTCGTCCAGCCCGATGCCGCCCTCGATGCCCTCCTCACCGCCGAGCCGCACGCCGAGCACCCGGTCGCCCAGCTCCCGCCGGACCGCGGCGACGATCCGCAGGAGCAGCCGGGCGCGGTTCTCCAGGGTGCCGCCGTAGGCGTCGTCGCGGTGATTGGTGGCGGGCGAGAGGAAGCAGCGGACCAGGGAGGCGTGCGAGCACTGCAGCTCGACGCCGTCGAACCCGCCCTCGACGCAGTGCCGCGCGGTCAGCGCGTAGCCGGCCACCACCTCGTCGAGATCGGCCTCGGTCATCGCGACGGGGACCTCGCGGAACATCGGGTCGGGCACCGCGGAGGGGCCGCGGACCGGCTCGCGGGAGTACAGCCCGGAGGACTGCGGGCCGTTGTGGTTGAGCTGCGCGAGGACGACGGCGCCGTGGGCGTGCACCGCGTCCGTGAGCGCGCGGTAGCCCGGCAGCACCGCGGGATCGTGGCCGCGGATCAGCTTCTCGTAGGGCCGGTCGTGCCGGTGGACCGAGTGCTCCTCGGTGATCACCAGCCCGGCCCCGCCGGCGGCCCGCGCGGCGTAGTAGGCGGTGTGCCGCGGGGTGGGCAGGCCGTCCGTCGCGTAGCCGGTGAGGTGGGCGGTGAAGACGACGCGGTTCCGCAGCCGGAGCCGTCCGGCGTGGAGCGGTTCGTGCAGCATCACGACACCCGTGAGCTGTCCCTGGAGGGGCCGTGCGCACTCACGACCCCTGCTGAGCTGCGCAGACAGTGCACCGCTCGCCGCCCCTCCCGCACCGCCTCATGCACGGTCCGTGGCGCCACACAGTCCCCCGCCACCACCAGCCGCGCCGCCACGCCACGTTCCGATCCCCCGCGAGTCGCGCTCTCGGCTCCCGCGAGTCGCGCCCCATGCTCCCCCGAGTCGCGCTGTGAGCCCCCGCGAGTCGCGCTCTGGGCTCCCGCGAGTCGGGAGTTCCGGCAGCGCGAGTCGGGGGTTCCGGCAGCGCGAGTCGCGAGGTGGCCCCCGCGCAGGAGGCCTTCGTGGCCGCGCCACAGACCGTCGTCGGGAAGGCGGTGGGCGCAGTCGATCACCACCGTGCAGGGGATCTCCCGCGCGGCGCCATGATGCACGTCGGTGAGCAGCGCGGTCCCTCCGCCGGCCGACCGGAGGCGGGTGAACAGCTCGCGCGCGACGCCCGCCCGCTCGAGCCGGGCGTTGGCCTCGGCGAGGTCCCCCGTCCGGGAGAGCTGGGTGCCGGCGACGGCGTCGGGCGTGACGAGCGCGCACGGCAGTCCCGCCGCGGCCACCTGCTCGGCGATCCCGACCCCGGTCCAGTCGCCGATCGGGTCGTGCACGACGACGTGGGTGCCGGCGGGCAGCACGGCGGCCGTCCCCTCGGACGTGGGCGGATCGGACGGGCGGCGGGGTCCGGCCGCGGCGAGCACCGCGGCCTCGAACTCGCCGGCCGGCAGCACGACGACGTCGGGTGCGGCGACGAGGGCGGCCGGCGAGGGCACGGACCCGGTGGCGAGCACGACGTCCCCGGTCAGGTCCTCGCGGCCCACCTCGACGCCGAGCGTCACCTCCACACCCAACCGGTCGAGCTCCCGTTCCCACCACTCGACGAGCAGGCCGAACCGCGATCGCCCGTGCACCGCCGCCGCGTATCGCAGCGCCCCGCCGAGCTGCGGCGCGCGCTCCACGAGCCGCACGCGGTGCCCGTACAGCGCGGCCGTCCGCGCGGCCTCCAACCCGGCAGGACCCCCGCCGACGACGAGCAGCTCGCCCGCCGCGCCGTTCGGCTCGAGCGGCAGCGCGGGGTCGAGGGTCTCGTGGCCCGACCGCGGCTCCGCCTCGTCGGTGATCAGCGGGTTCCGTGGGTCGCGGGCGCGGTGCTGGTTCGCCAGGGTGCAGGGGCGGATCCGCTCGGGCGTCCCCGCCCGGACGTGCGCGACGAGCCGGGGGTCGGCGATCTGCGCCCGCGTCATCTCGACGAGCGCGACGCCGGCCCCCAGCTCCTCCTCGGCCATGTCCGGGTCCACCACGCTGCCCTGCAGCACGATCGGTACGCCGAGTCCGAGGAAGGAGCGCGCGAGGGGACGGTTGAACCCGGGCGGGGTGTGCAGGTCGGGGCGGGTCGCGGGGACGGTGAGCCCCGACCCCCGCACGGGGACGAGGTAGTCGACGAGCTGCGCGAGGGTCGCCGCGTCTCCCGGAACTGCCGACTCGGTGTCCTCGACGTGCCGACTCGCGGGATCGGAACTGCCGACTCGCGGTCCTGGAGCTCCCGACTCGCGCTGCAGGAACTCGCGACTCGCGGAGGCGGAGGGCGCGACTCGCCGAAGCTCAGAGCGCGACTCGCGGGAGGCCAGAGCGCGACTCGCGGGAAGGTCCGGCAGCGGTGTGGTCAGCAGGGCGTGGGCGGAGGTGGGGGTGATGCCCGCCCAGGGGGCGAGCTCGTCGCAGCACAGCCGCAGGCCCAGGACGTGGTCCGGGCCGAGGGCGGCCCGTACCGCCCCGACCACCTCGCGGAGGAGCAGGGAGCGATCCTCCCCGTAGGTGTCGGGGCGGTGGTTGGTGAGCCCGGACAGGAACTGCCGGAGCAACGAGTGCTGTCCCGCCTGGATCTCGACCCCGTCGAGCCCGGCGGCCGCCGCCTCCGCCGCGGCCGAGGCGAAGCCGGCGACGAGGGCGTCGATCTCCGGCTGCTCCATGACCTGCGGGACCTCGCGGGACACGACGTCCGGCACCCGGGAGGCGCCCCACAGCGCCTGCCCGGTGAAGGCGGTGCTGCCCTGCGAGCCCGCGTGCCCGAGCCCGGCGAGCACCAGGGTGTCGGGACACGCCGCACGGATCGCCCGCCACCCGTCGCGGCACGACGACGCCAGCGGTGCCCGTTCGTACGGCCGGTCGGACCCGTGCACGGACGCCGCCTCGGTGACGATCACCCCGCACCCGCCCACGGCCCGCTCGGCGTAGTAGGCGACGTGCCGCTCGGTGAGGGCCCGGCCCCGTCCGAGGTTGGTGACGTGCGGCCCGAACAGGATCCGCGACGGCGCCGACCGACCGCGGAGTTGCAGCGGCGAGGTCAGCATCGCAAGGTGGGTCGCGCGGCGCCGGACCCGTCGTCCCCGGGTCCGGCGCCGGCGGTCTGTGGTGGGTTACGAACCCGCGACCGGGAGTCGCAGGCCCGAGTCGGTCTCCGAGGCGCCCATGCCCGCGAGCGGGCTGGTCTCGCAGGCGCGGTCGGGACGGCCCATGGACAGCTGCAGCAGGACCGGCGCCTTCTTGCCGAGCTTCGTCCGCGAGTGGTCGACCTCGGACTTCGGGATCACGTGGTCCTCGCCGCGGGCCGCGAGGGCCTGCTCGCCGAACCCGCGCACGCACTCCGGGTCCGGCCCGTCGAGCGGGAGGCCGGTGAAGAACTTCGCCGCCATGCACCCGCCCTGGCAGGAGTCGTAGTGCATGCAGGACCGGCAGGCGCCACCGGTCTGCGGCTGGCGCAGCTCGGTGAACAGCTCCGAGCTCTGCCACACCTTCTGGAATCCGCCCTCGTCGCGGACGTTGCCGGCGAGGAAGTTCTCGTGGATGGCGAACGGGCAGGCGTAGACGTCCCCGACGGGGTCGATCAGGCAGACCACGCGCCCGGCGCCGCACAGGTTCAGCCCGGGCAGGGCCTCGCCGAACGCCGAGAGGTGGAAGAACGAGTCCCCGGTGAGCACCTGGTCGCCGCGCTCGACGAGCCAGTCGTACATCTGCTTCTGCTGCGAGGGCAGCGGGTGCAGCTCGTCCCAGACGTCCGCGCCGCGGCCGGACGGGCGCAGCCGCGTGATCCGCAGCTGGGCGCCGTACTTGTCCGCGATGGCCTTGAACTCGTCGAGCTGGTCGACGTTCTGCCGTGTCATGACGACCGAGATCTTCGGCTGCGCGAACCCGGCCTCGGCCAGGTTCTCCAGCGCCCGGATCGCCATGTCGTACGAGCCGGGGCCGCGGACGTAGTCGTTGACCTCGGGCGTCGCGCCGTCGATCGAGATCTGGATGTCGACGTAGTCGGTGTTCGCCAGCTGCGCGGCCCGCTGCTTGTCGATCTTCAGGCCGTTGGTGGAGAACTTGACGCCGACGCCTGAGTCGATCGAGTAGTCCAGCAGCTCCCAGAAGTCCGGGCGCACGGTCGGCTCACCACCGCCGATGTTGATGTAGAAGACCTGCATCCGCTGCAGCTCGTCGATCACGCCCTTGGCCTCGGCGGTCGACAGCTCGCGCGGGTCGCGGCGACCGGACGAGGACAGGCAGTGCGCGCAGGACAGGTTGCAGGCGTAGGTGAGCTCCCACGTCAGGCAGATCGGCGAGTTGAGGCCGTACTGGAAGTGATCGACCAGCTTCATCTCAGGGCACTCCGGTGTGGTGGTTAGCGGGCTTCGATCGTTCCCGAGGCGGCCAGCCCGGCCAGGGCCTTCAGGTAGGCCGGACGCTGGGCCTCCTCGACGCCCGCGGCCTCGACGGCGGAGTGGACGTCCGGGTGGTGCTCGAGCCCCTTGACGACCTCCACGAGCGGGAGGGTCTTGAGGAAGGAGAGCTTGCGGGTTCCGAAGTGGTAGACGAGCGCGCCGAAGGGCTCCGGCCGCAGCGAGACCTGCGGGCTGCACCGGTAGGGGGCGCCGGGGTCGAAGTCGCCGACCCCGGCGGCACCTGCGCTCTCGGCGCTCCTAGTAGACACCGCACATGCCGTCGATGGAGACCTCCTCGACGAGGGTCTCCTCGACGACGGGGGCGTCCTCGACCTGCTCGGACTGCTCGATCGGGGCCATGGCGAACCTCCTGGTGCGACCTGGGGACAACGGTGTCGGACGTGCCGGCCGGCAGCTCGGACGATATTGGCACCGGGTGCCGGAAGCAAGGGTGTGGTGGGTGCCCCCTCCGTTCGGAGAGGCCACCGCGCGGCCCGCGCGATCTCCCGGCGCGCCGCGGCGGCGCATCCGGCCTGGTGGGGAGGGCATGCTGAGCCGGTGCCCGCCGCGACCCTGCTGCACCTGATCACCCCCGCCGAGTGGCGCACGGCGCTCCGCACGGGCGCCGTGGTCCCGCCCTCGCTCGCCGAGGTCGGCTTCGTCCACCTCTCGACGGCCGACCAGGTGGCCCTCCCTG
Organism: Pseudonocardia yuanmonensis; assembly: GCF_039542425.1. Classification (NCBI taxonomy): domain Bacteria; kingdom Bacillati; phylum Actinomycetota; class Actinomycetes; order Pseudonocardiales; family Pseudonocardiaceae; genus Pseudonocardia; species Pseudonocardia yuanmonensis. The sequence continues at coordinate 29,440 of NZ_BAABIC010000026.1, forward strand.
CGGACCGGCTCTTCGCCGGCCGCGGGGACCTGCTGCTGCTCGCCGTCGACGCCGCCTCGGTCGGCTGCGAGATCCGTTACGAGCCGGGAACCCACGGCGACCCCGCCGCGATGCGCTTCCCGCACGCCTACGGTCCGGTGCCGACCTCGTCCGTCGTCGCCGTCTCGACCTGTCGCCCGGGCCCGGCGGGCACCTTCCCCGACCCGCCCGAGCCGCCGGCGCGCGCCGACCACGCCGGGCGTCTGCGGGCACTCGCCGACTCCCTGCCGCGCCGGGTGGCGTCCGCCGAGGAGCCCGTCACCGGCGGGGTCGCCGTCCTCAACGACGACGTCCCGTGGGCCCCCGCGCTCAACCGGCTCCTCGTCGACGACTCCACCCCGGCGCAGGAGATCGTCGCCGAGGCGGACCGGGTGCTCGGCGGGGCCGGCCGCCACCACCGCTGCGTGACGATCCGCGGCACCGACCCGGGGCCCGTCGCCCGCGAGCTCGGCCGGTCCGGCTGGTGGGTGCAGCACGACGTCGTGATGGCCCGTGAGGTCGGCACCTCCTCGGCCCCGGACGCGGGCCCGGGGGCCGAGGAGGTGCCGCTCGATGCCGTCAGGGAGCTCTGGGCGGCCGCCTGGCGCCCCGACCTGCCGGCCGACGACCCGCGGCGGCTCCGGCTCGCCGACCGGTACGCCGTCGACGACCGCGGGACCGACCTCCGGTTCCTCGCCGTGCGCGAGGGCGGTCACGCGGACGGCGAGGTCGTGGCAGCGGCCGCCCTGTTCCTCGACGGCGCCACCGCGGTGCTCGAGGCGGTCGAGACGGCGGCGGCGCACCGGGGCCGCGGCCACGGGAACGCCCTGCTCACCGGGGCCCTGGCCGTCGCGGCGCGGGCCGGCTGCGACCTCCTCGCACTCGACGCGCAGGCCGACGGCACACCCCGCGACTGGTACGCGCGGCACGGATTCACGGTGGTCGGCGAACGCTGGTCGGCCGGCCTCGAGAGGTGATCTGTTGCCAAGTCTGTGCAACAGTGGGCGTGCGGTCCGCGGTCCACCCCTCCGACCCGACGGTTTCCGCCCCCACCTCTTGACGGTTTCCCCCGCGGCCCTCTGTGCCCGCCGTCACGCCGGTCCTAGCGTCGCCGTCGACCGACATCACCTGCACCAGAAAGGGCTGACATGCAGGTCGACGAACTGCTCAAGCCGTTCCCGCTCAAGGAGTTCCACCCGTTCCCCAAGGCTCTGCTGGGCCCGGGTGCGCACGAGATGATCGGGCCGGAGGCCCTGAAGCTCGGCTTCAAGAAGACGCTCGTGATGACGTCCGGCCTCCGCGGCACGAACATCGTCCACAAGATCGTCGAGTCGATGAAGTACCACGGCCTCGAGGTCGTCGTGTACGACCAGGTCGAGTCGAACCCCAAGGACTACAACGTCATGGACGCTGTGGGCCTCTACCAGCAGAACAACTGCGACTCGTTCGTCTCCATCGGCGGCGGCTCCAGCCACGACGCCTGCAAGGGCGCCCGCATCTCGGTGGCCCACGACGGCCGCAACGTCAACGAGTTCGAGGGCTTCAACAAGTCCGAGAACCCGCAGAACCCGCCGCACATCGCGGTCTCCACCACGGCCGGCACCGGCTCGGAGACCTCCTGGGCGTACGTCATCACCGACACCACGACGGACCCGGACAACCCCCACAAGTACGTCGCGTTCGACGACGCCTCGGTCACCAGCCTGGCGATCGACGACCCGGTCCTCTACTACGACTGCCCGATCGACTACACCGCGCAGTGCGGGTTCGACGTGCTCGCGCACGCCTCCGAGCCGTACGTGTCCCGGCTGAACTTCCAGCCGTCGCTGGGCAACGCGCTGCACGCGATCAAGCTGACCGCGCAGAGCCTGCGCGCGGCGGTGTGGAACGGCCAGGACCTCGCCGGCCGCGAGGGCATGATGTACGCGCAGTACATCGCCGCCCAGGCGTTCAACTCCGGTGGTCTGGGGATCATCCACTCGATCTCGCACGCGGTGTCGGCCTTCTACGACACCCACCACGGCCTGAACAACGCCATCGCGCTCCCCCGCGTGTGGGCCTTCAACATGCCGGTCGCCTACGAGCGGTTCGCGGACATCGCGGAGGCCATGGGCATCGACACCCACGGCATGACCAAGGTCCAGGCCGCGGAGGCCGCGCTGGCCGCCGCGATCCGGCTGCTGCGCGACGTGGGCATCCCGGAGCGGTTCATCGACGTCAAGCAGGACACCTACTCGAAGAACCGCCTGGGCCAGGGCCCGACGAAGTACTACGAGAACGCCAAGGAGATCAAGGGCGACGCGGCCGACGTCGACCGGATCACCAACCACGTCCTCGGCGACGCGTGCACCCCGGGCAACCCCAAGGAGTGCACCTTCGAGACCGTCCGTCCGGTCGTCGACCACTGCATCAACGGCGACCTGGACGACCTGCTCAGCTGACCCCGTGGGTGACGACTGCCCCTCCGGCGGCGGTTGCCACCCACGACCGCGTCAGGCCTCGGCGGGCCCGCCACGCGAATCCGACGCACACTGGATCCGTGGCGGGCCCTCCTGCCGAGCGCCTCCCTCACGTGCGCACCAGCGCGGCTCGCCGGCGAGCCGTGCGGAAGGAGTTCCGGCCTTGACCAGCCTGTCCGACGGCCTCTCCGACGGCCCGCAGACCGATCCCGACCCGCCGTTCGAGTCCGTCGACGAGGTCGTGGCCGCGCTCCACGACCAGGGCTACATCGCCGACACCCGGCTCGCCACGACGGTCTTCCTGCTCACCCGCCTGGACAAGCCGCTGCTGCTCGAAGGTCCGGCGGGCGTCGGCAAGACCGAGCTGGCCAAGATGCTCGCCGCGGCGACCGGCCGCCGGCTGCTCCGCCTGCAGTGCTACGAGGGCCAGGACGAGACCAAGGCCCTCTACGAGTGGGACTACGGCAAGCAGCTCATGTACACGCAGATCCTGCGCGAGAAGATCGGGCAGGTCGTCGAGGACGCCCCGGACCTGGCCACGGCCGTGGAGCGGATCGGCGAGAACGAGAGCGTGTTCTTCTCCGAGCGCTTCCTCGCCCCGCGCCCGCTGCTCGAGGCCATCCGCTCGGAGCAGCCCGTCGTGCTGCTGATCGACGAGGTCGACCGCGCCGACGAGGCCCTCGAGGCCGTGCTGCTGGAGACCCTCGGCGAGTTCCAGATCTCCGTCCCCGAGGTCGGCACCTTCACCGCGAAGCACCGCCCGTACGTGCTGCTGACCTCGAACAACACCCGCGACCTCGCCGCCGCGCTCAAGCGCCGCTGCCTGCACCTGTTCCTCGACTACCCCTCCGCCGAGCGCGAGCTGGAGATCGTCCGGTCCAAGAAGACCGGCCTGGCGGACTCCCTCGCCGAGGAGCTGGTCAACGTCGTGCGCGGGCTGCGCGAGCTCGAGCTGCGCAAGGCGCCGAGCATCTCCGAGACGATCGACTGGGCGCGCACGCTGGCCGTCCTCGGCGTCGACGAGCTGAACTCGCAGATCCTCTCGGACACCGTCTCCGTCGTCGTCAAGTACGACAAGGACGTGAAGAAGGCGCTCGACGCGCTGCCCCGCCTCGTCGACCCGAACGCCGAGATCGAGGAGCCCGGCCACGGGCACGGCCACGGTCACGGGCACGGCCATGGGCACGGCCACACCCACGACGACGACGGGGATGTGGACGGCAGGCGGAAGCGGGCGGAGAAGGACACGGCGGGCCGGCACGGCGAGGGCGCCTACGGGACCCCGAACTACGCGAAGGGCACCGACAAGGACCCCGGCCCGGCGAAGCCCCGCGACGTGACCGCCGGGCAGGGCTCGCGGTCCTTCGGGCTGGGACGCAAGAGGGCGCTCTAGATGGAGGCGTCGATCCACCGGTTCGTCCGGCTGCTGCGCATCCGCGGCGTGCGGATCTCGGTCTCCGAGGCCGTCGACGCCATGCGGTGCGCCTCGCAGCCGGGCGTGCTGGCCGACAGGTGCGTGCTCAAGGAGGCGCTGCGCGTCGCGCTGGTGAAGGACCGGCGGGACGAGGCGACCTTCGACGAGGTGTTCGACCTCTTCTTCTCCCTGGTCAGGGTGGGTGAGCCGGAGGCCGGCCACGGCCACGGGCACGGCCACGGCGACCTCTCCGACCAGGGTGCGCTCGAGGACTTCACCTTCTCCGAGGACCCGTCCGAGACGCCGCAGCAGGGCCACGAGCACGGCAAGCCCGTCGACATCCGGGACTACTTCGACCCGGAGGATCTGGCGCAGCAGTACAACCTGCACCAGGAGGCCAACAAGATCGACCTGGCCGCGATGACCGAGGAGATCGTCTTCTCGAAGGACAACCAGGCGTCGCCGCTGTCGGAGGGCAACCGGGTCCAGATCGAGACCGACCGGCTCTCCGGCGCGGGCCTGCCCGGCGACATCTCGACGGCCGCCGGCACCAAGGTCGACGCCGACCTCTCCGTCGCCGAGCAGGAGGCCCTGCTGGGCTGGCTGACCGCGGCCGAGGAGGACGTCGCCGCGACGGAGGGGACCGAGGACGACGCCGCGGCCCTGCGCCGCCGTCTCGCCGGCGTCCTGCAGAACCTCCCGGAGGCGATCAAGGCGCACCTGGAGAAGCTGCTGGAGATCGAGCAGCGGATCATCGACGGCGGCGAGGGCGACGGCCGGGTCGCGCAGGTCGACCGCGCGTCCGAGACCGAGCGGATGCAGCTGGAGGACTCGCTGCGGCGGCTGGCGAAGACGTTGCACGGCGCGCTCACCCACCGCCGCCGGGTCTCGCCGCAGGGCCGGATCGACTCGGGCCGCACGATGCGCAAGAACATGCGCTTCGACGGCGTCCCGTTCACCCCGGTCACGGTGCGCCGGCAGGAGGACAAGCCCCGGCTCGTGGTCCTGGCCGACGTGTCGCTGTCCGTGCGGGCCACGGCCCGGTTCACGTTGCACCTGGTCCACGGGCTGCAGGACCTCTTCGGGCAGGTCCGGTCGTTCGCGTTCGTCGACGAGATCGCCGAGATCACGGAGCTGTTCGCCGACCACCCGGTGGAGCACGCGCTCGGGCTGGTCTTCGGCGGGGACGTGATCGACGTCGACGCCAACTCGAACTACGGGCTGGCGTTCGGCCGGTTCCTCGAGGAGCACGGCTCGGCCGTCACGCGCCGGTCGACCGTGCTGATCCTCGGCGACGGGCGGGGCAACGGCAACGACCCGAACATGGAGGCGTTCGTCGAGATCACCCGGCGCGCCCGGGAGACCATCTGGCTGACGCCCGAGCCCCGCTACTCGTGGGGGCTGGGCCGCTGCGACCTCCCGGACTACGCCGAGTACTGCGACCGCGTCCGGGTCGTCCGCGACCTCACCGGCCTGGAGCAGACCACGAACGAGATGGCCGGCGAACTGATCGGCCGCTGACCCCCTGTGAGCGAACGGCGCTCTCGCTCGTTCCTGGTGAGCGAGAGCGCCGTTCGCTCATCTCAGAGGGTGAGGGCGACCTTGCCGACGGTGCGGCCGGACTCGAGCTGCTCGTGGGCCTTGCGCAGGTTCTCGCCGGTCAGGCCCTCGAAGGTCGTGGTGAGGGTGGTGCGGAGGGTGCCCTCGTCGACCAGGTCGGCGACGCGGTTGAGGATGTCCCGCTGGGTCGCGTCCGTCTTCTGGAACAGCGGGCGGGTGAACATCAGCTCCCAGTGCCAGGTGATGCTCTTGGACTTCAGCGGGAGCAGGTCCATGCCCGGCGGCTCGTCGATCGCCACGATCTCGCCGCGCGGGGTGAGCAGCTCGGCGTAGGCCTCGATGTTCTTCCCCGAGACCGGCGAGAAGACGTACCGGACGTCCGGCACGACCGCGCGCACCGACTCGACGAGCGCGTGGTGGTCGGTGATGTGGTCGGCACCCATGGCCCGTGCGAACTCCGCCGACTCCTCGCGGGACGCCGTGCCGATCACCTCGACGCCGGTCAGCGCCTTGGCCAGCTGGGTCACCATCGCGCCGACCCCGCCGGCCGCCGCGACGACGAGCAGGCGGCCGGTGCTGGACGGGCCGAGCCGCAGGGCGTCGAACAGGGTCTCCCAGGCGGTGATCGTGGTCAGCGGCAGCGCGGCGGCCCCCGCCCAGTCCAGGGTGCCGGGCTTGCGGCCCACGATGTGCTCGTCGACCAGCTGGAACCCGGCGTTCGAGCCGGGCCGGTCGATCGTCCCCGCGTAGTACACCTCGTCCCCGGGGGCGTACGCCGTGACGGCCGACCCGACCGCCCGGACGACGCCGGCGGCGTCGAAGCCGAGGACCCGCGGCGCGTCCAGCCCGGCCCGGACCTTGGTGTCCACCGGGTTCACCGACACCGCCCGCACCTCGACGAGCAGGTCGTGCGGGCCGGGGTCGGCCACCTCGTGCTCGATCTCGGTGAAGGTGGAGGCGTCGATCGCGGTGGTGCGTGTGGCCATGGCCGCGACGGTATGCGAGGGGTACCGGTTACCCGCAAGGGAACCTGCTTCCCTCCGGATACCATGCAGTTCGTGCCCACCCTGAACGCGCCGCCCGACGCCTACCTGGCCAACTGCCCGTGCCGCTCCGTGCTGGACCTGCTCGCCGACAAGTGGAGCGCGCTCGCCCTCGGCGCCCTGGTCGACGGGCCGCTGCGGTTCGGCGAGGTGCGGCGACGGCTGGAGGGCATCAGCCCCAAGGTGCTCACCGCGGTGCTGCGCCGGCTCGAGGAGCACGGGCTCGTCGAGCGGACCGTGTACCCCGCCGTCCCGCTGCACGTCGAGTACGCCCTGACGGAGCTGGGCCGGGACGCCAACGGCCCGCTCGACGCTCTGCGCCGCTGGGTCGAGGCCAACATCGAGCGCTTCCCCTGAGCCGTTCCGCCGGACCCGCCCCGCGCGGCCGATCCGGGCGCCGATCCAGCGGCCGATCCTGACGACCTCCCGCGGCCGATCTCCTGGACCACCGCGTCCGCGTCCCCCGGACGGGCCGATCCCGCCCTGCCCGGTCGGAGGGTTCGGGGTGCCGGGCCGGACGGTTCCCGGCCCGCGGCGGCCCCCTGCTCCCTAGCGTCGGAGGGGACGCGGAAGGGAGCGCCATGATCGGGCTCGCACGGCTGGACAACGACCTGGCCGGCTGGCTGGACCGCACGCTCGTCGTGCCCGGGGTCCTGCCGCCGGAGCGGTTCGAGGAGGCCTTCGTCGCGATCGTCACCTCCGGTGCCCCCGACCCCGATGACGCCTGGCTGGCCTTCTACCGCAACACCCTCGACGCCCTGCGCGGCGACCCGGAGCCGGGTGGCACGAACGCCGAGCTCAAGCCCGTCCACGAGCGCGCCGCGGACCTGGCCGTCGGGAGCGTGCTGGAGCTGGGGACCTGCTTCGGGTTCCTCGCGCTCCGACTGGCGGAGGCCGGGCACGAGGTCATCGCGACCGACCTCGTGCCCGGCACCGTCGGCCTGCTCGACCGGATGGCCCCGCGGCTGGGGCTCGCCGTCGACACCCTGGTCGCGGACGCCCGGGCCGTCCCCCTGCCCGACGGCAGCGTGGACACCGTGCTGGCCGTGCACCTCCTCGAGCACCTGCCGGCGGAGGAGGGCAAGGCCGTGGTGGCCGAGGCCCTCCGGCTGGCCCGCCGCCGGGTCGTCGTCGCGGTGCCGTTCGAGGAGGTGCCCAACGAGACCTGGGGGCACGTGACGACCTTCGACGAGGCCGCCCTGGACGAGCTCGGTGCCGCCACCGGGCTGCCGTACGAGATCTCGCTCCACCACGGCGGGTGGCTGGTCATCGACCGGTGACGACCCGCCCCGGGGTTCCGGAGTCCCGTCGAGCGGGGGGCCACGGTCGCCGCCCGGGGCGCCGGCGCGCACCCACCGGCGTCCCGAGCGGGGCCCTCACACCATCTCGGGCACGCGCAGGTGGGCCAGCGCCAGCTCGAACTCGCGGACCTCGACGATCTCGGCGCCGAGGCTCTCGGCGGCCTCGGACCGCAGCCGGGCCGCGAAGTCCCGGCTCGCCGCCATGGCCTCGGCCGAGTCGAAGGTCACCGACGACACCGTGATGCCCTCGTCGCGGTCCATCAGCAGGCTGGCGCTGCAGAAGCCGTCCATCTCGCCCATGGCCGGCAGCAGCGTCGTCCGGTAGGTCTCCAGCCCGCGGTCCATACCGCCCGGGTCCATCCGCACCCAGGTCACCCGGGTGCACGCGCCCGGCGCCGAGGTGTGGGCCCGGTGCAGGACCCCGATCTCCCACTCGTCGACCTGGGCGGTCCCGCTGAGGGCGTCGGCCGCCCGGTCGCGCAACGGCCGGACCATGGGCTCCGAGTCGTGCATCGCCTCCCGCGTCTCCCACGCCGACGTCACGATGCAGCGGCCCGACTCCCGGTCGGCCAGCATCGACAACCCGATGCAGCCGGCCATGTCGAGCACCGCGGGCATGACCTCGTCACGGATCATCGCGATGCCGCGGTCCATGCTCTCCCGGTGGGCCAGGACGGTGGTGGAGCGTGCGTACACGGTCCACTCCCTTCCGGTCGGGGCGGCACCCCGGCGGCGCCGCCGGCGCCGGTCAGGGTCCTCCGGGGCGGCCGGGCGCACAACGGACCTCCGGCCCCCGTCCCCGCCCCCGGGGACGCACTCGGCGGAACGCCCCGGGGAACGCCGACGTCCCGGCCCCCGTGGCGGGGAACCGGGACGTCGGAGGTGCGAGCAGGCGGTGTCAGCCCGCGGCGGTCTGCAGCGCCCGCCGGGTCAGCACCGTCACCAGGTGGCGGCGGTACTCCGGGGTGCCCGCGTTGTCGGCCGGGGGCTCGGTGCCCTCGGCAGCCAGCGCGGCGGCCTCCTCGATGCTCCTGCCCTCGGCCAGCGCGGCCTCGGTGGCCTTCGCCCGCAGCGGGGTGGAGCCCATGTTGACCAGCCCGATCCGGCGGGCACCGTCCGGGGCGGTCACCACGGCCACGGCCACGATCGCCCAGTCGTTGCTGCGCCGGGTGAACTTCTCGTAGGCCCAGCCGGTGCTGCCCGTGCGCGGCACCCGGATCTCGACGATCAGCTCGTCCGGCTCCTTCACCGACGAGAAGATGCCGGTGTAGAACTCGGTGATCGGGACCTTCCGCTCGCCCCGCGGGCTGCGGAGCACGATCGTGCCCTCGAGCGCGAGGATCGCGGCCGGTAGGTCGCCGGCCGGGTCGCCGTGGGCGAGCGCGCCGCCCAGCGTGCCGCGGTGGCGGACCTGCGGGTCGCCGACCGTCCGGGTGACGGCCTGGAGCAGCGCGCACTCCTTGGCCAGCACGTCCGAGACGACGATGTCCCGGTAGCGGGTGCCCGCGCCGATGGCGACCTCGTCGCCGTCGACCCGGATGTAGTTGAGCTCGGCGAGGCGCCCGATGTCGATGACGACCTCGGGCGCGGCCAGGCGCAGCTTCATGACCGGGAGCAGCGAGTGCCCGCCGGCCAGCACGGTGGCGTCGTCACCGTGCTCGGCCAGCAGGGCCAGGGCCGCGTCGATCGAATCCGGGCGCCGGTAGTCGAAGCCGACGGGGATCACTTGTCGCCCTCCCCGGTGGAGAAGCCCGGCGCCATGGTGCGCTCGCCGGACTCGGCCTCGACCCGCTGGGCGGCGTCGGGGTCCTTGCCCGCCGCGACCAGCACCGCCCGGACGATGTTGTGGTAGCCGGTGCAGCGGCAGAGGTTGCCCTCCAGCCCCTCCCGGACGTCCTTCTCGGTGAGGTCCGGGTTCTCCTCGATGAGGCTGATCGCCGACATCACCATGCCCGGGGTGCAGAACCCGCACTGCAGGCCGTGCTCCTCGCGGAAGGCCTTGGTGACCGGGTGGCCGAGCTCGCCCTGGGCGGCCCCGTCGAGGCCCTCCATGGTGGTGACCGACTGCTGGTCGGTCTGGACCGCCAGCACCGTGCAGGACTTCACCGACTCGCCGTCGACGAGGACGGTGCAGGCGCCGCACGAGGTGGTGTCGCAGCCGATGTTGGTGGCCTTCAGGCCGAGGTTCTCGCGCAGGTAGTGCGCGAGCAGCGTGCGCGGTTCGACGTCGTGGCTGGTGCGCTCGCCGTTGACGGTGATCTCTACCTTCACTTGGCCGACTCCTTCTGGGCCTCGTGGATGGCGGTCCACACCCGCACCGGGGTGAGGGGCATGTCGATGTGGCGGACGCCGAGGTGCGACACGGCGTCGATCACCGCGTTGTGCACGGCGGGGCAGGACCCGATGGTCCCGGCCTCACCGACGCCCTTGTAGCCCATGGAGTTGATGGTCGTGGGGGTCTCCATGCTGACCAGGTCGAAGCTGGGCAGCTCCGCGGCCGAGGGGATGCCGTAGTCCGCGAAGGTCGCCGTGAGCGGCTGGCCCTCCGGGTCGAACACGACCTCCTCGAGCATCGCCTGCGCGATGCCCTGCGCGATCCCGCCGTGCCGCTGGCCGTCGAAGATCAGCGGGTTGAGGATCGGGCCCGCGTCGTCGAGCGCCCAGATGCGCTCGACGGTGGCCTTCCCGGACTCCACGTCGACCTCGACGACGGCGACGTGCGCGCCGAACGGGAAGGTCGGCTTCTTGGCGTCCCACTCGTGGAAGACCTTGAGCTCCTCCTGCCCGGCCAGGTCCGCCAGCGAGACGCTCTTCGCACCCGGGGCGCCCTTGACGACGATCGACCCGTTCGCCTTGTCCAGCTCCAGGTCGTCGACGTTGGCCTCGAGCACGTCGGCGGCGCGCTGCTTGGCCAGCTCGACCAGCTCGACCGCGGCGTTGTGCACCGCGACGCCGCCGGTCTGCAGGCTCCGCGAGCCCATCGTGCCGGCGCCGGTGGGGATCAGGTCCGTGTCGCCGTGCTTCACGGTGATCTTCTCGACCGGGATGCCGAGCTCCTCGCTGGCCAGCATCGCCCACGCCGTCGCGTGGCCCTGGCCGTGCGGCGAGGTGCCGGTGAGCACGGTGACGGTGCCGTCCGCGTGGACCTGCACGGTCGCGTTCTCCACGAACGCCCCGCCGCCGGTGATCTCGACGTAGGACGAGACGCCGATGCCCAGCTGCAGCGCGTCCCCGCGCTCGCGGCGGCGCGCCTGCTCGGCCCGCAGGCCCTCGTAGTCCGCCGCCTGGCAGGCCAGGTCGATCGCCTTGGCGTACTCACCCGAGTCGTACTCGGCGCCGCCCTTCGTGGTGAAGGGGAACTGCTCCGGCTTGATCACGTTCTTCTTGCGCAGCTCGGCCGGGTCCATCCCGATCTCGTCCGCGAAGAGGTCCATCGCGCGCTCGATGGCCTGGGTGGCCTCCGGGCGGCCGGCCCCACGGTAGGCGGCGGTCGACGTCGTGTTGGTCGCGACGACCTGCGCCGAGGAGAACACCTTCGGGATGTCGTAGGTGCCGGGCGCCATCATCCGCGTGAACATCGGGAGGACGACGCCGAGGCGCGGGTACGCGCCGGCGTCGGCCACGACGTCGAGGCGGTAGGCCTTCACCGTGCCGTCCCGGTCGCCGCCGATGGTGATCTTCTGTACCTGGCCGCGGCCCTGCACCATCCCGGTCATGTTCTCCGAGCGGCTCTCGTTCCAGCGGACCGGCCGGCCCACCTTCTTCGACAGCCATGCGACCAGGGCGAACTCGGGGTCGGCGCCGATCTTCGCGCCGAAGCCGCCGCCGACGTCCGGCAGGATCAGCCGGAGGTCCTTGGCGTCCATACCCATCCAGGCGGCGACCTCGTCGCGGGCGCTCTGCGCGTTCTGCGTGGAGCAGAAGATCGTGCAGCGGCCGTCCTCGCCCCAGTAGGCGGAGGCGGCGCGGGTCTCCAGCGGCGCCGCGGCGACGCGCTGGTTCACGATCTCCCGGCTGACCACGACCTCGCAGTCGGCGAACAGCTCGTCGCCCGGGTCCTCCTTGGCCAGGTGCATCCCCGTGACGGTGTTGGTGCCCGCCTCGGGGAACAGGAGGATCTCGTCCTTGAGGGCCTCCTTCATGCCGACCACCGCGTCGAGCGGCTCGTAGTCGACGTCGACCAGGTCGGCGGCGTCCTCGCCCTGGTACGCCTCCTCGGTGAGGACGGCCGCGACCGCCTCGCCGACGTAACGCACCCGGTCGGTGGCCAGGAAGGGCCGGACCATCGCCTTGTTGGCGGCCGGGAACAGCAGGGCCGGAGCGATGTCGCAGTCCGCGCCGGTGAAGACCGCGACGACGCCGGGGGCGTTGCGCGCCTCCTCGACGTCGATGGAGTTGATCGTGGCGTGCGCCAGCGGGGAGCGGACCAGGGTGAGGTGCAGCGCCCCGGTGAGCCGCTCGTCGGTCAGGTCGTCGGTGTATGTCGCGCCCCGTGTGAGGAACACCGGGTCCTCGGTACGGACAACGCGCGTGCCCAAGATGCTCATCGGGCGCGACACTAGACCCGCGCGCGGCCGCATGCGACATGCCACAGGTCCCTGACCTGCAGGTTAGCCCACCCTAAGACGGCTGCATCGGAAATCGGATCCGCTGCAGCGGAAGGGTCGGGGTGGAGCACACCGCACCTGCGGCTCGCATCCGGGGTGCCCTTGCGCGGTTGAACGGTCGTTCACACAGATGGCGCAGCGTCCCACCACGGGCGCACCGCCCACAGCGACGAGACGGGGCCGTGGCCCTGGCCGAGTGGATAGGCGTGGCGCACCGCCTCCACGATGTAGCGCTTGCCGAACCGCACCGCCTCGGGCAGCGCCAGGCCGCGGGCCAGACCGGCGGTGATCGCCGACGCCAGCGAGTCGCCGCCGCCGTGGGTGTGCCCGGTGGCGAAGCGCGGGCCCGGCAGCTCGGTGAAGGTCTCGCCGTCGAAGAACAGGTCGAGGCAGCCGTCGGTGTCCTCGGCGAGGTGCCCGCCCTTCACCAGCACGGCGCGCGGGCCGAGGGCGTGCAGCTCCTTGGCCGCCGTGTACTGGCCCTCGCGGTCGTGCACGTCGATCCCGACGAGCAGGCGCACCTCGTCGAGGTTCGGGGTCACCAGCGTGGCGCGCGGGAAGAGCAGGCCGCGGAAGGCGTCGAGCGCGGAGTCCGCGAGCAGCTGGTCGCCGTGCATCGAGGCGGCGACCGGGTCGATGATCAGGGGCGTGCGCCCGTCGGCGCCGATGCCGTTCTCGTCGCACGCCCGGGCGACCGCCTCGATGATCTCGGCCCCGGCCAGCATGCCGGTCTTGGCCGCGTCGAGCCCGATGTCCGACGCCACGGCGGCGATCTGCGCGGCGACGGTCTCCGGCGGGATGGTGTGCACGCCCGTGACCCCCACCGAGTTCTGCACGGTGACCGCGCAGACGGCGAGGCAGCCGTGCACCCCGCAGGCCGCGAAGGTCCGCAGGTCCGCGGCGATCCCGGCGCCGCCGCCGGAGTCTGTCCCCGCGATCGTCATGACGCGGGGCGGGGTCGTGCCGAGGGACGGTTCGGGCATGGGAGGACGGTAGCCCGACGTGATTCACCCCGGTGCACGGAATGCCGGGCGCGGAGATCGGGTTCTGTCGGGCATGGCCGACGAGAAGGTGGAGCTCAGCCCCGAGGGCTGGGTTCAGGACCAGACGAAGAAGATCCTGGAGACCGGCACGACCGAGGGCGTCGACATCCTCGGCAGCCCGGTCGTGCTGCTGACGCTGCGCGGTGCGAAGTCCGGGAAGCTGCGCTACACGCCCGTGATGCGCGTGGAGCACGAGGGCAGCTACGCGGTCGTGGCCTCCAAGGGCGGCGCCCCGGAGCACCCGGTCTGGTACCACAACATCAAGGCGCACCCGGAGTTCCCGCTCCAGGACGGCACCGAGACGAAGACCTACGTGGCCCGCGAGGTCGACGGCGAGGAGCGCGCCGCGTGGTGGGAGCGCGCGGTCGAGGCCTACCCGTCCTACGCGGAGTACCAGGAGAAGACCGACCGGAAGATCCCGGTCTTCGTGCTCGACCCGAAGTAACCCTCCTGCTCGTGAGCGGCGACCGCCCCGGGGTGGTCGCCGCTCACGTGTTCTCCAGAGCTCGGTGGGCACCGCGACTTCTGCAGAGCTCGGTGGGCACCGCGACTTCTCTAGAGCTCGGTGGGCACCGCGACTTCTCTAGAGCTCGGTGGGCACCGCGACGACGTCGACCATCGCCCCGTTGCGCAGCACGGTGACGGGCAGCGGGCGGCCGATCGCGTCGCCGAACAGCTGGCGCTGGATGCCCTGCGCGTCCTCGACCGGCGTGCGGCCGACGTCCAGCACCAGGTCGCCACGGCGCAGGCCGGCTCGGTCGGCGGGGCTGCCGGTCACCACCTCGGCGAGCCGCAGCCCGTTGCGACGGCCGTAGCGGTCGGCGACCACCGTCGGCACCGGCGCCGGGGCACCCACGACCCCGAGGTAGGCGCGGCGCACCCGGCCCTCCCGGCGCAGCGTCTCCACGATCCGCCGGGTCGTCGCGTTGATCGGCACGGCCAGGCCCAGGCCCGTCCCCGCGACGGCGGTGTTGATCCCGACCACGCGACCGCGGGCGTCGGCGAGCGCGCCCCCGGAGTTGCCCGGGTTGAGCGCCGCGTCGGTCTGGATGACGTCCTCCACCACCCGGCCCGCGGCCCCGTCCCGCGTGGGCAGGGCCCGGCCGAGCGCGCTCACGACCCCGGCGGTGACCGACCCGGCCAGCCCCAGCGGGTTCCCGACCGCGACCACGAGCTGCCCGACGACGAGCGCGTCCGCCTCGCCGAGCCGGGCGGGGTCCGGGAGCGGCTCGTCGGCGCGCAGGAGCGCGAGATCGGACAGCGGATCGGACCCGGCCACCCGGACCGGGACCTGCGCGCCGTCGGCGAAGTCCGCCCGGCCCCGGTCCGAGCGGCCCACGACGTGCGCGTTCGTCAGCAGCTCCCCGGGCGCCACCACGACCGCCGAGCCGGAGCCGCGGCCGAACCGGACGGCCGCCACGCGGGGCGTGAGCTCCGCGGCGACCGTGCTGACCGTGCGGGAGTAGGCGTCGAGCTCCTCCATGACGAGCCTCCTGATTACAGCGTTGCAGGAGGCTCAACGGGACGGCTGGGCCCGGTGTTCCCGGGCTCACACGACGAGGATCGCCGGACGGCCATGCGGGTCGCCCTGCGCGACGTTCCGGTGGGTGTGCGAGGGGCCGCGTCCCCGCCCGCACACCCCGTGACGCACCGCCGCACATCGGAACTGCACACGGCACACCCCGTCGACGCCCTGCGCGACACCCCAGTGGTTGTGCGAAGG
The DNA here is from genome assembly GCF_039542425.1 of Pseudonocardia yuanmonensis. Classification (NCBI taxonomy): domain Bacteria; kingdom Bacillati; phylum Actinomycetota; class Actinomycetes; order Pseudonocardiales; family Pseudonocardiaceae; genus Pseudonocardia; species Pseudonocardia yuanmonensis. The sequence goes on from NZ_BAABIC010000026.1 coordinate 44,608, forward strand.
GTGCGCGAGGGGCGCGTCCCCGCTGCGCCGGGCGGTCGGCCGAGATCGACCTGAGTCGGCCGGTGCTCCCACACCCGTCGCGGCGCGGCACAGCCCGTCGACGAGGTGTGCGACGGTGCCGCCGGGTGTGCGACGCGATCGCGACAGGTGTGCGACGCGCGGAGCGATGTGAGCCGGGACCGCGCCGGACCGTACGCGGGCCCGGCGCCGCATCAGAGCGTCGCTCGGCCGCGAACGGCGTCGAGGCCCGGTAGGCGACGCCACTCACCGGACCCGACGTCCGGCACGCCGTGCTCGACGGCCGACCCGCCGTGCTCGAGGGCCTGGCCCGCCCTCAGACCTCCTCGGCCTGCTGGGTGGCGGGGTCCCAGGTGCGGCCCGGGTCGCCCCAGCCGTGCCGGCGCAGCATCTTCTTCGCGGCGCGCTGGTTGCGGCCGACGAGGCGGTCCACGTAGACGACGCCGTCGAGATGGTCGGTCTCGTGCTGCAGGCACCGGGCGAAGAAGCCCTTGCCCTCGACCTCGACCGGCTCGCCGAACTCGTCCGTGCCCGTGACCCTCGCCCACTCGGCCCGGCCCGTCGGGTACTGCTCGCCCGGGACGGAGAGGCAGCCCTCCTCGTCCTCCTCCGGGTCGGGCATGCCCTCCGGCTTCTCCGAGGTGGTCAGCACCGGGTTCACGACGACGCCGCGGCGCATCGTGCGGCTCTCCTCGTCGGGGCAGTCGTAGACGAACACGCGCAGGCCGACGCCGATCTGGTTGGCCGCGAGTCCCACCCCGTGCGCGGCCGCCATGGTGTCGAACATGTCCGCGACCAGCGCCCGGAGCTCGTCGTCGTACGTCTCGACGGGGCGGGTGGGGGTGTGCAGGACGGGATCGCCGAAGATGACGATGGGACGGACGGCCACACCGGAACAGTAATGTCCGCGCCGGGGCCGCCCCGTGTCCGGCCACCGCCCACCGCGCGGTCCGCCGATTCACGCCGCCGAGTGGCGCGTCCGCCCCGTTTCCGTCGGTCCATCGTGGTTCAATGGCGCCCGCGAATGACAGCCCTGTCATTCCACGTCGGAGCGACTGCGCGAGGAGCGTGATGGAGTCCGCCACGGAACCCAGTGGGACGAGCCGTCCCGCCGGCCCGCAGGTCCGCGAGCTGGACCGCCGCGAGCGCGAGATCCTCGCCTTCGAGGGTCAGTGGTGGAAGTACCAGGGGGCCAAGGAGCAGGCCATCCGCGAGCTGTTCGACATGTCGGCCACCCGCTACTACCAGGTGCTCAACGCGCTGGTCGACACCCCCGAGGCGCTCGCCGCCGATCCCCTCCTGGTCAAGCGGCTCCGCCGGCTGCGCGCCAGCCGGCAGCGCACCCGCGCCGCCCGTCGCCTCGGCATGGAGCCGTGGTGACGACCCACCCGACCGCCGCCCCCGCACCGGAGGACTGACGTGACCGCACCCGCGTCCGGACCGTCACCGCTGAAGGTCGGCGGCATCGCGCTGATCGGCGTCGCCGTGATCGCCGCCGTGATCGGGCTGGTCACCCTGGGCACGGGTGGTGGGGGGTCGGACGACGGGTCGGGCTCCACCGCCGCCCCGCCCACCGCCTCGGTCGCGCCCGCGACCCCGCCCGGCACGGGCACGGACGAGGTGCCGCTGCCCTCCTTCTCCGCCACGCCGACGGCGCTGGCGCCGACCGCCGCGGGCGCGCCGGGCGCGCCGCCGGTGGGCGCAGGGGGCGCAGGGGGCGCAGGGGGCGTCGGTGGCGTCGGTGGCGTAGGAGGCGCCGACGGCAGCGGGGGCGCCGGCGGTGCAGCAGGTGCGGCGGGCGCGGCGGGCGCCGGGACCTACGGGAGCGGCTCGGCCCTCGCCCCCACGTTGCCGCTGCGGGTCTACAACAACAGCACCGTCGAGGGCCTGGCCGCACGGGCGGCGTCGGACTTCCGCAACGGCGGCTGGACGGTCACCGACACCACCGGCTACCCCTACGGCGTCATCCCGACGAGCACCGTCTACTACCGCCAGGGCACCGGCGAACAGGCCTCGGCCGACCGCCTGGCCCAGGAGTACGGGCTGCGCGTGGAGCCGCGCTTCGACGGCATCCAGGACGCCAGCCCGGGCCTCATCGTCATCGTCACCAAGGACTACAAGGCCAAGTGACGCCCGGCTGAAAAGCCCTTGAGACCGATCCGCTCCCCAGCGCACGGCGCGCCCCTCACTCCGGGGCGCGCCGTTCGCCGTTCGGGCCCCGGCGCACCGGGGACGCGGTCAATCCGAGGCGCGCCGGGCAGCGTAGGCCTCCAGCTCGGCCACCTGCACCGGGTCGAGGCTCGGCGGCACGGCGCGGCGGGCCTTGTCCAGGTGCGCGGCCGTGACCTCGGTGGCGTCGAGCGACTCCCGCATCGCGGTCAGCGCGGCCTCGCGCAGCACCGCGGCGCAGTCGGCGGCCGAGTAGCCCTCGAGGTCGGCGGCGAGGGCGTCGAGGTCGACGTCCCCGGCCAGCGGGGTGTTGCGGCCCGCGGCGCGCAGGATGTCCGCGCGGGCCTCGGCGTCCGGCGGCGGCACGAACACCAGCCGCTCCAGCCGTCCCGGGCGCAGCAGCGCGGGATCGACCAGCTCGGGCCGGTTGGTCGCGCCGACCACCACGACCTCGCGCAGCGGCGTGGCCCCGTCGAGCTCGGTGAGCAGGGCGGCCACGACCCGGTCGGCCACCCCGGAGTCGGTCGAGCCGCCGCGGCGCGGGGCGAGCGCGTCGACCTCGTCGAGGAACACCAGCGCGGGCGCCGCGTCGGAGGCCTTGCGGAACAGCTCGCGGACCGCGCGCTCGGACTCGCCGACGTACTTGTCCAGCAGCTCGGCGCCCTTGACCGAGAACACGTTGAGCTGGCCCGACCCCGCCAGCGCGCGGAGCAGGAAGGTCTTGCCGCCGCCGGGCGGACCGTAGAGCAGCACACCGCGCGGGGCCTCCACGCCGAGCCGCGCGAAGGAGTCCGGGTAGCGCAGCGGCCAGAGCACCGCCTCGGTGAGCGCCTGCTTCACCTCGGCCATGTCGCCGACCTGGTCGAGCGTGAGGCCACCGGTCTGCAGGGTGCCGGTGGAGGACATGGAGATCGGACGCACCGACCCCACCGCGCCCAGCAGGTCGGACATCTCGATGCGCGCCCCGTCGGTGCGCGCGGCGTCCGTCCCCGCGGGCGCGTCCGCCGGGTCCGTGGGCCCCGGCGCGGCGTCGTCGACGACGGCCGGGGCGGGGACGTCGGCGGGCTCCCCGGGGCCGTGCCGCAGCGCGGCGGTGACCGCCGCCTCCCGCCGGACCGCCGCGAGGTCGGCCACGACGAACCCGGGGGTCCGCGAGGCGACGTCGGCGAGGTCGACGTCGTCCGCCAGCGGGACGTCGGCGAGCAGCCGGCGCAGCAGGTCCGCCCGGACCGCGGCGTCCGGCAGGGCGAGCCCGAGCTCGCGGTCGGCCAGGTCCGGCGCGCGCAGCCGCGGGTCGACGGCCTCGGGCGCCGCCGTCGTCGCGACGAGGGCCAGGTTCGCGGTCCCGATCGCCTCCCGCAGCCCGTCGAGGACCAGCGTGGCGAGCGGCGGGGGCGAGGCGGCGGGGAGCAGCGCGTCGACGTCCGTGACCAGCAGGACCACCGGTCGTCCGGCGCCTGCCTCGCCGCGGGCCCGGGTCAGGCACTCCTGCACCCGCGCGGCCGCCGAGGCGGGCTCCAGCGCGGCGATCGCGGGCCCGGGCAGCTCCACGCACCCCGCCCCGACGGCGGCGGCGACGCTGCGCACGAGCGTCGTCTTGCCGACGCCCTCGGGTCCGGTCACGAGCACCCCCAGCCGGGGTGTGCCGCCGAGCCGGACCAGCAGCTCCGGCCGGGAGAAGGTCAGCTCCAGCCACTCGACCAGCCGGCGCGCGGCCGCGGTGTTGCCGACCAGGGCGTCGAGCGGGAGCGGGGTCTCGGCCGGCTCCACCGGAGCGGGCGGTGCGGGCGGGGCCGGGGTCTGCGTGGCGGGCCGGGCCGACGTCCGCGGTGCGGCGGCGGGGGCGGCCGGCGAGTCCGCGGTGGTCGGCCCGTCCAGCCAGCCGACGACGGTGGTCGGGTGCACGGACACCGGACCGGGCGGGTCGACCTGCGACACCGTGACCAGCTCGCTGGTCCAGGCCCCGCCGATGGCGGCGGCCAGGGCGCGGCGGGCCCGCGGGACGTCAGCCCCCGGCGGCGGGGCGATGTCCTGCGGCAGCAGGGAGACCGCGTCGCCGGCGGTGAGGACCTTGCCGAGCAGCGCGAGCCGGGCCGTCGCCGGCGGAACCGCGCTGCGCACCAGCCGCGAGCCCGCGAGCACGACCCGGCGCGCCGGGGCGACCGCGACCGGCCCGACGACCACGGACGCCCCGTCCGTGAGGCCCGCGTTGGACAGCGTGACGTCGTCGAGCAGGGCCTGGCCGGGAGCGGCCGTCGGGTCGCCGGCGACGGCGAGGGCGCTGGTGACCCGACCGCCGGTGAGCGTGACGGCCTCCCAGCTGCGCAGGTGCAGCGCGTCGAGCACCTCGGGGTGGAGCCGCACGACCCCGCGCCGGGCGTCGACGGCGGAGGTGGCGAGGCGGGCGACCAGCGTGATCACGGGCACCGGTTAACCGTATCGATCCGTCCGAACCGCTCCGCCGGGTCCGGCCGCCGCAGCACCGGCCGTTCAGCGGCGGCGCGGAAGCCCGGTCGACTCAGCGGCGGCGCAGCCCCCGCCGACGTTCGGTGCTGGGAAGCCGGCGGTTCCCGCCCAGCGGTCGCATCGGCCGCACCGGGCGCGCCGGACCGGCGTCGAAGGGCTCGACCGGGTCCTCCGCGCTGCGGCGCCGCACCATCCCGCCCATCCCCCGGGCGACGGCCATCGTCCGGCCGGCGACCCGGCGGCGCAGCGGCGGCCGCAGGCCCAGCCGGCGGGCGGACCGGGCGGCGCGCGCGACGGCCCGGCGCTCCCGCACCGGCACGCCCCACGCCTCCGGGTGCCGCTCCAGCCACTTGTACCGGTAGACGGTGTACGGGATGAGCAGCAGGTAGCCGACGGCGATCAGCGCCATCCCCAGGAACGGCGCGGTCAGCAGGATCGCCGCGGCCACCCCGACCAGCACCAGCAGCGGCGCGACGTACCGCGGCCGCACCCGCGCCGTCTTCAGCGACAGCGTGGGGATGCGGCTGACCATCAACGCCGCGGTGCACAGCGCCCACACCCCGACGGTCACCGGCGACGACCACCACCCGGGCCCGAAGTGCAGGAAGAGGTAGAGCGGGATCCCGGCGGTGAGCGCGGCCGCCGGGGCCGGGACGCCGACGAAGAACTCCTTGGCGAACGGGGGCTGGTCCTCGTCGTCGATCAGGGTGTTGAAGCGGGCCAGCCGCAGCGCCATGCACACGGCGAAGATCAGCGCGACCACCCAGCCGAGCCGGGTGCCCTGCAGTGCCCAGATGTAGACGACCAGGGCCGGGGCGACGCCGAAGGACACCAGGTCCGCCAGCGAGTCCAGCTCCTGCCCGATCCGGCTGCTGGCGTCGAGGAGGCGGGCGAGACCACCGTCGAGGGCGTCGCACAGGGCGGCCACCCCCGCCGCGGCGATGCACAGCTCGAAGCGCCCGTGCAGCGCGAAGTTGACCGCGGAGAGCCCGGCGCAGAGGGCGAGGACGGTGACGGCGTTGGGCAGCAGCCGCACACCCGCCTGGTAGGGGTTCACGGCCCGTCCTTCGTCACCGCGAGGTCCGCGAGCACCGTCTCGCCGCCGATGGTGCGCTGCCCCACCGACACCTCGGGCGCGACGCCCGGCGGTAGGTAGGTGTCGACGCGCGAGCCGAACCGGATCAGGCCGTAGGTCTCGCCGGCGGCCACCTCGTCCCCCGCCCGGACGTCGCAGCGGATCCGCCGGGCCAGCAGGCCGGCGATCTGCACGACCCCGACGAGGTGCCCGGTCTGCGTCTCGAGGACCAGGGCGTTGCGCTCGTTGTCCTCGCTGGCCTTGTCCAGGTCCGCGGAGAGGAAGGCGCCCGGGCGGTACTCGACCGACCGGATCCGGCCGTGCATCGGGATGCGCTGGACGTGCACGTCGAGCACCGAGAGGAACACGCTGATCCGGGTGACCGGCTCGCGCGGCAGGTCCAGCTCGGCCGGCGGGACGACCTCCGAGATCAGCGCGACGGTGCCGTCCGCCGGGGCGAGGACGGCTCCCGGGCGCGGCGGCGGGACCCGGCGCGGCTCACGGAAGAAGGCCGCGGTGGCCGCGGTGGCCAGCAGCCCGGCGCCCGTGCCCCGGCCGGTCAGCAGCCGGACCGCGCCGGCCGCGGCCACGACCGCGGCGATGATCGGGCGTCCGCCGGGGTGCAGCGGCGGCACGGCCTCGCGCACCAGCTTCGCGGCGTGCAGCAGCGGGTTCTCCCCGCCGGTGGCACGCGGGGCGGTCGGGGGGCTCGGCTCGGGACGGCCCCCGGGGGCGCCCGGGGGCGGGGTCGCGGGGGTGGTGGCGGCCATGGTCGCCAGCGGCTCCTCGTCGGCTGCGCCGTTTCTCCCGGTCTCCCGGCCGGTGCGGGAGGGAGGGCGCGGCCGCCACGCTACTGCGATCCCGGGACGAGCCGGTGGGGCCCCTGCGCGCGGGACGGCCGCGAGGCACGGACGAAAGGGGGAGAACCGGGGACAGCAAAGGGCCGGGGCCGCCATCCCCCGAGACGGCGACCCCGGCCTTGGAACCGCTCGTCCGCTCCCCAGCGACGGGCGGTAGGTCCTGTGCGTCGGAAGGTGGTTACCCGCCCCCCGCTCAAAGTATCCCCAGCACCCGACCGATCGTCCAGATCAATCCCCGAGGAACTGGATGATCTGCACCGATCGGCCGAACGCTCACCTGGTAAGACGTCCGGAACGGGCGAAGCGTTGCACCCCCTGCATGTGACGCGTACCACTTTCCGGGTGACAGGGGGGCGCGGTACCCCCTAAAGACCCCTCACAGGCCGTTGTCGAGCAGCCAGACCTCGACCTCGTCACCCGGTTCGACCACCGTGACCTCCGCCGGCACCACGAACAGGCAGTCCGCCCTGGCCAGGGCCGCGAGCATGTGCGAGGCGGGCGAGCCGACCTCGCCGACCGTGCCGTCTCGCGCGTCGAGCGTGCCGCGACGGAACTGCGTGCGCCCGGCGGGCGAGCGGAGGGCGTCCCGCGACCGGGCCGTGACGGCCGGGCGGTCGGGGTACGGGTGGCCCATCGCCCGGCGCAGCGCGGGCCGGACGAACACCTCGAAGGAGACCTGGGAGCTCACCGGGTTGCCCGGCAGCGTCACCACCGGGCAGCTCACCTCGCCGAGCTCCACCACGCCCGCGCCCTGCGGCCCGCCGGGCTGCATGCCGACCTTCACGAACTCGACCCCGTGCCCGGTCAGCGCGTCCTTGACCACCTCGTAGGCGCCGGCGCTGACCCCGCCGGAGGTCAGCACCAGGTCGACGCCCGCGACGATCCGCTCGGCGAGGACCTTCCGGAACTGCTCGACGTCGTCCGGCACGAAGCGGAGCTGCTCGGCGGTGGCGCCCGCGTCCCGGACGGCGGCGGCGAGCATGGAGCCGTTGGACTCGTAGATCTGGCCCCGCTCCAGCGGCTCGCCCGGCGCGACGAGCTCGGAGCCGGTGGAGAGCACGAGGACGTGCGGCCGGCGGCGTACCGGCAGCGAGTCCCGGCCGACGGCGGCGGCCACGCCGATCTGTGCGGCGCCGAGGACCGTGCCGGCGTCGAGCACCACCGTGCCCTCGTGGACGTCCTCGCCGACGGTCCGCACATGGGTCCCGGGCGGGGGCGCGGCGGAGATCGCGACGCGCCCGGTCCCGCCGTCCGTCAGTTCGACCTGCACGATCGTGTCGGCACCCGCCGGCACGAGGGCGCCGGTCATGATCCGGGCGGCGGTGCCGGGCTCGAGCGGCGGCACGTCCGTACGGCCGGCGGGGATGTCGGTGGCGACGGGCAGGGTGACGGGCGCCGCCTCGCTCGCCCCGGCGACGTCCGCGGCCCGCACGGCGTACCCGTCCATCGCCGAGTTGTCGAAGGGCGGCAGGGAGATCGCCGCGGTCACCGGCTCCGCCAGCACCCGCCCGCGCGCCTCGGCGAGCGGCACCACGACCACGCCGGTCGGCGGCAGGAGGGCCGCGACGACGGCCCTGTGCTCCTCGACGGTGCGGGGCGGTTTCGCGGCGGTCACACCGGCCATCCTGCCGCAGGACCGCCACGGGGGCGGGGTCGCCCCGGGCTCGGTTGCACTCGCCCACCCCGAGTGCTAAAAACGGCGCTGGCACTCGCCTGTCGGGAGTGCCAGGTCGGGCCGGTGAGGCCGGCGCAGGGTTGCCGGCCGTCCGTCGCGGGCGCCGTGTTCGAACCGACGAGTCATCCCAACGGAGGACCACCCCCATGGCGAAGCAGATCGCGTTCGACGAGGAGGCGCGCCGCGGGCTCGAGCGCGGCATGAACACCCTCGCCGACGCCGTCAAGGTGACGCTCGGCCCGCGCGGCCGCAACGTCGTCCTGGAGAAGAAGTGGGGCGCGCCCACCATCACCAACGATGGTGTGTCGATCGCCAAGGAGATCGAGCTCGAGGACGCCTGGGAGAAGATCGGCGCCGAGCTCGTCAAGGAGGTCGCGAAGAAGACCGACGACATCGCGGGGGACGGCACCACCACCGCCACCGTGCTGGCGCAGGCGCTGGTCCGCGAGGGCCTGCGCAACGTCGCCGCCGGCGCGAACCCGATGGGTCTCAAGCGCGGCATCGAGAAGGCCGTCGAGGCCGTCTCGCAGGCGCTCCTGAAGTCGGCCAAGGAGGTCGAGACCAAGGAGCAGATCGCCGCCACCGCGTCGATCTCCGCCGCCGACAAGCAGATCGGCGAGCTCATCGCCGAGGCGATGGACAAGGTCGGCAAGGAAGGCGTCATCACCGTCGAGGAGTCGCAGACCTTCGGGCTCGAGCTCGAGCTCACCGAGGGCATGCGCTTCGACAAGGGCTACATCTCCCCGTACTTCGTGACCGACGCGGAGCGCATGGAGGTCGAGCTCGAGGACCCGTACGTCCTCCTCGTCTCCTCCAAGATCTCGACCGTCAAGGACCTGCTCCCGCTGCTGGAGAAGGTCATGCAGTCGGGCAAGCCGCTGGCGATCATCGCCGAGGACGTCGAGGGCGAGGCCCTGGCCACGCTCGTCGTCAACAAGATCCGTGGCACCTTCAAGTCCGTCGCCATCAAGGCCCCGGGCTTCGGTGACCGCCGCGAGGCCATGCTCGCCGACATGGCGATCCTGACCGGCGGCGAGGTCATCTCGGAGAAGGTCGGCCTCAAGCTGGAGAACGCCGACCTGTCGCTGCTCGGCAGGGCGCGCAAGGTCGTCGTCACCAAGGACGAGACCACCATCGTCGACGGTGCGGGGGACGCCGACCAGATCGCCGGTCGCGTCAACCAGATCCGCGCCGAGATCGAGCGCACCGACTCGGACTACGACCGCGAGAAGCTGCAGGAGCGCCTGGCCAAGCTGGCCGGCGGTGTCGCGGTCATCAAGGCGGGCGCGGCCACCGAGGTCGAGCTCAAGGAGCGCAAGCACCGCATCGAGGACGCCGTCCGCAACGCGAAGGCGGCCGTCGAGGAGGGCATCGTCGCCGGCGGCGGCGTCGCCCTGATCCAGGCCGGTGCGGGCCTGTTCGAGGGCCTCGGCCTGGACGGCGACGAGGCGACCGGCGCGAACATCGTGAAGGTCGCCCTGGAGGCGCCGCTCAAGCAGATCGCCGTCAACGCCGGCCTCGAGGGCGGCGTCGTCGCGGAGAAGGTGCGCAACCTCCCCGCGGGCGAGGGCCTCGACGCGGCCACCGGTGAGTACAAGGACCTGGTCAAGGCCGGCATCATCGACCCGGCCAAGGTCACCCGCTCGGCGCTGCAGAACGCGGCCTCGATCGCGGCCCTGTTCCTCACCACCGAGGCGGTCATCGCCGACAAGCCGGAGAAGAACGCCGCTCCGGCCGGCGACCCGACCGGCGGCATGGGCGGCATGGACTTCTGAGCGGAGCTTGCGGAGCGAAGCATCGGTTCCGCGTCCGTTCGGCGAGTTCGTCCCGCGGGGGCGGTGGGCTTCGGCCCGCCGCCCCTGCGGCGTTCTCGGGACGACCCGGGCCTGCTCAGCCGGTGATCCAGAACCAGACGCCCCCGCCGATCATCAGGGCGGTCGGGACCAGGGCGACGAGTACGGGCCAGACCCGACGTGCCCTCGTCGTCGCGAACCAGAAGCCGACCGGCCAGGCGATTGCGACCACACCGAGGACCGCGCCGAACGCCACCCCGCCCCAGTGCGCCAGGCCCAGCCCGAACGCGACCGCCATCAGCCCGAACCACGCGGGCACGAGCGCGCACAGGGTCGTCAGGCAGAGCCCGACGACCCTGGTCGCGAGCACCCCCGTGGGCGCCGGCCCGCGCCCCGCGTCCGGCTGCTCGGGTGGGCGGGACGAGGTGGGGAAGCGCAGGTAGGGCTGCTCGGCGAACGGGCTGTCGGGGAGACGCGCCGGCGGGACGGCCGCCGGAAGAGGTGTCGGAGCGGATGCCCGAACGGAAGCCGCAACGGGTGCCGGGATGGCCGCCGGACGGAGTACCGGAGCGGATGCCCGAACGGAAGCCGCAATGGGCGCCGAGAGGGGCGCCGGGATGGTCGCCGGACGGGACGCCGGGACGGGCGCCGGACGGGACGTCGAGACGGGCGCCGGGACGGGCGCCGAGACGGGTGCCGGTCGGCGTGCCGGAACGAGGGCGCCGGGATGCCCCAGGCCCGCGGTCAGCGAGCCGGGTCCGGTGGAGCGGCGCCCGGTCCGTCCCGGGGCGTCGTGCGGCGTCGTCGTCATGCCGATCACGCTAGGAACGGCCGGGCCGGGAGACAGTCGTGCCAGCACCACACACGGCCGGTGGTCACCACGTGATCCGTCCGCGCGTCACCCGGCGGCTGCCGCGACAGCAGCACCGTGACGCTCACGAAGCATGATCGTTCCGAGCGGTACCGGACCGCTGCGCCACCACCTCTCCCGTGACGCTCGCGGCAGCATGATCGCTGCGAGCGGGACAGGGCCGCTGCCCCGCCAGCTCCTCCGTTATGCTCGCGGCAGCATGATCGTTCCGAGCGCGACAGGACCGCTGTCCTGGCGACCCTTCCGTGCCGCTCGGACAGCATGATCGGTCTGGGCGGCAGGATTGCCGTTCGCGGACAGCCTCCCGTGACGCTCACTCAGCATGATCGCTCGACTGCGCCAGGAACGCTGGATCGACACCCCTCCCGGTGCCACTCGCCCCCGATCCCACTCGCGACAGCATGATCACTCCAAGCGGGACAGAATCGCTGCTCCGACAGCTTCCCCGTGACGCTCGCGCAGCATGATCGTTCCGAGCGCGACAGGACCGCTGCCCCGACAGCTCACCTGTGTCGGTCGTGGCGATCACAGGTGGTCGGCCAGCCGGGCCGGGTCGAGCCCGCGGGCCTCGCAGGCGGCCAGCAGTTCACGCTGGACCCGTGCCGCGACGAGGTCGGGACGGCGGTGGACCTCGAGCGCCGAGAACCGCACGACCCGCCAGCCCGCTCGGGCGAGGTGTGCCTCCCGCGCGAGATCACGCAGGGCTCGCTCGGGCTCGAGGTGGTCGCCGCCGTTGTACTCGAATGCGAGCAGCAGGCGCGGGTAGGAGAGGTCGAGTTCGTACGGGCCGACGGGATGCTGGAGAACCGGGCGCGGCAGGCCCGCGTCGGCGATCGCGAGTCGGATCCGGGTCTCCATCGGCGAACCGGAGAGTCGGTCGGCGCGACGCACGATCTCCGGCAGCCGCGCGCTTCCCCGCGCGCCGAGGTGCCGCGTCCGCATCACCAGCAACTCGGCCGGCTCGAACTCCCCCACCCTGGCCAGCGCGTCGACGGCCACGATCGCGTCCCACAGCGTGCAGCGCCGGGCGAGGTCGAACGCGGTACGCCTCGCCGAGGTGACCCGCACGCCGTCCACCAGCGTGACCTCGTCCGGGAAGAGCTGCCCCCGACGAACCCGCAGCCCCGGTTGTGCGCGCTGCGAGCCACCCGGCACCACGACGTCGACCAGCGCGTCCGCCGGCCCGCAGGACGCGCCCAGCAGCTCGGCCGCGGCCCAACCGCCCACTACCCCGCGTCCCTCGACCAACAGGTAGGCGCCCCTCGCCCGCACCGCCAGGTGCGACGGGTCCAGCCCGGGTGCAGCGGGGACGTAGACATCGGAGAAGAGGCGGTGGAAGCGGGGTCCGCGCAGCTGCCCGGGCGTGACCCACCCGGCGGCCACCGCCGCGGAGCCCCGGAACGGTCGATTCAGCACGCTCCTTGGACGGAACCCGGCTCGACGCCGTTCATGATCCTTCCGAGCGGCAGGTGTGGTTCGGCTTGCGACGCTCGAGTAGCGCTCGGATCGCTCACCGGCTTCATGATCGACCCGAGAGTCACAGGAGCGTTCGCGGCCTCGCACTCCCGTGACCGTCGGATGGATCACAGGGAGTGGGCGGCGGCGACGGCGTCGGCGCGCTCGCGGAGAGCGGTCGCCGGCTCCGGCGGGTCGAGGGCCTTCGCGTCGGGGGCCAGCGACCGGAGCACACGGATCGCGTGTCGGAGATCGCCGAAGGAGGCGGTCACCACGCACCAGCCGACGCCGGTTCCGACGGTTCCGGCGCCATGGCCGCTGCTCACCGCCGACCCCCACTGGTCGGGCCGCCGCCGCTGACGTGCGAGGGCCGGGGCGCTCATGGGGAGCCGCCCCGGCCCTGTCCGATCTCCCGGGATCGCCGACTCGGTGTCCCGGAACTGCCGACTCGCGCTACCGGAACTCGCGACTCGCGGGAGCCCAGAGCGCGACTCGCGGAAGCCCAGAGCCCGACTCGCGGGAGCCGAGAGCCCGACTCGCGGAAGCCCAGAACCGACTCGCGGAAGCCCAGAGCCCGCCGTCAGGACTGCTGGTGCGGGGCCTTGTAGCCCTGGGCGTCGGGGGCGGTGAACAGCGGGGCGACCTCCGTCAGCCCGCCCTCGGCGTTCTGGTCCACCTTGGCGATGTAGACGCCGCGGGTGGGCGGGGCGCCCGGGATGCTGTAGTCCAGCGGCGCGACGAGGTTCTCCGTCGTGACCGAGGTCAGCGACTTCAACGCGGTCTGCACGCCCGCGCGGGTGAGGTCGCCGTTCTGGCAGGCCTTCTCCAGCACCGCCTGCCACACCAGGCTCTCCACGTACCCGGCCTGCGCGCCGGCGTTTTTCGGCTTGTCCGGGTAGGTCGCCTTGTAGTCGTTGGCGACCTCGACCGCCTTGGGCGTCGGCGACGAGAACGGCGCGCTCGACGCCGCCACGTACAGCTTGTCCAGCGACGCCGCGGCTGGGCTCTGCAGCAGCGCCGGGTCGAAGGTCGGGTTGTTGCCGAGCACCGGGACGTTCAGGCCGAGCGCGGCGTTGTTCGCCATCGCGGACGCGGTCTGGCCCGGCGTCGTCGTCAGCACGATCGCCTTCACCCCGGCGCCCTTGAGCCCGGTGACGATGTTGGCCAGGTCGTTGTCCGTGGAGGTGATCTTGGCCTCCTGCACGGTCATGCCGTGCTTGGAGGCGTAGTACTTCGAGCCGCGCAGGCCGTTGCCGCCGTACTCGCCGTCGATGTAGATGTGGCCGATGGTGTCGCCGTCCGCGATCATGCCCTGCTGCTGCAGGTAGGCGAGGCCGTCGATGATCTCCAGGTCGTAGGTGGTGCCGATCATCATGACGTTCGGGTTGTTGAGGATCTCCGACGACCACGAGGCCGGCGCGGTGAGCACGTTGTCGTCGATCAGGTTCTGCTTGAGCGCCGCGAGCACCGGCGACCCGACGAGCTGGGTGATGCCGAGGACCTTGGGCTCGAGCTGCGGGTAGAGCGTCTTCGCGGTGTCCGCCTTGTACCCGTGGTCGACGATCTCGAGCGCCAGCTGGCGCCCGCAGATGCCGCCCGCGGCGTTGACGTCCTTGACCCACAGCTCGTTGCCGCCGGTCAGGGCCTCGCCGAGGTTTTTGAACACGCCGGTGCGGTCGGTCATCACGCCGAGGGTGATGGTCGTGTCGGTGACGCCCTTGTCGGTCTTGACCCCGCCGGCCCCGCCGCCCGACGACGCGTTGTCCGCGGTGCTGCCGCACGCGGCCAGCACCAGGCCGGCTGCGAGTCCGCCGGCGAGCGCGGCCAGCCGCCTCCGCCTGTCGATCATCGTCGATCTCCTCCTCGGGTGGGGCGGGCTGCCCTGACGTGGGCGAGCCGGCGGCCGATCGCCGCGAGCCCGCCGGGTTCGAACATCACGACCAGCACGACGGCCACGCCGTAGACGAACGCGCTGATCAGGACCGGGGACGGGCCGCCGAACTGGGCGTCGGCGAACCAGCCGAACTCGGTGGCGCCGAGGGTGAGCAGCTGCGGCAGGCCGTTGACCAGCACCGCGCCGGCGACGGCGCCCGGGATCGACCCGAGACCGCCGATGATCACCATGGCGAGGTAGCCGATCGCGACGGTGATGGAGTAGGTGCCGACGAACTCGTTCTCGTCCGGCTTGACCAGGTCGAGCCAGAGCGCCGTCATCACACCCGCGAGGCCCGCGTAGGCCGACGAGATCGTGAACGCCCCGGCCTTGACGCGGCTGACGTGCACGCCCATCGCGGTGGCCGCGGCCTCGTTGTCCCGCACGGCGCGCCAGGCCCGGCCGATGCGGCTGCGCACCGCGCCGCGGGCCAGCAGGTAGGCGCCCACGGCCAGGACGAGGAACAGGTACCAGAGCCGCTGCTGCTTCTGCACCGCGACGCCGAGGATCGTCGGCGCCGGCTCGGTGTTGGCGAACCGGAAGCCGAACAGGTCGAAGGTGGGCGGCGGCCGGCCGGTCGAGGTGCCGCCGCTGAGCATGTCCAGCGACTGGCCCAGGTACAGCCCCAGGAAGACCAGGGACAGGGAGGCCACACCGAGGTAGATCCCGCGCAGCCGGCCGGACACCGGCGCGAACGCGAGGCCGACCAGCCCGCAGATCACGACGGCGCCGATCACCGCGAGCAGGGGCGGCCAGCCGAGCCCGACGAGGTCCCCGGTGTCCCCCGAGTCGCCCGCCAGCACGGCGTAGCTCACCGCGCCGACCAGCAGGAAGAAGGGGGTCGCGAGGGAGAGCTGGCCGGCCTGGCCCACGAGCATGGTCAGCCCGATCGCGCCGACCACGCCGATCAGGACGTACTGCCCGGCCTTGAGGTAGGCCACCTCGGTCCCCGTGATCACCGGGAACAGCACGAGCACCAGGAGCAGCAGCGCGACCCCGGCGATCTTCGCCCAGTTCCGGGGCCGGCGCGGCGCCGGCGCGGGCGGCGCCTCCGCCGTCTCCGGCGGCGTCACCGTCACCTCAGACATGATGTTCGCTCCGCACGCTTCGCTCGAGTCGTCGTTCGCTCCGCACGCTCCGCTCAGACACGACTCAGCTCCCTCGTCCCGAACAGACCGCTCGGTTTGGCGACGAGGATCAGCAGCATCACCAGGAACACCGCGCTCTTGGAGAACTCGAAGGAGACGTACTGGGCCGACAGCGCCTCGGTCAGCCCCACGATCAACCCGCCGACGACCGCGCCGGCGGTCGAGTCGAGCCCGCCGAGGATCGCCGCGGGGAAGGCGATCAGCGCGATCGCGTGCGTGCCCCGGCCGAGCCCGGCTCCGGAGAAGTCCTGGGTCGCCATGAACAGCACGGCGACGCCCGCCAGCGCGCCGGCGAGCAGCCAGGCCGTGGCCGTGACCCGCGAGCTGCGGATCCCCATGAGCGCCGCGGCCTCGCGGTTCTCGGCCTGGGCCCGCATCGCGACACCCCAGTTGGAAAAGCGGAAGGCCAGGAAGAACGCCGTGATCAGCACGATCCCGACGACGAGCGCCACGAGCTGGGTCCGGAAGACCGTCAGCCCGGCGAACTGGAGCGGCTGGGCGTCGTACGGGTCGCCGATGAAGGGGATGTCCGCGCGCAGCCGGCGCACGATCTCCTCGGTGATGATCACGTCGACGCCGATGGTGAGCAGGGCGAGGCTGTTGACGTCGGCGTTGCGCGCGTGGGCGATCAGCAGCCGTTCGATCAGCAGGGCGGCCAGCGCCGCGGCGACGATCCCGAGCGCCGCCGCGCCCGCCCAGCCGAGCGCGTCCTTCGTGGCGTAGACCAGGTAGCCGCCGATCAGCACGAGCGAGCCGTGCGCGAAGTTCACCACCTCGGTCGCCTTGAAGATCACGACGAAGCCCAGCGCGAGCAGGGCGTAGACCGCGCCCTTGCCCAGCCCGTTGAGCACGAGCTGCAGGAACGTGTTCACTCCGGCTCCTCCCCGCCCGTCCCCAGGTACGCGCGGACCACCTCGGGATCGGCCTGCACCTCGGCGGGCGGCCCGTCGGCGATCAGCCGCCCGAAGTCGAGGACGCTCACCCGGTCCGCGATGCCCATGACCAGCCCCATGTCGTGCTCGACGAGCAGCACCGAGATCCCCAGGGCGTCCCGCAGGTCGCGGATCGTCACGCCCATCTCGGCGGTCTCGGTGGCGTTCAGCCCGGCCGCCGGCTCGTCGAGCAGCAGCAGGGTCGGCTCGACGGCCAGTGCCCGGGCGATGTCGACCCGCTTGGCGACGCCGTAGGGCAGGGCCCCGACCGGGACGTCCAGCCGGTCCGCGACGCCGAGGAAGGCACAGATCTCCTCGACCCGGGCGACGTGCCGGCGCTCGGAGCGAACGGTCCGCGGCAGCCGCAGCCCGCCGCTGACGAACCCGCCGCGGGTGAGGGCGTGCCGGCCGAGCAGCACGTTGTCCCGGACCGTGCTGCCGGGCGAGAGCGCGATGTTCTGGAAGGAGCGGCCGACGCCGAGGGCCGCCAGCCGGTGCGGCGGGGTGCCGGTGAGCTCGGTGTCCCCCAGCCGGACCCGGCCGGACGTCGGCCGGTACAGCCCACTGATCACGTTGAAGCAGCTGGACTTGCCCGCGCCGTTCGGCCCGATCAGGGCGTGCACGGTGCCGGGGCGGACGGTGAAGGTCACCTCGGACAGGGCGGTGATGCCGCCGAACCGCAGCGTGACGTCGTCGACGGCGAGGGTCCGGACGTCGTCGCGGACCTCGGGGAGGCCCGGCTCGGACACGGCCTCGGGGGCGGCGCTCATCCGGCCCACCTCGTCAGGGAACGGCGCGGGCGGTGGGCCAGCGCCTCGGCCTGCTCGGCCTCGGCGGTCTTCGTCGACTCGGCGTGCCCGCCGAGGTAGAGACGCTGGACGTCGTCGCTGGCGGCGAGCTCGGCGGCGGTCCCGGTCAGCGCGATCCGGCCGACCTCGAGGACGGCGGCGTGGTCGGCGACCTCGAGCGCCATGGTGGCGTTCTGCTCCACCAGGACGACCGCGGTGCCCTGGGCGTGGATCTCGCCGACGATCCCCGCGATCCGGCCGACCATCTGCGGTGCGAGGCCGAGCGAGGGCTCGTCGAGCAGCAGGAGCTCGGGGCCGGACATCAGGGCGCGGCCGATGGCCAGCATCTGCTGCTCGCCGCCGGAGAGCAGGCCCGCCCGTTGCGACGCCCGCTCCGCCAGCACGGGGAAGAGCTCGGCCACCCGCTCGCGCGCCGACGACCGGACCGCGGCCGACCGGGCGCCGAGGCCGCCGGCCCGCAGGTTCTCCTCGACCGTCATCCGGGCGAACACCTGGCGGCCCTCCGGCACCGCGACCACGCCGTGCCGCACCACCGCTGCCGGGTCCAGCTTGTCGAGGCGCTCGTCGCGGAACCGGATCTCGCCGGCCGTGACGGCGCCGCCGTGCAGCCGCAGCGTGGCCGAGACGGCGCGGAGCAGGGTCGACTTCCCGGCGCCGTTGCCGCCCAGGACCGCCAGCACGCTGTCCGCGCCGACCTCGAGGTCGACCTCCTCGAGGGCATGTACCGACCGCCCGTAGCGGACCGAGAGCCCGCGCACGCTCAGCACCCGTCGCACCGCCTCCCCCGGCCGCCGCGGCCGGTCGGCGCACATCGTGGTGCCGGTCACACGCCCCGCCACACCCCCAGGTGGAGAGGTTCGGACGAACGGGGTGTCACGATCACGGAACGTGCAGAACGGCTAGAGCAGACCCGCCTCGCTGGCCTTGCCGATCGCCTCGACCCGGTTGCGGGCCCCGAGCTTGTGCAGCGCGGACTGCAGGTAGGTCTTCACGGTGTTGCGGGTCAGGCCCGTGGCCTCGGCGATCTCCGGGTTGGTCCGGCCCTGGGCGGCCAGCCGGAGCACCTCGTACTCGCGTCGGGTCAGGCCGGTGCGCTCGAGCGCCGAGGCCGCGGCGTCGGCGGCCGGGACCATGCGCGGGTCCACCACGCGCTCCCCGCGGAGCACCGCGCGCAGGGCGGCGACGAGATCGGTCGCCGCCGCGTCCTTGACCAGGCAGCCGTGGGCGCCGGCGTCGAGCGCGGCACGGATCCCGTGGTGGTCCCCGTGCGCGGTGAAGACGACGACCCGGGCCCCCGGGCACACCTCCCGCAGCCCGACGACGACCTCGGGCGCCAGCATGTCCGGCAGCCGGAGGTCGAGCAGCACCAGGTCGGGGCGCAGCTCGCGGGCCCGGTCGAGCGCGGTGCGCCCGGACTCGGCGGACCCGACCACCGAGAGCGACGGCTCGCCGCGCAGCAGCAGCGCGACGCCGTCGCGCACCACGGGATGGTCGTCGACGACCATCACTCGCGCGGCGCTCACGGGCCGGGCACCGGGGCGGCCGGCAGGGCGACGCGCAGGGTGGTCCCGCCGTCCTCGTCGTGGATCAGCCCGACCCGCCCGCCGAGCCGCTCGGCGCGGGCCGAGAGCATCCGCACGCCCAGCCCCGTGCCGGCCGTGCCGCCGGCGGGCTCGGCCGGGCCGCCGTCGTCGGCCACCGCGAGCTGGACGCCGCCGGCGTCGTCCGGCGCGAGGCTGACGATCACGGTGCTGGCGCCGGCGTGCTTCTCGGCGTTGAGCAGGCCCTCCCGGGCGACGGCGACGAGGATCGCGGTGCGCTCGGCGTCGAGCGGTGCGACCGGGCCGAGCTGGACGAAGCGGCAGGTCACCCCGGTGCGGGTCTGGTAGCTGCGGCAGTGCTCGGCCAGCTCGACGGGCAGCGCGCGCTCGGGCGAGCTCTCCGCCAGCGCGAGCAGGGCCTCCCGCAGGGCGCGGGAGGCCTCGGAGACGTCTGCCTCGATCCGGGTGAGCCGCCCGGCGAGCGCCGGGTTGTCCGGCAGGTCGGCGCGCAGGTCGCGGACCTGCGCGCCGATCGAGAAGAGCATCGCGCCGACCGAGTCGTGCAGCGAGGCCTGCATGCGGCGGCGCTCGGCGGCGACGGCGCCGTCCACGTTGGCCGCGGCGGCGTCGGCCAGCCGCAGGGTCGGGACGGCCTTCTCGGCGGCCCGGCGCACGGCGTCGACCGCGGCGTCGCCGAAGGTCCCCGGCCCGTGCAGCCCGGCGTAGGCGACGGCCAGCGGGCAGTCGCGGTCCAGGACCGGGACCGCGACCAGGGCGCCGAGGGCCTCCCGGCGGACCCGCTCGTCGTAGTCGTGGGTGATGGTCGGGGCGGACACGTAGTCCTGCACCGCGACCGGTTCCCCGAGCAGGAGCGCGCGGCCGCCCACGCCGCGCCCGACGTCGACCGCGAGGTCCTGCAGGGCGTCCGTGCGCGTGCCGTCCGTCCAGCGGATCACGGTCCCGCCGCCCGGCACCCGCTCGCCGAGGAACCCGGCGTCGGCGCCGGCCGCCTCGCGGATCAGCCGGGCGGTGCCCCGCAGGGCGAGGACCCGGTCCAGGACGGACAGCAGGCCCTCGCGCTCGGCGAGCAGCAGGTCGAGCAGGTGCCGCCGCTCGGCGGCCCGCTCGGTCGCGGGGTTCTGGCGCACGCGCGGACGATGACACACACCCGGTGAGCTGCGACACACCCAAGTGCAGAGGTGTGCCCTCCGCCCCGGGCCCACCCCGGGCTCGGTCCGGGCTCACTCCTCGGGCGCGAGGATCCAGGCCGCGAGGTACAGGACGATGCCGAAGCCGAACCCGAGGATCGTCAGCGCGACGAGCGCGATCCGGATGAGGCCCGCGTCGACGCCCAGACTCTCGGCGAGCCCGCCGCAGACGCCCGCGAGCATCCTGTCCCGGCGGCTGCGGTGCAGCCGGAAGGGCTTCTGCTCCCGCGGCGCGGGGACGACGGTCGGCTGGTCGGGGGTGACAGTGGTCTGCTGTTCCATGACCACGAGCCTGCCGCCGGCGCCCGGCCCGCACCTCGGGGTCGGCCCCGGATCCCTCCCGGAGACCGACCCGGATCAGCGCCGGGGTCGGCGGGGCTCCGGGGTCCGGGGTGCGCGCCCGCCGGTGTGCGGCCAGGACGGGTCCTGCTCGGGCGGGGGTGCCGGGCGGGGGAAGGGGTCCTCGGGCACCTGCCGGTCCCGCAGCCGCACCATCCGCCCGACGAGCACCGCGACGACCAGGGCGACGGCCACCCAGGCCAGCACCCCGACGACGATCCAGCCGGCGACGGACATTCCTCGGCTCCCTGTCACGGTTGCGCCACCGAGTGTCCACGACCTGGCCTTTCGACGCACGGGCGCATCGGGGTGAGCCGGTACGCCCGTCCGGGGAGCGGTCCGTCACGCTCCGGTCAGCCCACCTCCGGTAGGGCCGGACCGAGCAGGTCGTCCGCGTCCACGATGCGGTACGCGTACCCCTGCTCGGCCAGGAACCGCTGACGGTGCGCGGCGTAGTCGGTGTCCAGGGTGTCCCGCGACACGACCGAGTAGAAGTGGGCCTGCCGCCCGTCGCCCTTGGGCCGCAGCAGCCGCCCGAGCCGCTGGGCCTCCTCCTGCCGGGACCCGAAGGTGCCCGAGACCTGCACGGCCACGGTCGCCTCCGGCAGGTCGACGGAGAAGTTGGCGACCTTGCTCACGACCAGGCGCTTCAGCTCGCCGGCACGGAAGGCGTCGAACAGCGCCTCGCGCTCCTTGTTCTTCGTGGAGCCCTGGATCACCGGGCAGTCCAGCACCTCGCCGAGCTCGTCGAGCTGGTCCAGGTAGGCCCCGATGACCAGCGTCGGCTCCCCCGGGTGCCGGTCCAGGATGGCCTTGACGACGGGCAGCTTGGTGCGCGCCGTCGACGCCATCCGGTACCGCTCCTCGGCCTCCGCGGTCGCGTAGCCGAGCCGCTCGCTCTCGGTCAGCGTGACGCGGACCTCGGTGCACTCGGCGGGGGCGATCCAGCCCTGCTGCTCGATGTCCCGCCACGGGGCGTCGTAGCGCTTGGGCCCGATCAGGGAGAAGACGTCGCCCTCCCGGCCGTCCTCGCGGACCAGCGTCGCGGTCAGCCCCAGCCGGCGGCGGGACTGCAGGTCCGCCGTCATCCGGAAGACGGGCGCGGGCAGCAGGTGCACCTCGTCGTAGACGACCAGGCCCCAGTCCCGGGAGTCGAACAGCTCCAGGTGCCTGTACTCGCCCCGGGTCTTGCGCGTGATCACCTGGTAGGTCGCGATCGTGACCGGGCGGATCTCCTTCTTCTCGCCCGAGTACTCGCCGATCTCGTCCTCGGTGAGACTGGTGCGCGCCACCAACTCGCGCTTCCACTGCCGGCCGGAGACGGTGTTGGTCACCAGAATCAGCGTGGTGGCCTTGGCCCGGGCCATCGCCGCCGCGCCGACCAGCGTCTTCCCCGCGCCGCAGGGCAGGACCACCACGCCGGAGCCGCCGTCCCAGAACCCGTCGACGGCCTGGGCCTGGTAGTCCCGCAGGGTCCAGCCGTCCTGGACCAGCTCGATCGGGTGCGCCTCGCCGTCGACGTAGCCGGCCAGGTCCTCGGCCGGCCAGCCCACCTTGAGCAGCATCTGCTTGAGGTGCCCGCGCTCCGAGGGGTGGACGACGACGGTGTCGTCGTCGATCCGGGCGCCCAGCATCGGGGCGATCTTCTTCTGCCGGAGCACCTCCTCCAGCACCGCGCGGTCCAGCGCGGTCATGACCAGGCCGTGCGCGGGGTCGTTGGACAGCTGGAGCCGGCCGTACCGGCCCATGGTGTCGACGACGTCCACCAGCAGCGGCTGCGGGACGGCGTAGCGGGAGAAGCGGACCAGGGCGTCGACGACCTGCTCGGCGTCGTGCCCGGCGGCCCGCGCGTTCCACAGCGCGAGCGGCGTGACGCGGTAGGTGTGCACGTGCTCGGGCGCGCGCTCCAGCTCCGCGAAGGGGGCGATCGCCATCCGCGCCTCGTCCGCCGCCGGGTGGTCGACCTCGAGCAGCAGCGTCTTGTCGGACTGGACGATGAGCGGTCCGTCGGTCACTCGCGGGTCCCTTCGGGGATGTCGATCGGGTACACGGCCCGCCACTCGTCGTGAGCCGGGCGGTGTCTCACGGACGGTGAGCGGTCGGCGGCGGCGCCACCCGTTCGGGGGCGGGGACGAGGCGCTCGTCCGGGGCGGGTGTCCCGCCACCTCCGGCTATGCTGGCCGGGCACTGTCCGCAGTACGCAGGTGTGCCGCGACGATCCTATCCGCGCTCGCGGGTGGGCGGCCTCCCCAGCCGCCGCGTGTCGCGGACACCACGCGCGAAACCACTGCACGAGAAGCCAACCGGCAGCGCCCCGGGCCCGGCCTCGGCCGGGCGGGGGCGCGCGTCCGGCCCCGACCGGAAGGCCCGAACGATCACCGCACCGCTCCCCGCGGGCTCCCCCGCACCGCCCCCGGCCTCGCCGAACACGCGTGCGAGCCGCTCGGCCACTGGCCGCAACCGGCGGGCACCTCGGCTCCCCCAGGTGCCCGCGGGGCGCGAATCGTCGGGTCCCCGTGTCAAGGTCGGTCAGGTCGTCGCGAGCCACATCAGGGAGACGTTGACGTGACCAGCACCGAACGCCACCCCGCGTGGTCGGAGCGGCTGAACCCCCGCAACTGGAGCCTGGCCGCCAAGCTGGTGGCCGTGGGCCTCGTGCCCACCCTGCTGGCCCTGGTGCTGGGCGTGCTGCGCATCTCCGACCAGGCGGGCGTGGCCGAGCAGCTGGGCCGGGACAACCGCCTGCTCGAGATCCGCCAGGACGTCTCCGCCGCGGCGCAGGCCCTGCAGGCGGAGCGCAACACCGCCGTGCTGTTCGTCGCCGGCGGGCGCACGGGCGACCGCGGCGCGCTGACCCGCGCCGCCGCGGACACGGACGCGAGGCTCGGCGAGGTGCGCGCGGCGCTGGCCGACACCGCCCAGCTCGACGCGAGCGGCACCACCGCGCTGCAGCAGGCCGAGGGCGGGTTCACCCAGCTCCCCGTGCTGCGGACGGACGCGGCGGGCTCGCCGGCCGGGATCGACGACATCACCACCCGGTACACGACCATCGTCCAGCGCACGGACGTCCTGGATCGGGCACTGATCCACCAGGGCGAGACCACCTACGCGGGCGGCCTGGGGGACGCGCTCACCGCGACCGGCGAGGCGCGCGAGGCCCTGGCCCTCCAGCACACGGTGCTCGCGGGTGCGATCGCCGCGGGCCGGCTGAGCGAGCAGGACAAGATCACGGTGACGGGCGCCGCCGCGGCGTTCGCCACGGCCTTCGCCGACTACCAGGTGGGCCTCACGCCGGAGCAGTTCGCGCGCTTCGGCAACTTCGCCACGGACGGGGCCAACGTCGACTTCGAGCGGCTGCGGACCCAGATCATGGCCACCCCGACCGACCGCCCGCTGGCGGCGGACCCGGCGGCGTGGGACGCGGCGTACCAGCAGGCCGCCCAGGTCGTCGAGCGCGCCGGGTCCGGCGTCGGCGACGAGCTGACCGCCACCTCCACGCAGGCCCAGGAGGACGCGAGCAACAAGGCCGGCGTCAACTCCGTGCTGCTCATGCTGGGCGTGCTGCTCGGCATCGCGATCATCGTGCTGCTCGCCCGCAGCCTGATCCGCTCGCTGCGGGTGCTCCGCCGCTCCGCCCTCGACGTCGCCGAGCGCCGGCTGCCGCAGGCGGTCGAGACCATGCGCTCCGGCCAGCCCCTCGACGCGATGGTCGAGCCGGTGCCGCTCGCGGGCCGGGACGAGGTCGGCCAGGTGGCCCGGGCGTTCGACGCCGTGCACGGGCAGGCCATCCGCCTCGCCGCGGACCAGGCCGCGCTGCAGGCGAACGTCTCGAACATGTTCGTCAACCTCTCCCGCCGCTCGCAGGCGCTGGTCGAGCGCCAGCTGCAGCTGATCGAGCAGCTGGAGAGCAACGAGCAGGACCCGGACCAGCTGTCCAACCTCTTCCAGCTGGACCACCTCGCCACCCGTATGCGGCGCAACAGCGAGAACCTGCTGGTCCTCGCGGGCACCGACCTCGCGAAGCGCAACGTCGCCCCGGTCCCGGTGGTCGACGTCCTGCGCGCCGCGGTGTCCGAGATCGAGCAGTACCAGCGCGTCGTCGTGCAGCCGCCGCCCGTGGCGACGGTCGCCGGGCGTGCCGCGAGCGACCTCGTCCACCTGCTGGCCGAGCTGCTGGACAACGCCACCAACTTCTCCCCGCCAGACTCGCAGGTCGTCATGAGCACGACCCGAGTGGGCGACGGCTCCCTGATCATCGAGATCGCCGACCGCGGCGTCGGCATGGCGGAGCACGAGCTCGGCGAGGCCAACCAGCGCCTCGCCTCCCCCGCCGCGGTCGACGTGTCGGCCTCCCGGCGGATGGGCCTGTTCGTGGTCGGCCGCCTGGCCAACCGGCACGGTCTGGGCATCCGGCTCGCCGGCGGCATGGCCGGCGCCGCCGGCGGCCTCACCGCCTCGGTCACCGTCCCCGCCGTGCTGGTCCCGTCGGCCGAGCCGGTGGACCGGCAGCCGGTGCGCACCGGCGCCGCTCCGGCGGCCCTGGCCGCCGGGCAGGGCGCGTCCTCCTTCGGCGGCGGCCCCACCGCGCCCGGCACCGGCACCGTGCCCGCGCCGCGGCCCGCCGGTACCGGGCCCGGCCGGCCGTCGTCGCTCTCCTCCCTGGTCCAGGGCGACGACGGGCCGATGAGCCCGGCCCCCGCCTTCGGCGGCGGTGGGCGCCCGCCCGCACCGCCCGTCAACGGGAAGGGCCTGCCGCAGCGCCGGCCCGGGTCGGTCCCCCCGCAGGACGGCGCCGGCCCGGACGACGGGTTCGACGCCTTCGGCACCGGTGCGGTGCAGGCCGAGCGGCCCGACGAGCCCTCGGACGAGGCCACCCGGCCGGAGCGCGCGGCCGGCGACCCGGCGACGAACGGGTACGGCCCCGGCCGGGGTCCCGAGGGGCGGGGCTCAGCCGGACAGGTCGTGGACGGGCAGGTGGTCGACGGGCAGGAGGGCCGACAGGCCCCGGACGTGCGTCCGGCCGGTCCGGAGCGCGGCCCGTGGCCGGTGGAGAGCCTGCGGAGGCCCCCGAACGGCTCCGCCGTCCCGACCCGCCCGACCAACGGGCACTCCTTCCACGGCGACCGCCCGGGTGCCTCGGGCGACCTCCCGGCGCTGCCCAAGCGCACGCCGCGCGGCGGGACGCCGGGCGACGCGGAGCGCGGCACGCGCGAACAGGAGCGGACCGGCGACCGGCCGACCGGTCGGGAGCAGGGGACCCCGCGGGGCGGCGCGCAGCCGGACGAGGCGCTGCGCAACGGCACTGCTCGCAACGGTGCTGTCGAGGACGGCACCGCAGCACAGGGCGCCGCGCAGGAGGACCCGCAGAAGTCCGGATCCGACCGGCCCGGCGAGAAGCTCGGGCGCGGTGTGGCCGCGGCCGGCGCCGCGCTGGCCGGTGCGGCCGCGGGTCTCGCCGGTGCGGCCGCACTGCGGAAGTCCGGCAAGGACGGCGAGGAGAAGGACACCGAGGGGAAGGCGGAGCGCGCCGACTCCGAGGGGTCCACCGCCGACGCCCCGGCGGACGACCGCACCCCGCCGGCCGGCTCGGCCGCGGCGGACGCGGACACGCCCGCCACGGGCACCGCGGCCGCTCGCGACGGGAGTGTCGCGCGGCCCGAGGCCGGTGCGGCCACGTCGGCCGCCGAGGCCGGCGCCGCGTCCCGGGCCGCGGACGAGCCCGCCACCACCCGTCTCCCGGTCACCCGGGCGAACGGCTCGACCCCGAGCGCGTTCTCGCCGACCGGCGACGCGGCGACGACCGTGCCCTCGAGCGGCACGCCCGACGCGGCCACGCGGGCCGTCGATGCGAAGCCCGCCGGTGAGTCCACGGCGACCAGGGATGCCACGGCCGAGCCGACGACGAGTGCCACCGGCAGCGAGTCGACGGTCTCCGGCACCACCGCCGGCACCGCCTCCGAGGCCGCGTCCTCGGGCACCGACACCGACGCGCCCTCCGGCACCAGGCCCGCGGGTACGTCCGGGTCCGCCGCGGTCGAGCGCGGCGGCGAGGCCGACAGCCGCACGGCCGAGAGCCGTGGCGCCGCGGGCCGCCCGACCCCGGGCACCGGGACCGAGGGCACCGGGGCGAAGCCCACCGGCGGAGGCAGCACCGGTACCGACAGCACCGGCAGCACCGGCGCGGGAGTCGAGGGCACGTGGGTCGACGGCACCGGGACCGGCGAGCGCGCCGGCACCGACCGCTCGGACCCCACGGACCGCTCCGGGACCGGCGCCGCCTTCGCGGCGGGGGCCGGGACCGCATTCGCCGGCGCCGCCGGCATCCGCTCCGGACGGACCGGCGAGACCGCGAAGAGCACGAGCAGCGAGGGCACGAGCACCGAGAGCACGAGCACCAAGGGCACGAGCACCGAGAGCACGAGCACCGAGGACACGAGCACGCGGGGCGCGAACACGGCGGGCACGAGCACCCAGGGCGCGACCGGCGGCTCGACCTCCGGATCCACCCCGGACCCGGCCGCTCCGGGCCCGGTCAGCTCGCGCACGACCACCCCGGGCACGGGCGCCCCGAGCAGCACCGCCGCCGAGTCCGCGGATCCGGCCGAGCGCACCGACGCCATCGACACCACCGCGGCCCGGGCCTCCGAGCGGGCGTCCGGAGCCGACGCGACCGGTGCTCCGGCCGCCGGCGGTGCCGCGGCCGACGCGCCCGATGTGGGCGACCGCACCTCGGACGAGCCGGCCCCGCCGACCGCGGCGGGCCTCCCGCGGCGCACGCCCGCTGTGAACAGCGGCGAGCGGCCCGACGGGCCGCCCTCGGCACTGCCGCGGCGGGGCGGGGAGCCCGAGGACCGCCCCGAGCGTCCGGCCGCGGCAACTTCCGAGAGCCCCGAGAGCGCCGCCGAGGGCCTCGGGCTGCCGCGTCGTACGCCGGGCACGCCCGGCCGGACCCCGGCCGACCGCACCGACCGCACCGACCGCACCGACCGCGCCGACCGCACCGACCGCACCGACCGCACCGACCAGGGCGACCGGCCCGGCGGGGCTCCTGCCGCCCCGGCGGCCCCCGCCGCCGGTGTCGAGGGCTCGCAGGGCCTTCCCCGGCGCGTCCCGGGCACCAGCCCGGGTGCCGACGGCCGGTCCACTGCGCACCCCACGGGTCCGGCGGGCCTGCCCCAGCGGCGGCCCGACCGGCCGATGTCCGCCTCGGCCGAGGGCACGGAGGCCTTGTTCTCCGCATCCACGCCCGCGGACACGAACTCCACGGGGCAGCTGCGCCGCCCGGGCGCCTTCGAGTTGCGGACCCCCTCGGGCCGCCCCACCGTCGACGGCGCCACGGACGGCAGCGTCGACGGCGCCACCACCGGCGACACCACCGGCACCAACGGCACTGCGCCGACCGGCCCGGCCACCGCGGGCGGCCCGGCCACCCCGGCCGTGGAGCAGACCGGCGGCACCGCGCCGACCGGCCAGAACCCGACCGGCCAGAACCCGACCGGCCGGACCGGCCAGAACGGGACCTCGCCGGCCCAGGACCCGACCGGCGGACCCACAGCCCCTCGACAGGCCCCCCGATTCCCCGCCGGCCAGGGCCCGACGGGCCAGAACCCGCTGGGCCAGAATCCGCTGGGCCAGAACACGCTGGGCCAGAACCCGGCGACCCAGGAGCCGGGCACCGCCGGTCCGAGCCCGTACCGGAACGGCGGCGCGCTCGCCTACGGCACCGGCACGCCGGGCGCCCCGGGCATGCCGAACGGCGCCGGCACGTCGGGCGGCCTGCCGACCCGTCGTCCGAGCCCCGGCCCCCAGGCCACGGGCCCGAGCGGCACCACCGGCACGGGCCCGAGCAGCACCGGCACCGGCTCCACGGGAACCGGCGCCACCGGCCCCACCGGCACCGGCCCCACCGGCACGGGCTCCCACGGCACCCTGACCGGCGAGGGCCCGACCGGGACCGCCCCGGGCTCCCCGAGCAGCGGCTTCCCGGGCACCGGCACCCCGGCCCCCTCCGCCCCCGGCGGAGTCACGTCCACCCCCACCGGAACCCCGGCCGCTCCCCTCGGCGCCGCGTCCACCGCCCCCACCGGCGGCCGGAACGACCCGACCGACGACCCGTCCCGCTTCGACCTCGGCCAGACCACGCCGATCTTCGAGGAGATCGCGTCGGCCTGGTTCCGCTCGAACCGCTCCGTCCCGGTCCGCTGGACGGACGCGGAGGAGGAGGGCGCGCAGGGCGCGGCGGCCACGCCGGCGTCGGGCGACCCGCTCCGGGCCGACCGCCCGGCCGGCGGCCCCGGCGGTTTCGCCACCGCGGCGGACGAGGGCTGGCGGGTCGCCGACGCGACCGCGGCGGCCACGGCCGCCGAGACCGAGCGCGGCGCGAGCGAGACCACCGAGGCCGGGTTGCCGAAACGCAGGCCCCGCGCGCGGCTCGTCCCGGGCAGCGCGGCAGGATCCGCGGTGTTGGCTCCGCCCTCGGGGCCGGCCCGCAACGCCGAGGCCATCCGTGGCCGTCTGGCGAGCTACCAGCAGGGCGTCCGGCAGGGCCGGGAGAGCCGGCTGCGCCGCCAGTCGGCGGCGGGCGGCACCGGGCAGGCCCGGAGCACGACCGAGCAGGACGAGGAGAAGTGATGATCGGGCAGGAGGCCGCACCGGCGGCCATCGGCACCGGCCCGACCGACGTCGAGGAGGCCGCGGCGTGACCGCACCACAGACCCAGCCCAGCCGGTTCGGATGGCTGGTCACCAACTTCGCGGAGAAGGTCCCCGGGGTCGCGCACGCGATCGTGGTCTCCGCCGACGGGCTGCTGCTCACGGCGTCGGACCGGCTCCCCCGCGACCGCGCCGACCAGCTGGCCGCGGTGGCGTCCGGCCTGGTCAGCCTGACCCAGGGCGCGGCGCGCTGCTTCGACGCGGGCGGCGTGGTCCAGACCGTCGTGGAGATGGACCGCGGGATCGTCCTGCTCATGTCCATCAGCGACGGCTCGTGCCTCGCCGTGCTCGCCTCGCCGAGCTGCGACATCGGCCTGATCGGCTACGAGATGACGCTGCTCGTCGACCGGGTCGGCCAGCTGCTCACCCCGGAGCTGCGCGCCGAGCTGCAGGGCTCCTTCGGGCCCTGACGCGGCCGGCGCCCCGGGTCGACCCCCATGTCCATCCGTCCGACGAACGACCGGCACGAGGCAGGTGAGCTTTCATGACCAGCGGTCCCGACGACGCACCGCGTCAGCAGGAGCCGACGTTCGCCGACGTGATGAACGGGTTCAGTCTCGACTCGGGACGCCCGCGCAAGCGCCGCCGGTGGGGTCGCCGGCGCGGCGAGGAGGAGGCCGAGCGGCAGGAGGCCCCGCAGGCACCGCAGCCGACGGCGTACCCGTCCACGCCGCCGCCCACCCCGGTCCCGAACGAGGTGGCCTACTCCCAGGGCCCACAGGGGGACACCGGGTTCGCCGGCTCCGGGTACGGCGGGTACCAGACGGGCCCCATCGAACCGATCCGGGACGAGCCGCTCCCGCCCGCCGTCCCGACCGGGGCGTCGGCGGTGCGGCCCTACGCCTGGACCCGCGGCCGGACCAAGTCCGGCTTCGACCTCGCGATCGAGACGCTGGTCTCGACCAGTCCCCAGGGCCGTGAGCAGCTCCCGATGCTCCAGATGGAGCACCGCTCCGTCGCGGACCTCTGCGACCGCCCTCGCTCGGTCGCCGAGGTCGCCGCGCTGCTGTCGATCCCGCTCGGTGTCGCCCGGGTGCTGCTCGGCGACATGGCCGGGCTCGGCGTGGTGACCGTGCACCAGACCGCGAGCAGTACCGGCAACGAGCCGGACCTCGCACTGATGGAAAGGGTGTTGAGTGGACTCCGTCGGCTCTAGTTACCCCGTCGGCGGGCCGCCGGTCACCCCGGCGATGTCCCGCCCGTCCCCGGCGCCGCGGCCGGGCCCGACGCCCACCACGATCTCGGCGAAGATCGTGGTGGCGGGTGGCTTCGGCGTCGGCAAGACCACGTTCGTCGGTTCGGTATCGGAGATCGACCCGCTGACGACCGAGGCCGTGATGACCGAGGCCAGCGCCGGGCACGACGACCTGAGCGCCACGCCGAACAAGCAGACGACCACGGTCGCCATGGACTTCGGCCGCGTCTCGCTGGACTCGGACCTGATCCTGTACCTGTTCGGGACGCCCGGGCAGCACCGGTTCTGGTTCATGTGGGACGACCTGGTGCGCGGCGCGATCGGCGCCGTCGTGCTGGTCGACACCCGGCGGCTGGCGGACTGCTTCTCGGCGATCGACTTCTTCGAGGACCGCGGCCTGCCCTACGTCGTCGGCCTGAACGCCTTCGACGGGCACCAGCCGCACCGGATCGAGGACGTCCGCGAGGCCATGTCGATCGACCCGGCGATCCCGATCGTGCTGTGCGACGCCCGCAACCGGGAGTCCACGAAGCAGACGCTGATCGCGCTGGTCCAGCACGCCATGGCCGCGCGGATGGCGGCCGGCGCCCGCCGCTGACCCGCGCCGCGGTCAGCTCTCGATGAGGGCGATCCGCGTGATGCGGTGCAGCGGCAGCCGGTAGACCTCGCCGTCGACGGCGTCGCGCCCCTCGACGATCCCGCCGCCGACCGTGAGTGGGGCGAGCACCCGCTCGCCCTGCACACCGTGGCCGTCGACGTACCCGATCCACACCTGGCGCCGCGCCCGCGCCGCCTCCTGCAGCGTGGCGAGGGTGTGGCTGGACCCGTTGGCGGGCATCGCGTTCCCGGCCCCGCGACGCGCCGCGGCCAGCGCGTCGCCCGCCCGCATCTTCGTCACGACCGCGTCGATCCGCTCCTCCGAGGGGTCCGCGAGCACCGCTCGGCTCCGCGGCCGGCGCGGGTCCGTCCGGGCCCCCCGCGGCCCCAGGTCCAGCACCCCGCCCGACGCGTCCTCCGCGGCCGGGCTGAAGCCGGCGGCCCGCAGCCCGTCGAGCAGCTCCGCGAGCGCCACCGGGCTCACCGCGACCGTCGGGGCGATCCGCCGCAGCTCCAGCGACGCGGTCTCGGGGTGCGCGAGGACCTCGGAGAGCAGCACCTCGTCGTCGGAGCGCAGGAAGGCCGAGGCGACGCCGCCGCGCAGCCGCCCGTGCCGCCGCCCGACGTCCTCGACGAGGTAGGTCAGAGCCTGCGGCACGGGTGTCGACGACCGGGCCTCCAGCAGCTCCTTCAGGTCCGCCGGCGAGCGGCCCGCGTCGAGGGCGCGCCGCACGCTCGCCTCGGTGAAGCGGTACACCGTGGCTCCGCCTGCGGACTCGACGTCCGCCATCAGCTGCAGCTCGCGCGCCAGCCACGTGACCAGCGGTCCGGGCGCGACGGCCGTGAGGTCTGCCTGCAGGAGCACGGTCTCGACCGGCTCGGGCAGCACGGCCCGCAGCGCGGCGACGACGGGGCCGTTCTCCCCCGGCGGTGCGGCGAGCAGCGCGCGGCCCGGCTCGGCGAGCGCGTCGAGGGCGACCGCGCCGAGGAGCGTGCCCTCCTCCAGCGTCCAGCGGACGATCTCGTCCCGCAGCCGCCCGCCCCGCCGCGGCGCGCGCCAGGCGAGCAGGTCCCCCAGCGCCTCCGGGGTGGTGACGGCGGTGCCCGGCGGCAGGTCGGCCAGCGCGCTCAGCACCCGCCGGCGGTCCCGCGGGGCGACCGGGCGGCGCAGGGTCTCCGAGAGCGCGTTGATCGGGCGGTCCGCGTCGTCCCGGCGCCCGACGAGCCCGGGCAGCCGCGGCAGCTCCAGCCAGGCCCGCGCCAGCGCGACCCAGCGCTGCTCGACGCCGGCGGCGAGCCAGGCGTCGGCGGCGCTCGTGGGCAACCAGTCGGGGTTGGGCGAGTCGCTCTGCCCGAGCAGGTCCGCGGCCAGGGCGACCTCGACGATCAGCGCGGCGCCCGCCTCGTCCGTCTCCAGCTCGCGGGCGGTCCGGCGCAGGTCTCGCACGCCCAGCCCGCCCGAGCGCAGCACGGTGGGCGGGGCGGAGCCCCACAGCTCGATGAGCCGCTCCACGCGGCGCAGGAGCTCCATGGCGGCGCCGCCCGCCGTGGCGTCGACCTGGCCGACCGGCCGCTCGCGGGTCGACAGCGGCGGCGGGGTGGCGTCGATCCGTCCCATCGGCCGCTCGCCGCGCAGCGCGATACCGACCTGCTGGGGCAGCTCCACCGTCTCGGTGTCGAGCCGGATCAGCAGGCCCTTGGCGAGCAGCCGCCCGACGGGGCTGTCCGGCTCCGCCGCGGACCGGCTACGCCCGATGGGCGGGCCGGCGATCAACGCGTCGAGCACCCGGCGCTCCTCCGGCGGTAGCCCGGCGATCGACTTCGGCAGCTCGCTCGACGCCGCGGGCCCGCCGGCGCGGCGGCCCAGGTTGCCCGGATAGGCGGGGACGACGTCCCGCGCGGCCGGGACCACGCGCAGGCCCTCGTCCGGTCCCCAGGCCAGCGCCCGCGCGCGCAGCGCGGCGAGCGCGGCGTCCAGGGCCTCCGCGGTGACGTCCGGCCCGAGCAGCCGGGCGATCTCGGCCCGCTCGGCGGCGACGTGGTCGGCGTCGGCCACGACGAGCGCCTCGAGCACGGCGAGCGCCACGGTGTCGAGGTCGTCGCTCGCGCGATGGACGGACGCCCGGATGCCCGCACGGGTGGCCAGCACGGTGAGGTCGGCGGGCGGCGGCACGGCCAGGTCCGGGCGGAGCCGCAGGAGCGCGGCCAGGGTCTCGTCGTCCTGGCCACGCAGCCAGTCGACCAGGGGGGCGGTCATCGCCCTCCACGGTAGTCGTCGGGAGGGGTGCCCCGCCCGGCCGTCCGATCGGGGATACTGGGGGCGCCCGCGCACGCGAGACCGTGGAGGAGAGCCGTGGCGAAGCCGATGAAGGCCGGACGCATCGACCCGAACTGGCCGGACCTGCCCGACGGTGAGCACCCGCTGACCGAGCTCCTCGGGCCGGTGCAGGGGAACATGTCCCCCTTCGGCGACCTCGAGTTCCCCCTCGACAAGGTCCCGTACGAGCACCCCGTCACCGAGATCAACAAGTAGTGCCCGCCGGGGGCCTGCTGCTCGCCGCCGGCGCCGGCCGGCGGATGGGCGGGCCGAAGGCCCTCGTCGAGCTCGACGGCGAGCCGCTCGTCCGCCGGGCCCTGCGAGTCCTGGCCGCGGGCGGCTGCGCGCCGTCGACCGTGGTCCTCGGGGCCGAAGCGGAGCGCGTCCGCCCGCTCGTGCCGCCGGGTACCGGGATCGTCCTCGCGCCGGACTGGGCCGAGGGCATGGGCGCCTCGCTCCGCGCCGGGCTCGCCGCGCTCGCGGCGGCCGACCCGGTTCCCGAGGCCGTCGTGGTGCACCTGGTGGACCTGCCGGGCGTCACGCCCGCGGCGGTGGCCCGCCTCGCCGCCCTCGCCGCCCCCGGGGCGCTCGCCCGGGCGGCCTACGACGGGCAGCCCGCCCATCCCGTGCTGCTCGGCCGGGAGCACTGGGCCGCCGTGGCCGCCGGCGCCCGCGGGGACGCGGGCGCGCGCGGCTACCTGAAGGGGCATCCGGACCTCGTCCTGGTGGAGTGCGCCGACGTGGCCCGCCCGGACGACGTCGACACCCCCGAGCAACTCGCCCGCGCCCGCGGCGACGCCTGACCGTCGCCCGACCCCGACCGCCGCTCCGACCCCGACCGGCGAGCGGGACGCGGCCACCCCGCCACCTGTGCGGTGACGGGGTGGGCGGGGGTCCGGGCGCGCGTCCCGGGTTCGGAACCGAGGGCTCAGACCTGGAGCACGCTGCCCGGCAGGATCAGGTTGGGGTTCGAGATCAGGGCCGGGTTCTTGGCGAGCAGGTCCTTCCA
Source organism: Pseudonocardia yuanmonensis (assembly GCF_039542425.1). NCBI lineage: Bacteria > Bacillati > Actinomycetota > Actinomycetes > Pseudonocardiales > Pseudonocardiaceae > Pseudonocardia > Pseudonocardia yuanmonensis. Next base: position 78,729 of record NZ_BAABIC010000026.1, read on the forward strand.
GTTCGCCATCCCGTGCGCCTGCGCGATCTTGCCGAGGGTGTCGCCCTGCTTCACGGTGTAGGTGCCGGTGGACGGCGCCGCCGGCGCGCTCAGCCGGACCTGCTGCGGCGGGGCGGTCGGGGCGGTGCGCGCGGTGGCGGACTCGCCGGTCGCACCCGCCTTGCGCGAGCAGACGGGCCAGGCGCCCCAGCCCTGCTTCGCGAGGACCTTCTCGGCGACGGCGATCTGCTGGGCGCGGGTGGCCTGGTGCGCGGCCGGGGCGTAGGCGGTGCCGCCGAAGCCGCGCCAGGTCTGCGCGGCGAACTGCAGGCCGCCGGAGTAACCGTTGCCGGTGTTGATGCTCCAGTTGCCGCCGCTCTCGCACTGGGCGACGCGGTCCCAGGTGGCGTCGGTGGCCGCGTTCGCCGACGGAGCGAGGACGACCAGGGGGGCACCCGCGACGGCACCGGCGAGGGCGGTGCGGGCGATCGTGCGACCGGCGGTGGACGGCTTGCGGTGCTTGCCGCGGTAACGGGCCATGACGCGTTCTCCGTCGCGGCGCCTGCGGAATGTCGCCCGTTTCCGGCGCGACGGCGGTGGGTGGCCGCCGGGTGTTCCGTCCCTGTCCCGCGTCGTGCTTCGGGGGCCGTCACCGCCGGACAGGGGAGCGCTGCGGTTCCGGGGCCGGGCGGCAATGGGGGAGTCCGCCTGAGCCGGGTCGGACCGTACGTGCGACGGGCGACTGACGAAAGCGCTGGCGGATCCGTGTCCGATGATCGACTTCACTATCGGACGAAACTGTGGTAGTCGCCGTTTTCGCAGGTCAGGGATACGTATAACGGGGCGGATACGGATCGGATTCGGAACGACATGGTTGTGTCGCTGTGATTGAGATCACACTTCGCCGAGGCCCCGACGGCGACCGCCGGCACGCCGGACGTAGGGTTCGTGCGTGGAGCTGACCCATGTCGACGCCGCCGGCGCCGCCCGGATGGTCGATGTCTCGGAGAAGCAGCCGAGCGCGCGCACCGCGGTCGCGACCGGCGTCCTGCGGACCACCGCCGAGGTGGTGGACCTGCTGCGCCGGGACGGCCTGCCGAAGGGCGACGCGCTGGCCACGGCCCGAATCGCCGGGATCATGGGCGCCAAGCGCACCCCGGACCTCGTTCCGCTCTGCCACCCGATCGCGCTGAGCGGGGTCACGCTGGACCTCGAGCCCGGCGAGGCCGAGGTGCGGATCCGGGCCACCGTGCGGACCACCGACCGCACCGGGGTGGAGATGGAGGCCCTGACCGCCGTCGCCGTCGCGGGCCTGACCCTGCACGACATGGTCAAGGCCGTGGACCCCGCCGCCGTGCTCGACGCCGTGCGCGTCGAGCGCAAGGAGGGCGGCAAGACCGGCACCTGGACCCGCCCGGAGGACCGCCCGTGAGCGAGCGTGCGAGCTCACCGTTGAACACGGCAGCGCCGCGAACGCGGCCGACGAGCGCCAGCGAGGAGGCGGCGTGAGCGAGCTGGAGTCGCCCGCGACGGACGCGAGCACCGGCACGAGCACCGTCCGCCGGGCCCGCGTGATCACGGCGTCCAACCGCGCCGCCCAGGGCGTCTACGCCGACAAGGGCGGGCCGATCATCGCGGAGTGGCTGCGGGACAAGGGCTTCGCCACGGACGACCCGACGGTGGTGCCCGACGGGGAACCCGTGGGCGCCGCGCTGCGCGAGGCCGTCGCCGCCGGCACGGACGTGGTGATCACGACCGGCGGCACCGGGATCTCGCCCACGGACGCGACCCCGGAGGTGACCCGCGCCGTGCTGGACTACGAGGTGCCGGGCCTCGCGGACGCGATCCGCGCGTACGGCGCCCCGAAGGTCCCGACCGCCGTGCTCTCGCGCGGGCTGGCCGGGGTGGCCGGCCGGACCCTCGTCGTCAACCTGCCGGGGTCGACCGGCGGGGTCCGGGACGGCCTGGCCGTGCTGGACGGCGTCCTCGACCATGCGGTCGACCAACTCCGCGGAGGTGACCACTGATGGAGCCGACCAGCGAGACCGTCACGGTGAACGTGCTGCGCGCCACCGTGACCGAGGACGTGCTCGACGTCGACGAGCACGCCCGCCTCGTCGACGACGCCGCGGCCGGGGCCGTGGTGACCTTCGCCGGCGTGGTCCGCGACCACGACGGCGGGCGGTCGGTGAGCGGGCTGGAGTACAGCGCCCATCCGACCGCCGCGACCGTCGTGGCCGAGGTGGCGCGGGACGTCGCAGGCCGGGCACGTGGCGTGCGCGCGATCGCCGTCAGCCACCGGGTCGGGAAGCTCGCGATCGGCGACGTCGCCCTGGCCTGCGCCGTCTCGGCGGATCACCGCCAGGAGGCGTTCGCGACGTGCTCCGAGCTCGTCGAGGAGGTCAAGCGGCTGCTCCCGGTGTGGAAGCACCAGGCCTTCACCGACGGCACGGACGAGTGGGTCAACTCGACCTGAGCGACCCACCCGCGCCGGGCGGACCGGCTCAGACCGCGAGCTGCTGCCCGATCGACAGCTTGTTCGCGTCCGCCAGGCCGTTGGCCTGGGCCAGCTGCTGCCAGCTCTTGCCGTTGGCGGCGGCGATCTTGCTCAGGGTGTCGCCGGCCTTGACGACGTAGTTCCCACCGGCGGGAGCGGCCGGGGCCGCAGCCGGGGCCGGGGTGGCGGGCGCCGAGGCGCGGACCTTGGAGGGCGCGGCGACGTCGCCGCGGACGCCGACCTTCTTCGAGCAGGAGGGCCAGGCGTTCCAGCCCTGCTTGGCGAGGACCTTCTCGGCCACCGCGATCTGCTGGGCCTTGCTGGCCTGGTGCGGCATGCCCTGCCCGCCGTAGGCCCGCCAGGTGGTGAGGTTGAACTGCAGGCCACCGTAGTAGCCGTTGCCCGTGTTGATGCTCCAGTTGCCGCCGCTCTCGCACTTGGCGAGGGCGTCCCAGGAGGAGGCGGAGGCGGCGTTCGCGTTGCCCGCCAGGGCCACCGGCGCACCGACGGCGACGGCGCCGGCAACGGCGAGGCGCAGGATGGATCGACCGGTCAGCTTCATCGTGGAGCTCCGTTTATCGCGCCGGACCGGAGTGGGGCCTCCGGTCGCCGGGATCCGCGAACGCTGCGACCTGGGGAGAATCGCGGGCTCACATCCGTGTGATTCACGAACGCGAACCTTTCCGTTCCGGAAATACTTTCCCGCCCTGTCCCCTTCCCTTCTCTCGACGGACCGGGAACCGCGGGACAGGGGCCTGGCGCGACGGTTCCGGATGGCATTTCGAACCGCCCCGTGGTGGGGCAGCCGAACGAAGACGCTACGTTTCGAACGCCGGTTTCCGTCAAACCGATCAACGGTGACCTCGCTCACGGTAACGCAACCGTGATTGGCTCGATAACCGTGTAACCCCTGGTCAGCGCGCTGATATCACGGAAACATCACGAGAGATCGAATCGCACCGATCCGGAAATATTGTCGTTTCGCTCACAAGCTTCTGACCACGAAGGGTGGTCGGGCCGTACACGCGGAGTGAGCGTGTTCGAGGAGCCTCACAGTGCTGCCGGGTCGCGCGTGGTCCATTCTGGTGGGGTGACACACGCCCACCAGGACGGCCGGCCCGACTCCCCCGCCGCCCTCGCCGATGCCCTCCGGGCGACCGGCTACCTCGCCGACGACGGTCTCGCGACCGCCGCGTACCTCGCGCTCCAGATGGACCGCCCGCTGTTCTGCGAGGGGGAGCCGGGCACCGGCAAGACCGCGCTCGCGCAGGCCCTCGCGCAGGTGCTCGGCGCCGAGCTGATCCGGCTGCAGTGCCACGACGGGATCGACGCCGCGCAGGCCCTCTACGACTGGGACTTCCCGCGCCAGCTGCTGCACCTGCGGGCGCTGGAGGCCGCGGCCACCGTCGACGGGGACAAGCTGGACGCCGACGCCGTGGAGGCCTCCCTCTACGAGGACCGCTTCCTGCTGGCCCGCCCGATCCTGCGCGCCCTGCGGACCACCCCGTCCGTGCTGTTGGTCGACGAGATCGACCGCGCGGACGACGAGTTCGAGGCCTTCCTCCTCGAGGTGCTCTCCGAGCACGCGGTGACCATCCCGGAGGTCGGCGAGGTCCGGGCCGTCGTGCCGCCGGTCGTCGTGCTCACCTCCAACCGCACCCGGGAGGTGCACGACGCCCTCAAGCGGCGCTGCCTCTACCTCTGGCTGGACCACCCGGACGTCGCCCGGGAGATCGAGATCCTGCGCAGCCGGCTGCCGGGGGTGCCCGAGCGACTGGCCCAGCAGGTGGCCACCGCGGCGCACAAGCTGCGCGCGACGGACCTGATCAAGCCGCCCGGTGTGGCGGAGTCGCTGGACTGGGCCCGCGCGCTGCAGCTGATCGGCGCCCGCAACCTCGACGTCGACAGCGCCGCCCGCACGCTCGGCGCCGTGCTGAAGTACCGCGAGGACGCCGACCGGGTGCGCCACCGGCTCGACTCCCTGCTCGCCTCCTGACGGACGGCCGACGTGCAGTACCCCAGCGCCGTCCCCGGGACCGGACCGGCCCCGGACGCCGACCCGTTCCCCGGGCTCGTCGGCTTCACCGCCGCCCTCCGCGCGGCCGGCGTCCCGATGACGACCGACCGGGTGGCGGCCTTCACCGAGGCGCTCGACATCCTCGACGTCACCGACCGGACGCAGACCTACTGGGCCGGCAGGCTCACCCTGTGCAGTGACCCGGACGACATCGGCCGCTACGACGCCGCGTTCGCCGCCTGGTTCGACCCCGCCCAGGGTTCCCGGCCGCCGGCGCCCGGCGACCGGCCGCCGCCCCCGCCCACGCTGCGGTCGCTCATGCCCGCGCGCGACCCGGGCGAGCAGGACGGCGAGGAGTCCGAGGACGAGGACTCGCCGATCGTCCGCGCCACGGCGACCGGTACCGAGGTGCTCCGTACCCGGGACCTGGGTGAGCTCAGCCCGCTGGAGCGCGAGCACCTGCGCCGGCTGCTGGCCCTGCTGCGGCCCGACCCGCCGACCCGCGCCTCCCGGCGCCGCGGCGCGTCCCGGCACGGCAGCCCGGACCCGCGCCGCACGCTGCGCGCGGCCCTGCGCAACGAGGGCGAGATCGGCACGCTGTACCGGCGCGCCCCCACCCGGCGCCCGCGCAAGGTCGTCCTGCTGATCGACGTGTCCGGGTCGATGGAGCCCTACGCCGACGCGCTGCTGCGGTTCGCCCACGTCGTCGTGCGGCGGTCGCCGCGCAGCACGGAGGTCTTCACCCTCGGCACCCGGCTCACCCGGGTCACCCGGGAGCTGCGCCAGCGGGACGCCGAACGCGCGCTGCGGGAGGCCTCGCGGGCGATCCCGGACTGGTCCGGCGGCACCCGTCTCGGGGAGGCCGTCCAGGCCTTCGTCGACCGTTGGGGACAGCGCGGGGCCGCACGCCGCGCCGTCGTCGTCGTCTTCTCGGACGGCTGGGAGCGGGGCGCGCCCGACCTGCTCGGCCGGCAGGTCCAGCGGCTTTCCCGGCTCGCGCACCGGGTGGTGTGGGTCAACCCGCACGCCGGCAAGGAGGGCTACGCGCCCGTCCAGGGCGGAATAGTCGCCGTCCTGCCGCACTTGGACGAACTGCTCGCCGGGCACAGCCTGGAGACCCTGGAGCGCCTGCTCGGGGTGATGAGAGATGCTTGACCGGCCCGACAGGGAGGTCCGGTTAGTGGAGGTTTCCCATGCGTGACGTCGTCGACCAGCTCGCGGGCTGGTGGAAGAACGGCGAGCCGGCGGCGCTCGCCACCGTGGTCGCGACCTTCCGCTCCGCCCCGCGCCAGCCGGGTGCGTCGATGCTGGTGGGGCCCGGCGGGGAGGCCGTCGGGAGCGTCTCCGGCGGGTGCGTCGAGGGCGCGGTGTACGAGCTCGGCCAGGAGGTGCTCGGCGAGCACCGCCCCGTGCTGCAGCGCTACGGCGTGTCCGACGACGACGCGTTCGCCGTCGGCCTGACCTGCGGCGGAATCCTCGACGTCTACGTCGAGGAGGTCTCCCCCGAGGCCTATCCCGAGTTCGGCCGGATCGCCGAGGCCATCCGGAACGAGACCCCGGTGGCGGTGGCCACCGTCGTCTCCGGGCCCGGGGAGCGGCTCGGCCGCCGGCTGATCGTGTGGGAGGACCGGGTCGAGGGCGGCACCGGCTCGGAGCGGCTCGACGCCGCGGTCGGCGACGACGCGCGCGGCCTGCTCGCCTCCGGGCGCAACGCCACGATCACCTACGGCGTCGACGGCCAGCGCCGCGGCGAGGGCCTGATGGTCTTCGTCGAGTCGTTCGCCCCGCCGCCCCGCATGATCGTGTTCGGCGCGATCGACTTCGCCGCCGCCGTCGCCAAGATGGGCAACTTCCTCGGCTACCGGGTCACGGTCTGCGACGCCCGCCCGGTGTTCGCCACGGCCAGCCGCTTCCCCGGCGCCAACGAGGTCGTGGTCGAGTGGCCGCACCGGTACCTGGCCAAGGAGGCCGAGGAGGGCCGGATCGACGGGCGCACGGTGCTCACCGTGCTCACCCACGACCCGAAGTTCGACGTGCCGCTGCTCGAGGTCGCCCTGCGGCTGCCCGAGGTCGCCTACATCGGCGCGATGGGCTCGCGGCGCACCCACACGGACCGCATCGAGCGGCTCAAGGAGCGCGGTCTCACGGACGCGGAGATCGCCCGGATGTCCAGCCCGATCGGCCTGGACCTCGGCGCCCGCACGCCGGAGGAGACCGCCGTCTCGATCGCCGCCGAGATGATCGCGCAGCACTGGGGCGGCGCCGGGACCCGGCTCGCCGAACGGGAGGGCCCCATCCACAGCCACACCTGACCGTCGGGACAGGGTCCGCACCCTTCCGTCGGACCGGTCCGCCTCGCCTGCCCGCCGACTACCGTCCGGGGTGCAGACGAGGAGGTCCCGCATGTCCCGTCCCCGTTCCCGGCGTCGCTGATGCGGGTGCCGCACACCGCCGCCCCGGCCTCCGCCGGCCCCGCCACGGAGCGCCGCGTGCGCTCCGCGCGGAGTAGCGTGGCTCACACGTTCCGGACGCCCCGCGTGTCCGGACGTCGTCGTGTGCGGTCGGACGAGGTGTGGGAGGGCAGCGTGGCTCTCGACGGCAGGACCCCCACGACCGGGGTCGTCGACGCGTGTCGGCGGGCGGGCGAGACCGTGCTGGTCGACGAGGTCGTCGCCGACGAGGCGCCGGGGCGCGAGCCGGACCTCACCGTCCACCGGGGCGGCGGCTGCGGCGCCCCCGCCGCGGGCGCCGCGAACCCGCGGCTGTCGAAGTTCCACGCCCCGGAGATCGTGTTCGGCCCGGACTCGCTGCGCGAGGCCGCCCACGCCGCCGTCCGGCTCGGCGCGCGCCGGCCGTTCGTCGTGACCGACCCGGGCGTGTTCGAGGCGGGCTGGCCCGCCGAGCTGCTCGCGCACCTGCGTGCGACGGGGCTCGCCCCGCGGCTGTGGACGGACGTCACGCCGAACCCGAAGGACCACGAGATCGAGCAGGGCTACCACGACTACGTGGCCTCCGGCTGCGACGTGGTGATGGGCCTGGGCGGCGGTTCGGTGATCGACGCGGCCAAGGGCGTGGCCCTGCTGGCGTCGAACGGCGGGCGGATCCTGGACTACGAGGGCATCGACCGGATCGCCAACCCGATCCCGCCGCTGATCATGATGCCGTCGACCTCGGGCACCGGCGCGGACGTGTCGCAGTTCTGCATCGTCACGGACACCGAGCGGCACACCAAGATCACGATCATGGGCCGGGCGCTGGTCCCGGACGTGTCGGTGATCGACCCGCGGCTGCTCGTCACGATGCCGGAGTGGCTCAACGCCGCGACCGGGCTCGACGCGCTGACCCACGGCATCGAGGCGTTCGTCTCGCTGGCGCACGGCCCGCTGACCGACCACCACGCCCTGCAGGCCGTCTCGCTGGTCAACGCCAACCTGGCGCGCACCATGGTCCGGCCGGACGACCAGCGGGCCCGGCAGGCGATGGCCCAGGCCGCGCTGGAGGCCGGGCTGGCCTTCACCAACGCGATCCTCGGCGCCACGCACGCCATGAGCCACCAGGTCGGGGGCATGCTCGACCTGCCGCACGGGGTGATCAACGGGGTGCTGCTGCCGCACGTCGTCCGGTTCAACGGCGCCGCCACGCCGGAGCGGTTCGTGCCGATCGCCCAGGCGATGGGCCTGGCCGGGCACGGAGTGCCGGGCGACGAGGCCGTCGACATGGTCGCCGCGGAGATCCGCAAGCTGGGCGACGAGGTCGGGGTGCCGAGCGGGCTCGGCGCGCTGGGCGTGACCGAGGCGGACATCCCGCGGCTCGCCGTGCTCACCCTCGGCGACGCCTGCCTGACCACCAACCCCCGCCCCGCCTCGGTCGACGAGGTCGAGACGCTGTTCCGGGCCGCCCTGTGAGGGATCCGCGGTGACGAGCGTGCCCTCCTCCGGCCCCTGGCCGCCGCGGCGGGCCGAGCCGGCGCCTGCCGGCCGCTCGTGGCCCGGCCCCGACCTCGACGCGCTGACGGGGCTGCGGTCCGGCAAGCCGTCGTTCTACCCGGAGTACCGGGTCTCGGCGGTGCGGCTGCGCCGGGTGATCCTCGCGCTGGAGCGCATCTCCGCCGCGCTGGTCCGCACGATGGAGGGCTCCGAGGCGCTGGTGCGGGCCGTGGTCGACGCCGCGGCGGACCACCTCTCGGCCGACTGGGTCGCTTTCGCGCTCGTCGACGGCCGGCTGAAGGACGCCAGCCCGCGGCACCTCGTGCTGGGGCCGGACGGCGTGGAGTGGTCGAACCTGGAGCTGGTGCCCGCCACCGTCCGGACGCACGTGGAGAAGGTCCGCAGCGGCGTCGACGCCGGGGACGAGGGCCCCGCCCACGACCGGGACACCGCCCGCACCCACCTGCACGTCCCGGTCCGGCTCGACGGGCGCACCGTCGGCGGGTTCGTGGCCTGGACGCCGCGGGACCGGGAGGTCGACGACACCGACCACTCCGTCATGCGGATCCTGGCCGGCCAGACGGCGTCGGCGCTGCAGAACTGCGCGCTGCTGGAGCGCTCGGAGAAGCTCTACGCCCGCACCGCCCGGCAGGCGGAGGACCTGCGCACGCGCAACGCCGAGCTGCAGCGCACCCAGGAGCAGCTGGGCGCGGCCCGGCAGCGCGAGGTGCTGGACAACGAGCGGCACCGGATCGCCCGCGAGCTGCACGACAGCGTCACCCAGTACGCGCTGTCCGCCGGCATGCACATCGAGATGGTCCGCGGCGAGGTCGGGGACCCGCGGCTGCTCGAGCACCTGGACACGGCGAAGGACCTCACCAGGCGCGCCGTGGAGCAGCTGCGCTCGGCGATCTACGCGCTCAACCACCACGAGAGCGCCGACCGGGACCTGCCGGCGATGCTCCGCCAGCTCGCCACCGTGCACATGCCCGAGGAGCTGCGCATCGACGTCCGGATCGGCGGCGAACCCGTGCGGCTGCCCGCCGAGCAGGAGCAGTCGCTGTTCCGGATCGCCGGCGAGGCGCTGTTCAACACCGCCATGCACGCGGAGGCCTCCCGCGCGTCGATCCGGCTGGCCTACCGGCCCGGGGCCGTGCGCCTCACGGTGTCCGACGACGGCACGGGCCGGCCCGAGGAGGTCCGGCGCAGCCTGCGGGCGTCGGCGCTCTCGCCCTCCGGGGAGCACCGCGGTCTGGTCAACATGCAGACCCGGGCCGTGGAGATGGGCGGCTCGGTCACGTTCCGCCGGGCCCGCATGGGCGGGCTGCAGGTCCAGGTCGACGTCCCGGTCGGCGGTTCCGGCGGCGACGCCCGGCCGGGGCGCCGGGACGCCCCACGGCAGGCGGCTCACGACGGGGTCCACGAGAAAGGGGTGGCGTCATGAGCGCCGTTCGCACCACCGCACCTCCCGGGGGCCGGCCCGCGCGGCCGATGCACCGGGCGCGCCCGATGCCCGTGCGGATCGTGCTGGTCGACGACCACTCGATCATGCGCCAGGGGCTGCGGGCCGTGCTGGAGCGCGAGGAGGACCTGCGGGTGGTCGGCGAGGCCGGCACCCCGGCGGACGCGATCGCCGCGGTGGCCGCGACCCGCCCGCACGTCGTGCTGCTCGACCTCAAGCTCACCTCCGGGCCGCAGACGGACGGCCTGGAGGTCTGCCGCAAGCTCTGCGCCGCCCACCCGGGCATCGGCGTGCTGGTGCTCACGACCTTCGCCGAGGACCGGCTCGTCGTCGAGTCCGTGCAGGCGGGGGCCCGCGGGTACGTGGTGAAGGACGTCGACACGACCGAGCTGGTCCGGGCCATCCGCGCCGTCTCGCGCGGGGAGAGCGCCTTCGACGCCCGCAGCGCCTCGGCGATGGTGCGCTCGCTGTCCGGCGGCGTCCCGGACCGGGAGCGGCTCACCGAGCGCGAGCTCGACGTGCTGCGGCTGCTCGCCCGCGGCCTGTCCAACCGGGCCATCGGCGCGGAGCTGTTCATCTCGGAGACCACGGTGAAGTTCCACGTCGGCAACCTGATGCGCAAGCTGATGGTCTCCCGCCGCGCCGAGGCGGTGTACGCGGCCACCAAGCTCGGCCTGCTCTGACATCCCTCCGCCGGTGGGTTCCGCACCTCGTGGGCGCCCGGCATGATCGCTTTGCGCGGTACCTGACGGCCACCCACGGCCGCGATGTACCGCGAGTGGCGATCACGGCCGGTGCGCTCGTCGCCCCGAGGTCGCGCTGCCACTGCACCTCCGCGCCGCGACACCCTCGGCCCGGCAGCCCCGAGCCCCGCAACCCCGGTACCCGCGCCGCGAACCGTCCCGCGCCGGGTCGCGCCGTCCCGGCCCGGCCGGTAGACCCTCCTCATGCGTGTGTATGCGGAGCGGCCGGAGCGGGTCGCCGGTCAGGTGCTGGCCGACCTGGTGGCGGTGGTCTGGGCGGTCGTGTGGATCTCCCTGGGCGTGGCCGCGCACGACCTGCTGCTCCGCCTGCAGGGTCCCGGCCGGACCCTGGTGCAGGCGGGCGAGTCGATCCGCGGCGCGTTCGACGGCGCGGCCCGCGGCGCCGGGGAGGTCCCGTTCGTCGGGGACCGGCTGGCCGGGGCGTTCGCCCCCGGGGCGGACGCCGGGTCGTCGCTCGTCGCGGCGGGCCAGCAGCAGATCGACACCGTGGCCGCCGTGGCGACCGGCGCGGGTGTGCTGGTCGCGGTGCTGGGGCTGCTGCCCGTGCTGGCGGTGTGGCTGCCGCTGCGGATCCGCTACGCGCGGCGGGCCACGGCGGCGGCCGGCGCGCGCGAGGCCGGCCCGGACGTCCTGGCCCTGCGGGCGCTCGCCCACCGGCCCCTCCGGACCCTGCTACGCATCACGCCCGACCCGGCCGGGGCCTGGCGCACCGGCGATCCCGCCGCCGTTGCGGCGCTGGCCGAGGCGGAGCTGCGGTCGCTGGGCCTGCGGGGGGCGCGGGAGCCGGCGGGGCCGGTCAGCGGACGGTGATCCGCGCCGAGTCGGTCATCGGGGCCCGGCCCTCGCCGCCGCTCGGGTCGTCCTCGGAGACCACGAGGTCGTAGGTGCCGGGCTCCAGCGGCACCTCGAACCGGTACGGCGCGAAGGTCTGGCCCTCGGTGGTGGTCGCGAAGCCCGACCGCACCGTCCGGCCGGCGGTGTCGCGGACCTCCCACAGCAGGGTCGCCTCGAACACCGCCGCCTCGCCGGTCACCACCACCGGGGAGCCGACGACCGCACCCTCCACCGGGTCGTCGAGCTGGACGAGGGCCCGAACCCGGAGCGGGTCGTCCGCGGTCAGCGGCCGCGACACGTCCTCCCCCAGCAGCGTCGCCGCCGGCCGACCGTCGACCAGCACGCGTACCGGGTCGTCGCTTCCCGTGGTGCTCTGCACGGTCTGGACGAGCTGCTGCAGGGCCAGGCCCGCGGGTCCGGGCAGCGGCCCGGGCGTCCCGAGGTCCACCGTGAACACGCCGTCGGCGTGCGTCACGGGGCCACGCAGGGTCACCCCGGGCGGCCAGTCCGAGCGGTGGTCGGGGTCCTCCGGCCGGCCCGCGAGCAGCTCCCGCACGGCGACGCCCGCCGGGTCCGGCGCCGCCCCGTCCGGGCCGCCCTCGGTGGTCGCCCGGCGTTCCCGGTACAGCCGGTCGCCGGCCGCGGTCGAGCCGACGAACCAGACGACCACGCCACCTGTGCTCGCCGCCGGCGGCGAGGGCGCCGCGACCGGCGCGGCCGTGGAGGTCGGGGCGGGCGGCGGCGGGGACGCCGCCGGTGTCCCGGAGCACCCGGCGAGGCCGACGGCCACCACGACCGTCAGCGCCGCGAGCGCCGCTCCCCTGCCGCCCCCGCGCGGCTCCGACAGCGCCGACAGCGCCGACAGCGCCGACAGCGCCGACAGCGCCGACAGCGCCACCGCTCCCCTGCGACCCCCGCGCGGCGTCATGACATCAGGGGACGACGGGGGTGACGGTCTTGGCGTGCCGCTGCGCGAGCTCCCGGTAGATGTCCGGGTTCGTCTGCACCCAGCGCTCGGCCTCCGGCGTCAGCCCGCCCTTCGTGGCGGCGGGCGGCCCGAGCACCAGCGTGCCCTCCGGGATCACCTTGTTCGGCGGCACGGTCGACCCGGCCCCGATCAGCGAGCGTGCGCCGATCCGCGCGCCGTCCTGGATAGTGGCCCCGTTGCCGATCACACACTCGGCGCCGATCACGCTGCCGTGCACCACGCACAGGTGGCCGATCGTCGCGCCCGGACCGATCTCGGTGACGGGGTCGTCGCCGCCGTGCAGCACGCACCCGTCCTGCACGTTGGCCCCGGCCCGCACGACGATCGGGCCGAAGTCGGCCCGGAGCACGGCGTTGTACCAGATCGAGGCGCCCTCCTCGACCCGCACGTCGCCGACGAGCGTGGCGGTCGGGGCGACGAAGGCGGACGGGTGGACGGTCGGGGCGAGGCCCTCGAAGGAGAACAGCGGCACGGCCTCACCCTGCCACGCCCGCGGGCGGATCCCGCCGAACGGCGTGGCAGCCGTGTCAGTCGAACCGCGGCCCGTCGATCTCCGGCGACGACGCCTGCGCCCAGTACCGCCGCGGGATCCGGCCGGCGTGCCGGGCCGCGTACCCGGCCTCCACGGCCAGCCGCATCGCGTGCGCCATCCGCTCCGGGTCGGCCGCCCGGGTCACCGCGGTGGCCAGCAGGACGGCGTCGCAGCCCAGCTCCATGGCCTGCGCGGCCTCGGAGGCGGTGCCGATGCCGGCGTCGAGCACGACCGGCACGCCGGCCTGCGCCACGATCATCTCGATGTTGTGGGGGTTGCGGATGCCCAGCCCGGTCCCGATCGGCGAGCCCAGCGGCATCACGGCCGCGCAGCCGGCCTGCTCCAGCTTGCGGGCCAGCACCGGGTCGTCGTTGGTGTACGGGAGCACGGTGAAGCCGTCGTCGACCAGCTGCTCGGCGGCGTCGAGCAGCTCGATCGGGTCCGGCAGCAGGGTCCGCTCGTCGGCGACGACCTCGAGCTTGACCAGGTCCGTCTCCAGGGCCTCCCGGGCGAGCCGCGCGGTGAGCACGGCCTCGGCCGCGGTGCGGCAGCCCGCGGTGTTCGGCAGGATCTCGATGCCGAGCCGGCGCAGCAGGTCCAGCACCCCGGTGCCGGTCTGCGCGTCGATCCGGCGCATCGCGACCGTCGTCAGCGTGGTCCCGGAGGCGACCAGCGCCCGCTCCAGGACCTCCAGGTTCGCAGCCCCGCCGGTCCCCGTGATCAGCCGCGAGCCGATCTTGCGGCCACCCACCACCAGCGTCTCGTCCTGGCTCACGTCCACCGTCATCCTCCCTGCACCGCCGTCAGCACCTCGACCGCGGCGCCCGCGGCCAGCCGGGTCGACGCCCAGTCGGCCCGCCGCACGACCTGCCCGTCGACGGCCACGGCGATCCCCTTCTCCGGGGCCTCGATCGCGGCCAGCGCGTCGGTGACCGTGGCCTCGTCGGCCAGGTCGTGCGCGGTCCCGTTGATCTCCACCTTCACGTTCCCGTCCTCCCGAAGCGCGCGGGGTCGACCGCCGCCGGCACCGTCCCGCCCCCCAGCAGCCCGACGACGAGCCGGGCGGTGAGCGGGGCCAGCAGGATCCCGTTGCGGCTGTGCCCGGTGGCGACGAGCGTGCGCCCGCCCAGCCGGCCGATCACCGGCACGTTGTCGGGGCTGCCGGGGCGCAGCCCCGCCGCGGCCTCGGCCAGGGCGTACTCGGCGATGCCCGGCAGGATGCGCTCCGCGTCCCGCAGCAGGTCGCGAACCCCACCGACGGTGGGCTCGGTGTCGAACCCGTGCTCGCTCTGGGTGGCCCCGACGACCAGGCCGCCCGGGCGCGGGACGAGGTAGACCGGGCGGCCGTCGACCAGGGCGCGCACGGTCCTCCTGGGCACCGGGAAGGCGCCGCGCCGGTGGGTCAGCCGCAGGATCTCGCCCTTGACGGGCCGGACCAGGCCGGCGAGCCCCGGGTGCAGCGCCGCCGAGTGGGCGCCTGCACAGATCAGCACGGTCCCCAAGGCGCTCTCGCCCGGCTCCCAGGCCCGCTCCTCGATCACCACACCGGCCTTCTCCGCGGCCGCGCGCAGGGCCGTGAGCAGCGCCCGGTTGTCCACGGACAGGTCGCCCGGGACCGACAGCCCGCCGCGGACGTCCGGGCCCAGCGCGGGCTCCAGTCGCCGCAGCTCCCGCCCGGTCAGCCGCTCGACGGGCCGGCCCAGCCGGGCCAGGTGCTCCGCGAGGGCGTCGAGCTCGGCCCGGTCCCCGGAGCCGGTCGCCGCGACGACCGTGCCCTCCGGGTGCAGGCCCGCCGGCTGCCCGGCGGCCGCGGAGAGCTCCTCCGCGAAGTCCGGCCAGAGCTCCAGCGACTCCAGCCCGAGCCGGAGCAGGCCCTCCTCGCCCGGCCACGCCTCGGTGACCGGGGCGAGCATGCCGCCCGCCACCCACGACGAGCCGCTCGCCGGGGCGGGGTCCCGCAGGGTCACCCGCAGGCCCGCCTGCGCCGCGCGCCACGCGCAGCTCAGCCCGATGACGCCGCCACCGACGACGACGAGCTCCTCCACCTTGCTTCCTCCCTGCGCCGGCATGACCCGGATCAGGTTCGACGGTCGGGACCGGCCAGTCCCCTCTCAGCCCGCTCGACCGCGGACTCCCGTGCCCTGCACCCACAGCTCCCGTTTCCGGCCGCCCAGCCTACGCTCCCGGACCGTGCCCCGACTCGACCGTGAGACGCTGCTGACCCGGCTCGCCGACGCCCGGCTCTACCTCTGCACCGGCGCCCGCCGGGACCGCGGGGACCTGGCGGAGTTCGCCGACGCCGCCCTCGCCGGCGGCGTGGACGTCATCCAGCTCCGCGAGAAGGGCGGCGAGCCGCTCGAGGCGAAGCAGGAGCTGGCGGCCCTCGAGGTGCTGGCCGAGGCCTGCGCGAAGCACGACAGGCTCCTGGCGGTGAACGACCGGGCGGACGTCGCGCTGGCCGCCGGCGCGGACGTGCTGCACCTGGGCCAGGACGACCTGCCCGTCGAGTGGGCCCGCCGGGTCGCGGGCGAGGAGATCGTCGTCGGGCGCTCGTCGCACAGCACCGAGGAGACCCTGCGGGCCGCGGACGAGCCCGGCGTGGACTACTTCTGCGTGGGCCCCTGCTGGCCCACCCCGACCAAGCCCGGCCGGCCCGCCCCGGGCCTGGACCTGGTCCGCACGGTGGCCGGGCGCGCGCCGGCGCGGCCGTGGTTCGCGATCGGCGGGATCGACGGCGGGAACCTCGACGAGGTCCTCGCCGCCGGCGCCACGCGCATCGTGGTCGTCCGCGCCATCACCGAGGCGGAGGACCCGGAGGCCGCGGCCAGGGCCCTCCGCGCGCGGCTGGGGTAGCTCGCAAGATCAGTTCCCGGCGTTCTCGCCGCCGCTGCCGCTGCCGCTGCGCCCGGTCGGCTGCTGGTCCCCGGTCTGCGAGCCCGAGTCGCTCCCCGCGCCGGGCGCGGTCGTCCGGGTCGGCGTGCCGGTGCGCGGGGTGGTCGTGGCGGTGGCGCTGCCCGTCGACTCCTCGGTGCCGGGGCGCTCGGTGGACCCGTCCTGCTCGTCCGTCGGCTCCGCGGACGTCGTCGGCGTGGTGGTCTCCGTGGTGTCCGTGCTGCCGCCCCCGTCGGTGTCGTCCTCGGGGGTGATCGGGCTCCCGGAGACGACCCGGCTGACCGAGGTCCCGGAGGTGCCGCCGGAGATCGGCGACCCCTTGACCCACTCGACGCCGGTGATCACCACCATGCCCACCACGAACGCGGCGACGGTCGAGGCCGCCGCCAGCAGCAGGCGCTTGCGCGTGTACCAGGGACGGGTCTTCTCCGGCGCCTCGTCGCCGAGCGCCGGCTGGAGCATGGTGGGGCCGCCGCCCTCGTCCGTGCGGCGCTGCAGCGGGATCGTGGCCAGCGGGTCCACCGGCTCCGCGATCACGACGGCGTCCTTGCGGCCGGGGATCTTCACCCGCGCCAGCACCGTCTCCTTGGTGCGGTCGAGCGAGCGCTGGTAGATCGTGGTGCCGAGGGTCGTCACGACCGAGCCCAGCGCCGCACCGGCCACCGTGCCCGTGGCGCCGAAGAAGGACCCGAACACGGCCGTGGTCGCGGCCGCGCCCGCACCGGCGAGGACCTTGTTGACGGTGAGGTCCGGCGTCTTCTCCTCGATGGTCGCGCTGGTGGCCGCCGTGCCCGTCGCCGGGCTGATCGCCGTGGTCGGGACACCGCCGGAGGGGGTCCGCGGGCGGGGGGTGGCCGGGTTCGGGCCCGTGGCCGTCGTGACCTGGGTGGGCACGCCCGAGGACGGTGGCCCGACGCGACGGGTCGACGAGGACCCCCGCGAGCCTGCGGATCCGGTGGAGTCCCCGGACCCGGACCGGCGCTGCGGGCCGGGGTGGCCGGGCCGGCGGTCGTCGGGACGTCCGGCGCCCGGCCGCTGGGCGGCCCCGGTGCGCGGGAGGTCGGGCGGGCCGGGCTGGTGCGGGACGGGCCGGCTGTGGGGGCCGGCCTCGGCCTGCGGGTACCGGGATGACTGCGGGCGGGGATGCTGCTGGGCCATGACTCCGTTTCACATCGCGCGAGGGCTACCGGGCTTACCTCCCCCGTATGAACGTCGGCGATCAAGGAAACGCACCTGACGATCACCATGAGTGAGGGTTGTCACCTGTCCGTGGCGGGACCCTCCACCGTAGGGCCTCCCGGATCGTCGCCCGGCACCCGGGGGTGCCGGATCCCCGGATGGTCCGGCGGGAGGGCCGAACGCAGGGCCGGCCAGGAGAGCACGACGCTCAGCGCGACCAGCGCCGGGCTGAACGCGACCCGCGCCGCACCCAGCGCGAACACCCACTCGGCCTGGTACAGCGGCACGAACACCGCCACCCGCACGACGTACTGCGCCACCCACACCCAGCTCGCCCGCTGGTAGCCGCGGAGCAGGTCCGGGTCCCGCCGCCACCGCGTCCGCTGCCCGAGCGCGGTGCCCACGACCAGGCCCAGCAGCGGCCAGCGCACCACGATCGAGACGGCCCAGGCGAGCGCGCTGGCGACGTTGCTGAGGATCTGGACGAGGAAGAAGTCCTCCGCCCGGCCCGTGTAGAGCGCCACGATCGCGGCGACGGCCACCCCCAGCAGCCCGAACAGCACCGCCCGCGGGCGCGTGCCCCGGGCCAGGCGGACGATCGCGACGACGACGCCCGCCAGGATCGCCGCGCCCGCCGCGATCCCCACCGGCGACCACCAGCCCAGCGCCCCCGCCAGCAGCCAGACCAGCACGAACGCGCCGACCGGCACGGAGGCGTCGATCGCCCCGCCGCGGCCGCCGAGGATCGCGCGCAGCGACTCGGCGCCCTCCCGGCGCCGGTCCCGGCCGTCCCCGGGTCCGCCGTCGCCGTGGGTGCCGCTCCCCGTGCCGCGCTCCGGGCGGCCCGGGGGGCCATCGGGTGTGCTCACGAGAGGCAAGGGTGCCCTATCCCCTCATCGAGATCACGCCGTGCTGGCGGATTTCGTGACACTTGGGTGATCCTGTCCGAGCAGGGAGGTGGCCATGCTCTGGACACGAGGAGAACGGATGCGAAGGGAGCTGGGTGCCGTGAACCGGTGGAACAGCTTCGTCGCCATCGGCGACAGCTTCACGGAAGGCCTGAACGACCTCCGGGACGACGGGTCGCCGCGCGGTTGGGCCGACCGGCTGGCCGAGCGGCTCGCGGCCGGGCGCCCCGGGTTCACCTACGCCAACCTCGCCGTGCGCGGCAAGCTCCTCGACCAGGTGGTCGCCGACCAGGTGCCCGTCGCGGAGGTGATGCGCCCCGACCTCATCTCCTTCTGCGCGGGCGGCAACGACATCATCGGCCTGCAGTGCGACCCCGACGACCTGGCGGTGCGCTTCGACGCCGCCCTCGCCCGGCTGGTGGCGACCGGGGCGGACGTGCTGATCTTCACCGGCTTCGACCTGCGCCGGATGCACGTGCTGCTGCGCCGGCTGCGCGGCCGGGTGGCGACCTTCAACGAGAACCTGCGGGCCAGCGCCGACCGGCACGGCTGCCGCGTGGTCGACCTCTGGGGCATGAACGTGCTGGCCGACCCCCGCGCGTGGGCCAGCGACCGGCTGCACCTCACCCCCGAGGCGCACGAGCTCGTCTCGCTGCGCGCGCTTGAGGTCCTGGGCGAGCCCGTGCCGTCGGACTGGCGGACCCCGTGGCCGGTCGTCGAGCGCGCGAGCTGGCGCGCGCGGCAGGCCGAGGACCTCGCCTGGGTGCGCGACCACGTCATGCCGTACGTGCGCAAGCGTCTGCGGGGCGGGCACACCGGCGAGGGCTACCTGCCCAAGCGCCCCGAGCTCACTCCCCTGGTGCGGCTGGAGGAGCGGCTGGACCGTTCGACCACGGTCTTCGACCGCCGCTCGCCGGCCGTCTGAGGCCCGCCCGCCGACGCCGGCGGGGCGGCTCCCGCAGGGGAGCCGCCCCGTCCGTCGTGACCGGTGTCAGCGCACCGGCGTGAAGTCCCGCGCGCCGATGTACTCCGGGCGCCGCTTGGGCGCGTAGTACGGCTCGACGCAGGTGTTCTCCACGCTGTTGAACACGATGAAGATGTTCGAGCGCGGGTACGGGGTGATGTTGTCCCCGGAACCGTGCATGCAGTTGGAGTCGAAGAAGGTCGCCGAGCCGGCCTTCCCGGTGAGCATGGCGATCCCGTGTCGGTTCGCCAGGGCCGTGAGGCTGTCCGGGTCCGGCGTGCCGATCTCCTGCTCCTTGAGCGAGGACCGGTAGTTGTCCTCCGGCGTCTCGCCGACGCAGCTCACGAAGGTCTTGTGCGACCCCGGCATGATCATCAGACAGCCGTTGTACGGGTAGTTCTCGGTCAGCGAGATCGAGCAGCTCACCGCGCGCGGCGTGGGCATGCCGTCCTCGGCGTGCCAGGTCTCGAAGTCCGAGTGCCAGTAGAAGCCGCCGCCGCCGAAGCCGGGCTTGTAGTTGATCCGGCTCTGGTGGACGTACACGTCGCCGCCGAGGATCTGGCGGGCCCGGCCGACCACGCGCTCGTCGGCGACCAGGCGCGCGATGGCGTCGCTGATCCTGTGCACCTCGAAGATCGAACGCACCTCGTTCGACTTCTTCTCGACGATGCAGCGGTCGTCCGCGCGGATCAGCGGGTCGTTGGCCAGCCGGTCGAGCTCGGCCGCGTAGCCCGCGACCTCGTCCGGGGTGAGCAGCTGGGGCACCTGGCTGAAGCCGTTCTCGGCGTGGCCGTGCAGTTCCTGGGCGCCGAACATGCCGGCGCTGGACTCGCTCCCCCAGACCGTCGGCTCGACGCGCTCGATCAACGCGGGCTCGGTCGACACCCGCGTGTAGTAGCGGTCCTGGGTGGTGCGGGTCTGGCTGCTGCTCGGGGCAGACATGCGCGTCCCTTCCTTTCCTCGTCGGTCCCTGCGGGAGTGCTTCCGCCCTTCCTCTGCGGTGGGTGCGGCGGCGTTCGGTCGTCCGGCGGTGCCGTGGTGCAGTGGTACACGGCGCGACCGCCGGGCCCGTCCGGGGCCCGGCGGTGCGCACACCGGGCGTCAGGCCTGGCCGGCCGGCTCCGGCGGCAGCTCGAGCAGCGGGTACACCCCGTTCTCGTCGTGCACCTCGGTGCCGACGATCGGCGGGGTGAACACGCAGACGCAGGTGATGTCCGACCGGACCCGCACCTGGTGCTTCTCGTTGCCGTCCAGCAGGTACATCGTGCCCGGGCCGAGCTCGTACGTCGTGTCGTTGTCCTTGTCGTACAGCTCGCCCTCGCCGGAGACGATGTAGACGGCCTCGACGTGGTTCGCGTACCAGAAGTCGTTCGTCGAGCCGGCCCGCAGCACCGTCTCGCCGACGGAGAAACCGACCCGGTCGTGCGCGGTGACGATGCGGCGCGAGTACCAGCCGGGCGTGTCGACGTGGTTCTTCGTGCCGGTGACGTCATCGATCTTGCGGACGATCATGTAGTGCTCAGCCTCCGGAGGTGACGACCTTGACGGACTCGGCGACGACGGCGAGGCCTTCGTCGAGCTCGTCGTCGGTGATGGTCAGGGGCGCGAGGATCTTCATGACCTCGCTCTGGGGGCCCGAGGTCTCCATCAGGAGTCCCCGCTCGAACGCGGCGGCACACACCTTGGCGGCCTGCTCCTCCTGCGCGAACTGCAGGCCGCGGGCCAGGCCCCGGCCCTTCGCGGTGAGCTCGGTCGACTTGGTGTCGGCGACGATCCGGTTGAAGGCCTCCTCGACCTTCTCCCCCTTGCGGATCGTCTCGCGCTCGAGGGTGTCGTCGCTCCAGAACCGGTGGATCGCCTCGGTGCCGGTGACGAACGCCGGGTTGTGCCCGCGGAAGGTGCCGTTGTGCTCGCCGGGACCCCAGATGTCGAACTCGGGCTTGATCAGCACCAGGGCCATCGGCAGCCCGTAACCGGAGATCGACTTGGAGATCGTGACGATGTCCGGCTGGATGCCCGCGGCCTCGAAGGAGAAGAACGGCCCGGTCCGGCCGACGCCCATCTGGACGTCGTCGACGATCAGCAGGATCTCGTGGCGCTTGCACAGCTCGGCCAGGCCCTGCAGCCACTCGATGCGGGCCGGGTTGATGCCGCCCTCGCCCTGCACCGTCTCGACGATGACCGCGGCGGGTTCGTTGAGGCTCGAGCCGGTGTCGGTGAGCACCTTCTCGAACCACAGGAAGTCCGGCACCTTGCCCTCGAAGTAGTTGTCGAACGGCATCGGGGTGGCGTGGACCAGCGGGATGCCGGCGCCGCCGCGCTTCATCGAGTTGCCGGTCACCGAGAGCGCGCCGAGGGTCATGCCGTGGAAGGCGTTGGTGAAGTTCACCATCGCCTCCTTGCCGGTGATCTTGCGGGCCAGCTTGAGCGCGGACTCGACGGCGTTGGCGCCGGTCGGCCCGGGGAACTGGACCTTGTAGTCCAGGTTGCGCGGGGCGAGGATCTTCTCCCGGAAGGTGTTGAGGAACTCACCCTTGGCCGTGGTGTACATGTCCAGGCCGTGGGTGATCCCGTCCCGGGACAGGTACTCCAGCAGCTTCTTCTTGAGCGGCTCCGGGTTGTGCCCGTAGTTCAGCGCGCCCGCACCGGCGAAGAAGTCGAGGTAGGAGTTGCCGTCGACGTCCCACAGGCGGGCGCCCTTGGCGGTGTCGAAGACCACCGGCCAGTTGCGGCAGTACGAGCGGACCTCGGACTCGACGTCCTCGAAGATGGTCATTTCCTTCTCATCATCCTTCGGTCGGGATCGGGCCGATTCGATAGAGGATCTCTGACTCGTGTCCGTCGCCGAGAAGGGAGCCGGGGAACAATTCCGTTCTCGACACTTCTGCGTCGTTCCGGCGCGCGAAGGCGGCGAACATGGCGTTCGACGCGTCGTTGTCCGGAGTCACCGTCGTCTCCAGGAAACGGACGTCGGGAACCTGCGCGAAAAGCGTGTCCAACATCCGCCCCGCGACCCCGCGGCCGCGGGCGGCGGCGCCGACGGCGACCTGCCAGACGAGGAGTGTTTCGGGAGCGTCCGGGCGGCGGTACCCCGTGACGAAGCCGACGGGCTCGCCGTCGAGCTTCGCGATCACCGAGGTCGCGGCGAAGTCGCGGCACCAGAGGAGGTACGCGTACCGGGAGTTCACGTCCAGCACGCGGGACTCCGCCGCCATCCGCCAGAGGTCGACACCGTCGTCGATCGTCGGGGGCCCCACCGTCAGTCCGGGTTCGTCGCCGGACGGATCCGTGGTGTCGGTGGTGGCTGCTGTCATGGCCAACGAACGTAACAGGGGTATTGCGAAGCTGCACCCGTCGACGATTGTCGACAACATTCGATCCCGCGGTTCCGTGATCGTCGCCACAACATCGTTTATCGGGCCCGGAATGTGGGCACCAGCGGCGCAGGTGAATGGTCGGCGCAGTTTCCGCAGGTGCATCACCGATTCTGCGGCCGCCTCGGCGGGCGGGCCCGGTGGGCGGACCCCTACGCGCCGTCGCCGTCCGCCACGGGTCGTCACGGAGCATGACGCTCGCCACGATCCCGATCCGCTCGCACGATAGGGGCAGCGGTCCGGCGGCGCGAGGCGAACAGTCCGGAGTCGGTCGGACCGACCGGACCATCGAGGGGCGGGCGGGTGCCGACGGGGCCGGGCAGTGGATCATCTGCCGGGCGGTCGGCGACCCGTTCCCGATCGCCGGCACATCGGGCGGCGCGGAGCGACGAGTGGGACGCACCAGGACTCGGCGACGGCCGGGCGGCGAGGGCACCCGAACCGCCGCTGTCGCTCTCCGGTTCGATCGTCATCCGCACCTCGCACGGCCCTCGTCGTAGGTCGCGGCGTCGTCATGACCTTCGACACCGGCGCGCCTCCGACGTGTCGGGTCGGGGCGGCCGGAATCGGCCCCAACACCCTTCTTCGGCGAGCCCGTCGACCCGGGCATAACACACACCGCAATGAGACCTGCGGCACTTCTCGGCCGATACCGCGAACGGCGCAGCCGCTTCCGTCCGTGCGCCGGACGACAACACCCGGAAAGTCGCCGCTGCGCCGCCGACCTCTTCTGAACTTTTCGTATCCGCGAAGAGGCAGCGCCCCCGATGAGTACCCGCGGATGAGGCCGCCGCCCACCAACCCGGACCTGCCACACCCGCTTCGACACGAACGCCACAGCCCGCCCGTACGCCCCACATCTCGTCGACCGGGTGCGGGACGCGGCAGCGGGTGTGCGCTCCGGTCGGTGTCAGCGCCCTCGTGCCCGGGACCCCGCGGGGGCTGCACCGACCGTCCGAGCCCTGGGCTGGTGCGCGGTTCACCCGGTGCGGGAGCACGGGCAGGTGTGGCTGGTCCCGGCCCCGTTCCCGACCGACCTTCGCCCGCAATCCCCCGGCGCCGCCCGGGCGATCCCGGCGAGAGCGCCGCTCCGATCTCACCGCGACGAAACACGAGCAAGATCCGGAAACGCAGACGCGTTCCGGATGACACATCTCCGCAACGGCTCCGCCGTGAACTGGTACCCGAGCCAGTCACGGCCCGGCTCGCACCCCACCGTCCCGGAGCCCTCCCAGGAGCTGATTCTCCATGTCCCCGTCGCAGCCGGCCGCCCACCTGCGCGCCGTCCCCGATCGCGCCCCCGCCACCGCCGAGCTCGACGGCGCGCACCGCTCCGTCGTGGTCGTCGGTGGCGGGCAGGCGGGGCTCTCGGTGAGCCGATGGCTCGTCACCCACGGCGTCGACCATCTGGTGCTCGAGGCGCGGACCGCCGGGCACGAGTGGCAGGACCGGCGCTGGGACTCGTTCTGCCTGGTCACGCCGAACTGGCAGTGCCGCCTGCCCGAGTTCCCGTACGACGGGCCGGACCCCGACGGCTTCATGGTCCGCGACGAGATCACCGCCTACCTGGAGAAGTTCGTCGCCTCCTTCGACCCGCCGCTCGTGGAGGGCGTCCGCGCCACCTCGCTGCGCGCCGTCGAGGACGGTACCTTCCGGATCGGCACGGACAAGGGGACCGTGACCGCGGACCAGGTCGTGGTCGCGACCGGGCCGTACCAGGTCCCGCGCACCCCGCGGATGGCCGAGCGCCTCCCGGACGCGGTGACCCGGCTGCACTCCTCCCAGTACCGCAATCCGGAGCAGTTGCCCGAGGGCGCGGTCCTGGTCGTCGGCACCGGGCAGTCCGGCTGCCAGATCGCCGAGGACCTGCACCTCGCCGGGCGCACCGTCCACCTCGCCACCGGCACCGCGCCGCGCGTCGCCCGCTTCTACCGCGGCCGGGACTGCGTGGCCTGGCTGTCCGAGATGGGCACCTACACGAAGGGGATCGACCAGTTCCCCGACGCGGAGGCGGTGCGGCACAAGACGAACCACTACGTCACCGGCCGCGACGGCGGGCGCGACATCGACCTGCGTAAGTTCGCCCTGGAGGGGATGCACCTGCACGGCCGGCTGGTCGGGATCACCGCCGGGCGGCTCCGCTTCGCCGGCGACCTGCGGTCCAACCTGGACGGAGCCGACGCCGTCGCCGAGGGCATCAAGGACTCGATCGACGCGTACATCGCCGCGAACGGGATCGACGCCCCCGTCGAGGAGCGGAAGGCCCCGGTCTGGGCGCCGGAGTCCGACGAGCCGGAGGAGATCGACCTCGCCGCCGCCGGCATCACCACCGTCATCTGGTCCACCGGCTACGGCCGGGACGACCGCTGGATCGAGCTGCCGATCTTCGACGGCCGCGGCTACCCCACCCACCAGCGCGGGGTGACCAGCCGGCCCGGCGTCTACTTCATCGGCCTGCCCTGGCAGTACACCTGGGGCTCCGGGCGCTTCTCGGGCGTGGCCGACGACGCCGAGCACGTCGTCCGCCGGATCCTCGAGACCCGCCGCGCCGGCCGCGTCGCCGACGGCCTGCACTGGCTGGCCGGCACCCCCACCAGCACCTTCCCGTCCGACCCCACCGACGATCCCGACTGGGTCGCCCCCCGGTCGGCCAGCTGAGGAGCCCCGCCATGCCCACGACCCGCGTCGCGACCGTCGCGGCCCCCTTCGACCGGGACCTCGAGGCCGACTTCGCCCGCATCGCCCGCCTGGTCGACGAGGCGAAGCAGCAGGACGCGCAGCTGCTCGCCCTGCCCGAGGCCGCGCTCGGCGGCTACGTCTCCGACCTCGACGGATCCGCCTCCCCGCCGCCGGCCTTCGCGGTCGACGGCCCCGAGATCGCCCGCCTGGCCGCGCTGGCCGGGGACCTCGTCGTCACCGCCGGCTACTGCGAGGCGGCGGAGGACCGCCGGTACAACGCGGCGGTCTGCGTGACCGGCGACGGCGTGCTCGGCACCTACCGGAAGGTCCACCAGCCGCTGCGCGAGGACGCCACCTACACGGCAGGGGACGCGTTCGAGGCCTTCGAGACCCCGATCGGCCGCATCGGCATGCAGATCTGCTGGGACAAGGGCTTCCCCGAGGCGGCCCGGGCCCTGGCGATCGACGGCGCGCGGGTGATCGTCTCGATGTCGGCCTGGCCGGTCAGCGCGACGAACCCGCACCCCGATCCCGCGCAGGACCGCTGGACCCGCCGCTTCGACCTGTTCGACCGGGCCCGCGCGCTGGAGAACCAGGTCGTGTGGGTCGCGTCGAACCAGTTCGGCACGTTCGGCTCGCTGCGCTTCGCCGCGAACGCCAAGATCGTCGACCCCGGCGGCGAGATCGTGGCCGCGACGGGCCAGACCGAGTCGATGGTGGTCGCCGACTTCGACCTCGACGCCGACCTCGACGCCCACCGCGCCGGCATGAACAACCTGCGCGACCGCCGCCCCGACCTCTACGGGGCCCTGACCCGGCCGGCGCTCCAGCCGGTCTGAGCACGACCACTCCCCACCCGTCCCGCACCCGTCCACAGGACCTGTCCACATCGGAGGATGACATGGCCGACCTGACCGATCTCGAGAAGCAGAGCCTCGAGGAGATCCCGCACCCGTCGATGCCCGAGGGGTCGTCGATCTACGGCGGCACCAAGGTGTTCCCGGACTACCAGGCCGAGAACGGCGAGACCTACTTCACGCTGGTGCACGGCATCGCGCACGAGTCCTCGGTGAGCTTCGTGGCGATCCTGCAGGCCACCCGGGCGCTGCGGAAGGGCTTCGAGTCCGCGATCTACTTCTACGGCCCGGGCTCGCTGAACTGCCTGGCCACCCGCG
>NZ_BAABIC010000027.1:0-97543 GCF_039542425.1 Pseudonocardia yuanmonensis
GACCGTCGCCCCGTGCGGGGTCCCCTCGTCGTTCCGGCAGGTCACCACGGTGACACCGGTGGCGAACCGCCCGAAGGCGTTGCGCAGCTCCCGGGGCGGGACCGTCATCTCGCACCTCCCTGTGCGGGGCGTGCACGCTCTCGGCGTACGGGGTGGAGGCGGGGCTTGGTACGTCCGGACTCGTCCGGATTCCGGAGGCTGCGCTTCCGGACCCGCCTGCTGTACACCGATGAGGCTGGCCGGTAGGGCCGCGGCGAACAAGGAATGGCGGCGGCGATGGGGTGGCGTTTGGGGTGTACTCAGGTAGTCGCCGCCACCCAGGAGGCGACCTGGGACCTGGAGGAGAAGTCGAGCTTGCGCAGGATCCGCTCGACGTGTCCGTCAACGGTTCGCGGTGAGATGGTCAGCTCGGCAGCGATGGCACGGTTGCTCATCCCCCTGGCTATCAAGACCGCGATCTGACGCTCCCGGGAAGTCAACGACGAGGCGTCGACGGTCGGTACGGGCGGAGGCGGGGCGAGCGGCTGACGCGCTCGCGCCGCGCCCTTCCTGCCGCCGAGCAGTTCGAGCCCCAGACGAACGGCGTCGGACACGCTGACCTCTCCGTACTGGGCTCGGATGGACGCCGCCTGCGCCTCGCCGATGGCCTCGTCGACCCGCTCCGCGTGCCGCAGTGCCTCGGCGAAGGCGTGGGGCCCGAACGCTTTCAGCGCCGTTCCGATCCGGCGCCACACAGAACCGGCCATACCGGCCAGTGCTGCCGCGTCGGAGGCACGCCCGAACGAGGCGGCCACCCACGAGCAGACCTCGATGCACAAGGCGGTGCAGACACCGTCCCGGAAGTCCTGCTCGATGCGCATGGCCTGCGCGATGGCGGTGCGGGCCTCCGGCACGTCACCGAGGTGCAGGTGGCTGATCGCTGCCGCCCAGTGGGCGTAGGCGCGATTCCACAGTTCGCCCTCGCCGGACGCCCGGGCGACCACCGTCGAGCAGGTTCGCAGCGCGTCGCGGGGGTGATCGGCGTAGGCCTGGGCCATCGCCAGCTGGAAGGCCGCGGTCAGCTCGGACGCGACGTCGTCGACGCGGCGATGGAGCCGGATGGCCTGACGGTAGAGCTCGATGGCGGCGTGCAGGTCGCCTTCGAACAGGTTGAGCAGGGCTCGCCAGTTGGCGACGTGGCCCTGCATGGCCTCGTCCCCGAGCTGCTGGGCGATGGTGGCGCTCTCCCGCAGGTATTCGCGAGCGACGGCTCGGTCCCCCTGGATGAGCGCCACCCAGGCCGTCACCCACAGCGCCGTGCCGCGTTCACAGGTGCCGGGCTCGAGATCTCCGAGCAGGCGTTCCAACCACCGCCGTCCGTTGCTGAGGAAGCCACCGGCGATCCAGTGGTAGCGCAGCAACGACGCCAGCCACGCGCCTGCTGGCGCCTCGCCGGGGGTCTCCGCGGACCACGCCAACGCGGCGACCAGGTTGGGGTGGTCCTCACGCAGCCGGGCGAGGTCCGCGGCCTGGTGCGGGCCGCACCACCGTCGCACGGACAGCGCGGCGCGATCGATGAAGTGATCCCGATGCCGGCGGCACAGCTCCGCAGCCTCGCCGGTGGAGACGAGGAGCTCGGCGCCGTATTCGCGCAGCGTCACGAACTGGCCGTAGCGCACGTGCTCACCATCGCGCTCCGCGACGACGATCGACTTCCCCACCAGGCCGTCGAGCGCGTCGAGCAGATGGTCGTCTGCCAATTCGCCGAAGCCGCACACCCGCTCGACCGTCTCGAGGTCGACGGCAGCGGGGAAGACGGCCATCCGCGCCCATAGCAGCCGCTCCCGCGGGCCGCAGAGATCGTGGCTCCAGTCGATGAGAGCGCGCAGGGAGCGCTGCCGCGAGTCCGCGGACCGGTCCGTACCCGCCAGCAGCGTGAAACGCCGATCGAGTCGCTCGACGACCTGGGACACCGACAGCGAGCGCAGGCGCAGCGCAGCGAGCTCGATCGCGAGCGGCAACCCGTCGAGCTGGCGGCAGAGGGTGACCACTGCCTCCCGGTTCTCCGGCGTCACGGCGAAGTCAGGCAGGACACTACGGGCGCGGTCGACCAGCAGGCGGACCGCCGGCACATGATCAAGGGCGGCCGTCCCGCTGGCCTCTGCTTCGTCGGGTACCGCGAGCGGGGCAAGCAGGTGGACCCGCTCGCCGGCGATACCCAGCGGTTCCCGACTCGTCGTCAGGATCCGCAACTCCGGAAGTGCGCCGAGCAGCCGGACAACGAGGTCCGCGCTGGCCTCCAACAGATGCTCGCAGTTGTCCAGGACCAGGAGTGCCCGCCAACCAGCCAGATGGTCGACGAGACGGTCGACGGCGTCCCGGTTGGACTGGTCGGGCACCCCCAATGCCGTGGCGACCGCCGGGGCGACCTGGCTCGGCTCCGTGACGCTGGCGAGCTCGACGACGAGGACGTCGTCGCCCATGTCGGCTCCGGCAGCGACCGTCAGCGCAGTGCGGGTCTTTCCCACCCCGCCCGGACCGGTGACAGTGACCAGGCGCGAGGTCCGCAGCTCGGCCTCCAACGCCGCCACGGTCTGCCTTCGGCCAATGAAGCTGGTCAGCGCCGTGGTGGGATCCTTGGCCCCGACTTCGCGGGACCGGACGCGAGGGGCGCGAGCGTCGCCGGCGACGCCTGCCATACGGCCTCCTGATCGTGGGCTACCCGCCGGAGCATCTCATGCCTCGGAGGGCCTCCGGCCGGACTGCACGACCGGGTGTACCCCAATCCTCACGCAGGTAGGTCGCCGTGCCCAGTGGGGTGGTCGTTCGGGTGATTTTGCCCTGTCCGCGCGAGGGTGGAGCGCCCACTCTGAGGCGGCGCTCACAGATGCAGCCGGAACCGGCTGTCACTGCCCGGCGAACACCCCCAACCAAAGGAGGCTGGATCCTGGTGTCCCCAGTTGCTGTGTCCCATGACGCCATCGTGATCGGCGCAGGCTTCGCCGGCCTTTACGCCGTCCACGTCCTGCGCGACAAGCAGGATCTCGACGTGCTCGCATTCGACGCCGCGGGCGACGTCGGCGGTACCTGGTACTGGAACCGCTACCCCGGAGCCCGTGTCGACATCGAAAGCGTCCACTACTCGTACTCGTTCGACGACGAGCTCCAGCAGGAGTGGCACTGGACCGAACGCTTCTGCGCCCAGCCCGAGATCCTTCGCTACCTCGACCATGTCGCCAAGCGCTACGACCTGCGGCGCAGCATCCGCTTCAACACCAGGATCACGTCGCTCACATGGGACGACGCCGAATCCGTCTGGCGCGCGACCACCGACGGCGGCGAGACCCACACGGCCCGCTACGTGGTGTCCGGCGCCGGCACTTTGTCGGTGCCGAAGAAGCCGGACTTCCCCGGGGTCGAGGACTTCGCCGGCGAGGTGCTGATGACCGGGAACTGGCCGCACGAGCCGGTGTCCTTCGAGAACAAGCGTGTCGGCATCGTGGGCGTCGGCTCGTCCGGCATCCAGGCCATCAGCGAGATCGCCAAGACCGCGGGCCACCTCACCGTCCTGCAGCGCACGCCGAACTACGCCACCCCGATCGCGAACGCCCCCACAGACCCGGAGCAGGAGGCTGCGGAGAAGGCGGACTACTCCGCCATCCGGGACGCCTCGCGCAACCACTTCCTCGGGGTCCCCTACTCCGAGGTGGAGCCCTCCGCGCTGGCGGTGGACCCCCAGCACCGTCGACGGGTGTTCGACGACCGCTGGAACCGGGGCGGTTTCCGCCTGTTCATCGACTCCTTCGGCGACATCCTGTTCGACAAGGCCGCCAACGACACCATCGCCGACTACATCCGCGAACGGATCCACGAGCGCGTCGAGGACCCGGCGACCGCCGAGCTGCTGGCGCCCCGGGGCTACCCCTACGGGACCAAGCGGCCCCCGCTGGAGACCGACTACTACGAGGCCTACAACCGGCCCAACGTCGAGCTGGTCGACGTCAAGTCGAACCCGATCGAGCGCGTGACCAGCACCGGCGTGCGGCTCGCCGACGGCACCGAACACGAGTTCGACATGCTGATCCTGGCCACGGGCTTCGACGCCTGCACCGGCCCGCTGCTGGCCATGAACATCACCGGCCGCAACGGCCTCAAGCTGACCGACCACTGGGCTGACGGCCCACAGACCTACCTTGGCCTCATGGCGGCCGGCTTCCCCAACCTTTTCATGATCACCGGCCCGCAGAGCCCGTCCGTTCTGTACAACATGCCGCTCGCCATCGAGGACCACGTCGACTTCTCCGTCGCCGCGATCCAGTACCTGCGGGAGGACGGCAAGGCGGTCATCGAGCCGACCCCGGAGGCCGAGGCGGCGTGGGTGGCGCACACCAACGAGCTGGCTCAGGCCACTCTGCTGCCGGACTCCCCCACGTCCTGGTACATGGGCAACAACATCCCCGGCAAGCCGAAGCGCGTGCTCGTCTACCTCGGCGGGGCGCCTGCCTACCGCGCGAAGTGCGACGAGGTCGTCTCCAACGGCTACGAGGGCTTCGAGCTCTCCGCGGCCCCCTCGAACACCCCCGCCCTCGCCCAGGCCTGAGGAGGGCCCGTGCCACTCGACTCCGATGTCGCCGCCCTGATCGCCGAGCTCGACCGTCAGGGCTTCCAGTCCTTCGAGAAGATCGGCGTAGAGGCGACCCGACACGCCATCGACTCCTTCGCCGGCCTGCAGAAGCCCAAACGCGAGGTCGCGAACATCGCTGACGTGAGCTACAGCTCGGACCCGCAGCAGCGCGCGCGTGTGTACGTGCCGCCGGGCAACGGCCCGTTCCCGGTCGTCGTGTACATCCACGGTGGTGGATTCGTCGCCGGCGGCCTGGACATCGTCGACGAGCCGGTGCGAGCCCTCGCGCTCGATGTCCGGGCGGTCGTCGTATCAGTGACCTACCGCCGCGCTCCGGAAGCTCGCTTCCCCGCCGCCCACGACGACGCCTTCTCGGCCCTGCAATGGACCGCCAAGGAGATCGGCGCCTATGGCGGGGACCCCGACCGTATCGCCGTGATGGGCGACAGCGCCGGCGCCAACCTGGCCTGCGCAGCCGTCATCCGAGCCCGGGACGCCGGCGAGCCCGGCGTCCGGTCACAGGTCCTGCTCTACCCCCTGGTCGACCCGACCGCCGACACCGCATCCCGCCGAGAGTTCGCCGAGGGCTACCTGATCCACCTCGACGCGCTCCAGTGGTTCGGGGCGCAATACGTCACCGGACCTGACGACGTCGCCGATCCGCGGCTTGCGCTCACGAGGAACGCCCTGGACGGTCTGCCGCCGACCCTGGTCGTCACCACCGAGTACGACACTTTGCGCGACGAGGGCGAGGACTTCGCGCGCCGGCTCGACTCAGCCGGGGTGAAGGTCACGCGCACGCGGATCGCCGGCCTGGCCCACGCCCTCTACTGGGCCTCCGGGGCGATCGCCCGGAGCGCCGAGATCCACGAGGCCGCCGTTGAACACCTCCGTTCGACGCTCTGACCAAGATCTCGATGGCCAGGGGTGTCCGCCAGGCTCGCACACCCACGCGGGCAGACGTACGACCCTGATCGGGGCGGCCGGTGGGGACAGCTCGCCCTGTCCGGCCGCCCCCGATCCGCCTACTCCCTCAAGATCCGGTGTCGGTAGCACTCTTCCGAGCACCAGCCAGTATGGGTGCGCTCCTGTTACTCAGCCCTACGCCGGCGCTCGGCGTTGTCTTGTCGGAGCAGCTGTCGAAACCGCCGTGCCGACGAGCGGAGGACCCGGCAGAACCCCGACTTCTCCGGGGCCAACCTGCGGCGTACCAACCACTGCTCTCGCAGAGCTCGCAAGCTGGGAATTCCCGAGGGCAGATTCCCTGTTTGCCGCGCATAGATCTTGCAGTAGATGCACGATGTCCCGCTATTCAGGCGGAACGAAAAGCATCTCTCGCCCCTGGGGCGAGCCTCGACAATGATTCTTTGCTGGCTGCGGCCATGCCCTTCTCGACGTAAGCCCGTCGAGCTCCTTCTTCAGCCACCTTCGCCTCCAGCCATCTGAATGATGAGAGGCGGCGCCGCCTTACCGTCTGAACTAGACACGGCCCTGGCGCCGCAAACGGGGCAGGTGGCATCCGGACCGGTCCCCGGGTAGGGAGCGCACGAGGACCGGTCCGGGGCCTCAGATGCCGGACGGCGCCGCGCCCCAGTCGGCACCAGTGCCCGCACCGCTAGAACCGTCCGCGTACTCGGGAGACGCCACGTGCTGAACGGCGGCATCATTCGCGATCTCTGCCAGTTGGTGCAGCACACCGTCGGGGAGAACGGGATCAGTAGCCCGCACCACGGCACTGAATAGGGCATCGCCAAGGTCGCGCCAAGCGGCGGAACCAGTTCCTTCGACGGCTGCCTGGATACCGCATTCTGTCGCCAGCGCCATAACCGCTGTCACAACGGTTTCGTATCTGTGGTCCAAGGTACCGCTTCCTCTGCCCGGCTTGAATGACTGGGATATCGCAGACGGAGGCCAGCCGTTACGCCCTCGTAATCGTGGCATGGATCGCAATAGTTCCCGAGCAACCCTTGAAGGGTAAGGGTTACTGGGAAGGGCAGCCTTCAAGAACTCGTTTCGGAAGGATCTCGGCGTGTCTGCTATAGACGGACAATGAGCTGGTGTCCTGCCAGCTGGCCTGGCCCCTGCTCGAGGAGCACTGGCCCGGCCCTCGGCTGGCCGGCCCTGTCTCAGCCGAGTTGGCCCGAACTGCCAAGGCCACGCCCTCGAGGTGATGGGCGGATCATGTCCGGCGAACCGGTCGCTCCTGGTAGATGACAGGGACCGACACGATGGGCTCGTCGAGGCTCCGGTCCGTCCGTCGCGCGACCGCTCGGACATAGCCGAGATGCCGCCCGCGGTCCGCGGTCAGCGCCTCGATCTCCACGGTGTTGCCCGGCGCGACGGCCTGCTGCCAGTCCAGCCAGCATCGCCAGCCGTCGGGCATCGCGTCGGCGAGCTCGACGGTGGCGACACCGCTTCGTTCCCAGTGCCGCCGCCACAACTCCGGCGAGTGCAGGCAGCTCATGCTGGGCTCCCACCACGCCTGCAGGTGCTCCGGTGTCGCGCCGTCGATCTCCCGCGTCAGTCCGGCGCCCGCGATGCCGATGGCGGCACCCGGCCGCACGAACCGGGCGAGATAGCTGAGGTACAGGTCGTCGGTGCCGTAGTAGACGAAGGAGTCGATGCTGACGACCGCGTCGAAGAACCCCGCGGCGAACGGCAGCGCCCGGGCATCGGCATGGATCGGGAAGACGGCGTCAGCCACGCCGGCGTCGCAGATGCGCCGCGCCCGCTCATCCACACTGAACCACAGGTCCGTGGCCCACACCTGCACCCCGAACTCCTGATGCAGGAAGATCGACGAGGCGCCGCGGCCGCAGCCGAGGTCCAGCACACGCATCCCCGCACGCAGCGGCATCGCCGCCGCGAGCCACTCGGCGAGCCACAGCGAGTTCGCTCCGCCGCTGATCGCCGCGATAATCCACTCCGGGTCGTAACGCGAGCTGCGGGGAAAGCGGTCAGACGCGAACGGGTCGGGCGGGCCAATCATCGCCGATCACCCCGCTGATCGGGCGGCGGAACGTCGGAGGGCGAGAAGGTGAGGTTCGCGGGGACCGAGGCCGTGTCGACGGTGGGCATGCAGGCAGTCTGACCGCGCTTGCACGGTCTCGGCCAGCATGCGGCATGGTGCCGTCCGCAGCGCCCACCCCGGCAACCCGCCCGAGGTCCGGAGCCGCGCTTCGGCCGGGCGAGCCGAGGAATCGAGGGCTCCGGATCAGTTGCAACTCCTGAGCACGGGAACGGGGATGCTGCAAGCTGCCGACCTCTCCTGGCTGCCGGACGTCAGCCCACATTGATGATGTCCCGTTGAGTGGTCGAGATCGTCTGCGGGCGGTCAACCCCTCGCTTCAAAGCGAGGCCGGGTGCATCTCGACCTCGCGTGCGGGGTGCAACCTTTCGCCACCTGAAGCACAGGTCGGTACACGCGCACTACTCCCCAGCCTGGCCTCCTGGAAGCGGCAGCGCTGAAGGAGATCCCTCTCCAGCCGCTTTGACAGCACCCCTGAACGGGATTTCGTGTCATGAGTAGTGTCACGCCCGCGAGCGCATTCAGTCGGCGCGGAGCCAGTCATAACCTTCCGGCCTCATCTCAGCGTCGAGGCAATTCCTGCGCTCCTACCTCTTGCCAGCCGCGAGGTCGAGGGCAATATCGACGATCATGTCCTCTTGCCCGCCGACCAGCCCGCGGCCGCCGACCTCGACCAAGATGTCGCGGGTGTCGAGCCCGTGCTCGGCCGCGGCCCGCTCGGCGTGGCGCAGGAAGCTGGAGTAGACCCCCGCGTATCCCAGCGTCAGGGTCTCCCGGTCGACCCGGACCGGCCGGTCCTGCAGGGGGCGGACGAGGTCCTCGGCGGCATCCTGCAGCGCGAAGAGGTCGCACCTGTGCTTCCACCCGTGCAGGTTCGCGACGGCGATGAACGCCTCGATCGGGCAGTTCCCCGCGCCGGCGCCCTGTCCGGCCAGCGAGGCGTCGACCCGGATCACGCCCTCCTCGACCGCGATCACGGAGTTGGCCACCGACAGCGAGAGGTTCTCGTGGGCGTGGATGCCGATCTGCGTGCCCGGGTCGAGCACGTCCCGGTAGGCGCGGACCCGGTCGCGGACGTCGCCCATGGTCAGCCGGCCACCGGAGTCGGTGACGTAGACGCAGTGCGCGCCGGCGTCCTCCATGATCTTGGCCTGCGTGGCCAGGTCCGCGGCCGGGGCCATGTGCGACATCATCAGGAAACCGGAGACGTCCATGCCCAGCTCGCGGGCCTTGCCGATGTGCTGGATGGCGATGTCGGCCTCGGTGGAGTGCGTGGCCACCCGGACCGAGCGCACGCCCAGGTCGTGAGCCCTCTGCAGCTCGTGCAGGGTGCCGATGCCGGGCAGCAGCAGCGTGGTGAGCACGGCGTTCTTCACCACGTCGGCCGCGGCGGAGATCCACTCCCAGTCGGTGTTGCTGCCCGGGCCGTAGGTCAGGCTCGCGCCGGCGAGGCCGTCGCCGTGGGCGACCTCGATCGCGTCCACGCCGGCGGCGTCGAGCGCCGCGGCGATCTTTCGAAGATCGGCAGGATCGAGGCGGTGTCGGATGGCGTGCATCCCGTCCCGCAGGGTGACGTCCTGGATGTACAGGGCGGGCGGGGTAGTCGCGGTAGTCGCAGTCATCGGAGGGCCTCCGCAGGCTGTGCGGTAGCAGCGCGTGAGGCGCTGCGATTGGCGAGGAGCTCGGCGGTGCGTAGGGCGGCCGAGGTCATGATGTCGAGGTTCCCGGCGTAGGCGGGCAGGTAGTGCGCGGCGCCCTCGACTTCGAGGAACACCGACACCTTCCAGCGCGGACGCGGGGCGCCGGCGCCGACGAGGGTGTCCAGCGGCTCGTCCTCGGCGATCGGGGTGACCTGGACCTGCTGCTTGAGCCGGTAGCCGGGGACGTAGCGGGAGACCTGCTCGGCCATAGCGGCCACGCTGGCCTTGATCGCCTCCGGGTCGGCGGCCGGTTCGTCGGCGGAGCCGGCGAGGCACAGCACCGTGTCGCGCATGATCATCGGTGGCTCCGCTGGGTTGAGCACGATGATCGCCTTGCCGCGGCTCGCGCCGCCCACGACCTCGATGGCCTTCGCCGTGGTCTCGGTGAACTCGTCGATGTTCGCCCGCGTCCCCGGGCCGGCCGACTTCGAGGCGATAGAGGCGACGATCTCGGCGTAGCGGACCGGGGCGACCTGCGCGACGGCGGCGACCATCGGGATGGTGGCCTGCCCGCCGCAGGTGACCATGTTGACATTGCGTGCCTCGGCGTGCTGGTCGAGGTTGACCGCGGGCACGACGAACGGGCCGATGGCCACAGGCGTGAGGTCGATGAGGATCTTGCCGTGCGGGGCGAGCGTCTCGGCGTTCGCGACGTGCGCGCGGGCCGAGGTGGCGTCGAAGACGACGTCGATCTCGTCGAAGTTCGGCAGACCGATGAGCCCGTCGACGCCCTCGGCGGTCGTCGGGATGCCGAGCCGCGTGGCCCGGGCC
The DNA here is from genome assembly GCF_039542425.1 of Pseudonocardia yuanmonensis. Taxonomy (NCBI): domain Bacteria; kingdom Bacillati; phylum Actinomycetota; class Actinomycetes; order Pseudonocardiales; family Pseudonocardiaceae; genus Pseudonocardia; species Pseudonocardia yuanmonensis. The sequence goes on from NZ_BAABIC010000027.1 coordinate 10,103, forward strand.
AGCCCGTCGGAGGCAGGGTCGATACCGACCATCGCCCCCATCTCGAGAGTCTCGGACAGCCGGATGACCTTCATCATCAGGTCGGACCCGATATTGCCCGAGCCGATGATGGCGACCTTGGTCTTGGACATGTCTGCGCTCCTCGTGCCTCGACGGTCAGTGGCCGTCGAGTGCGACGGTGGTCAGGCCGAACCCGGCGATCAGCTCGCGGATGGGCCGGTAGTAGCTGTATTGGACCGAGTAGGGCCCGGCGGCGCCGAGCGCGGCGTAGGCGGCGATCCAGGTGCGGACCTCGTGCGAGGAGTTGCCCGCGATGCGGGTCATCTCGGCCGGGTCCCACTTGTCGAGCGGGCTCAGGTCGCCCTTGGCGAGGATCTCCATGAGCTCGCGGTCCCACTCCGGGGCGAGGTCCTGGATGGTGGCGCTGCCCGCGGCGAAGTCCCGGGCGGCGGCGTAGACCCGCTCCTGACGGGCCGCGCGCGCCTCCGGCGTCGGGGTCCCGTTGTGGCCGAGCAGCATCCGTCGCTGCTCGGGGGTGGCGGTGGCGAGCCGGGGCACGGGCGGGTCGTGGGACAGCCCGCCGGAGGCGATGAGCAGGACCTTCTGGTCGAGTCCGGCGAGGTGGCGCCCGATGGCCTCGCCGAGCAGTCGGACTCGCTTGACCGGCGTGAACGGCGGGGCGACCGAGTTGACGAACACCGGCACGAACGGCCTTGCGGTGATGTCGCCGAAGAGGATCTCCATCGGCTGCACGGCGCCGTGGTCGACCTCCATGTCCAGGGACACGGCGAGGTCGATGCCGGCGTCGAGGGCGGCCTCGGCGATGCCGCGGGCGAGGTCCTCGGGGACGTCGAGGCGGCCGGCCTGGCTGCCGTAGTCGCCGATGCTCTGCGCGGCGTACCCGACGCAGAAGGGAGGCATCAGCCGGTAGAAGAACCCGTTGAAGTGGTCCGGGCCGAAGTTGACCACGACGTCCGGGTCGAAGTCGCGGGCGAACGCGCGGGCCTGGCCGAAGGCGCCGTCGAGCTCGGCGGAGACGTCGGCGGGCAGCTCGGCGTGGTCGAGCAGCGGGCTGTGGCTCGTCGCCACCAGCGCGAGGGTCATCGTGCCGCTTCCTCTCGCCCGAGCAGGAAGTCGAGGTGGATCCGGTTGAAGGTCTCCGTGTCCTCGTACTGCGGCCAGTGCCCGCACTCGTCCATCACGGCCAGCCGGGCGTTGGGGATGAGCGAGGCGATCCGCTCGCCCTCGTCGACCGGGCCCGACGGGTCCTTGGTCGTCCAGATGACCAGTGCCTCGGCCTGGATCGCGCGCAGGTCGTCGTCGCTGATCATGTTGCGCCTGCGGGTCTCGAGGTCCTGCAGCGTCATGTTCGACTCGCATGCCTTGAGCCAGTCCGGCTGTTGGAAGATGGCCTGGCGGGTGCGGATGAGGTCGTCGGTGACCATGGTCGGGTCGGCCATCAGCCACTCCAGGCGCGCCTTGACCCGCTCCCAGGAGGGGTCCTTCGCCGCCTCCATCGACAGCGTGTAGAGCCGCTCCATCACCTTCGGGTTGGCCATCGTGCCGCCCATGGTGTTGAGCACGATCTTCTCCACGCGCTCGGGGTGGAGCTGGGCGAAGCGGGCGGTGACCCAGCCGCCGAGTGACTCACCGGAGAAGTAGGCCTTCTGCACGCCGAGGGTGTCCAGGATGTGGTTGACCTGGTCGATGTAGTGCGGGATCTCCAGCGGGTGGTCGGGCTTGGTGGAGTAGCCGTGCCCGATGAAGTCGATCGCCCACACGGAGAAGTGTTCGGCGTGTGCCTCGAGGTTGCGGACGTAGGCCTCGGCGTGGCCGGTGATGCCGTGCAGGAACAGCAGCACGGGCTTGGAGTCGTCACCGGCATGCAGGTAGCGGGTCCGGTAGGGCCCGGCCTGCAGGAAGCCCTGGCTGAACTCCACCTGGTTGAGGTCGTTCCAGACGCTGGTGTACGGGCGCTCGGTCATCGCAGTGCTTCCTCCGTCGAGGTGTTCTCTCGGTCCGAGCCGTCGCCGGGGTCGGCCTGTGGCACGGCAATCGGCACGACCTGGGTGCTGTAGACGGGCACCTCGGTGTCGCGGGCCGCGTCGTCGATGCCCTGGGCGAGCACGGAGCCGAGCGCGGCCTGCAGCTCGGGGAGGGCTCGGTCGTCGTCCCAGACCGCGCCGCTGTGCCGCCAGGCGACGTAGCCGTCGGGACGGACGAGGATCGCGCCCGCCTCGTGCACCTCCCGCACGCGGTGCCAGTTGCCGTAGGGGTCGATCGTGCCTGGCTCCCCCACCACGACGGTGCGCAGGAAGGGCAGGTCCAGCTTCTGCGCGGCCCGCTTCCAGGCCACCCCGCCGATCCCGGTCAGCAGGGTCATCTTGCCCTTGCCCACGACGTCGAGCGTGGAGATCCGGCAGCCGTCCGGGCCGACGAGCCAGGTGTGCGGCAGCTTCGCCCCGGGCCGGGTCGTGGCCTGCAGGTACAGCTCGGGATGCTGCGGCCACTCCTCCGGGCCGACGGTGTCGTCGGGCACCACGGCGCCGGACTCGTAGCGCTGGTTCAGCTCGACGCCGTGGGCGTTGAACTCGGTGTTCTTCAGCTCGAGGGCCTCGTAGAGCCGCTCGCGCAGCGCCACTCCCGCGGGGCTGGCCTCCTTGAGCTTGGCCAGCCCGTCGCGCACCGGGTCGTCGCTGTCCGCGGCCAGCCACTCGCGCAGCCCCGCGTAGTCCTTTCGGGACTGGTTGGCCCGGGCGACGATCTGCTTGCCGACCGGCATCCGCTCCGGGGTGTAGGAGTCGAGCAGGCCGGCCCCGGCGTGCCCCTTGACGACGTAGGCGACCTTCCAGGCGAGGTTGAACGCGTCCTGCATGGAGGTGTTCGATCCCAGCCCGGACGACGGCGGGTGCCGGTGCACGGCGTCGCCGCCGCAGAACACCCTTCCGACCTGGTAGCTCGTCGCGTGCTGCTGGTTGACGTACCACACCGAGCGGGACACGATCTCGATGTCGAGGTCGTCGTCGCCGACCAGCATCCGGATCCGGTCCTTGACGACGTCGTCGGGCAGGTCCGGGACGCCGCCGGCCATGTCGAAACCCCAGCCCGCGATCCACTGGTTCCACGGCTTGATGGCGCGCAGCAGGCCCATGCCGATCTCGCCGAAGCCGGCCTTGGAGTTGTAGATCCAGTGCAGGATGCTCGGCCGGTGGGCCACGTAGCGGCTCAGGTCCGCGTTGAACAGGATGTAGTTGGTCCCGGCGCGGGCCAGCTCGCCCTCGAAGGGCAGCCCGATGTCCTCGGCGACCTTGGAGCGGGCACCGTCGAAGCCCAGCAGGTAGCGGGCGCGCTGGGAGAAGGTCTGCCCGGTGCGCACGTCGCGGAACAGCACCGCGACGCCCTCGCTGTCCTGCTCGTGGGAGAGATATTCGGTGTGGAAGCTGATGACCGCACCGCGCTCGGCCGCACTCTTGATGAGCACCGGCTCCATCAGCGGCTGCGGGATGTCGAGCATCGTGCAGGGGCTGCCCTGCAGGTAGTCGCCGTAGCGGCGGTCCCCGGTCCCCCACGTCTGCAGCCGGACGATCTCCTCACCGGCCAGGCTCGTGGTGAACAGTGTGTCCCCCATTTGATCCCACGGGGTGGCGTAGCGCTGGGCCTCCCGCTCGACGCCGAGGTCGCGCAGAACCTCGACCGCGCGCTGGTTGGTGATGTGGGCCCGGGGGCCGTTCGCGACCCACGGGAACAGCGACACGGCGTGCACGCGGATCCCGTAGGTGGCCAGGGCGAGCGCCGCGGTGCCCCCGGCGGGGCCGAGCCCGATCACGATCACGTCGGTGTCGAAGCCGTCGGCAGGGGTGAACGGGGTGAAGGCGGGCGGCGGAAGCGTCGTTGTATCCATGGCACCTTCTCGGAGCTGCCGGCACGAACCGGCTCGGACGTCGAGGAGACCCAGAGCGGTCAACCGTGAACTAGAATTCTAGCATCACAGTTGACCTGACCCAAGTGTTCGCGGTCTCGTCTCCGGCCGGTCGGTCAGCGGGCGACGGGCGCGGTGGAGAACTCGGCACGGACGCTGCCGAGGTCGGTGAGTGTCGCGACGTAGGTGTGGCCCGCCTCGACCGGCACCATCGCTCCCAAGGCCCCGGAGAGCACGACGTCGCCCGCGCGAAGCGGCGTACCCAGCTCCCGGGAGGTGCGTGCGAGCCAGACCAGGGCATTGATCGGGTCGCCGAGGCACGCTGCTCCAGTGCCGGTCGACAGGGTCTCGGTGGCCCCGTCGGCGCTGCTGGTCAGGGTCATCTCGACGGCGCGCAGGTCGCGGTCGCCGAGCTCGATCGGCTCGTCGCCCAGGACGTACAGCCCCGACGAGGCGTTGTCCGCGACGGTGTCGACGATGGTGATGTCCCAGCCCGCGATGCGGCTGTCGACGATCTCGAGTGCGGCGACGGCCTGTCGGACCGCGGCGCGGGCGGCGTCGGCAGTGATCTCGTCGTCGCCGGCGAGGTCGGCCTTCAGGACGAACGCGATCTCCGCTTCGATCCTGGGCTGCAGCAGCCGGCCGATGTCGATCGGCTGGTCCTGCCTGCAGGCCATGTCGTCGAACAGGACACCGAAGTCGGGCTGGTCGACGCCGAGCTGCGCCTGGACCGCGGGAGCGGTCAGGCCGATCTTCCGCCCGACGATGCGCCGGCCGTCGGCGAGGCGCGCCTGGGTGAGCAGTTGCTGCACTGCGTAGCCGGTCTCGAGCGCGGCGTCCGGCAGGAGCTCCCGGACGGGGGCGCACGGGGCCCCGGTGCGTGCCGCAGCGACCAGGCGGGCCGCGCTCGCGCGGATCCGGTCGGCGTTGCCGGTTTCCGCGTTGCTCTGGTGCGCGTGGTGGTCGAGGGTCTCGCTCATGGGTACTCCGGTCGGTGCTGCCGGGCGGGTGGGCGGCGGGGCGCCGCCCACCCGGTACCGACTGGGGGCGAGTTCGGTGTGTGCTCAGGCGTTGGCCGCGGCGGGCTGGGCCAGCCCGGCGAGGACCTCGTCGGTCGTGGCGATCTCGGCCAGCAGAGCGAGGGACTCCAGCGAAGCGCTGTGCGCCTCCGGGGAGCCCGCGGAGCATGCGTCGGCGACGACAACGGTGCGGTAGCCGAGGTCCGAGGCGGCGCGGGCGGTGCCTTCGACCGAGGCGTTGGTCGCGACCCCGGTGAACACGAGCGTGGTCGCCCCGAGCCCCCGCAGGGTGGTGTCGAGGTCACTGTCGGTGAACCCGCCGACGCGCTGGTGGGTGATGATGTGGTCACCGTCCCGCGGGGTCACCTCGTCGGTGATGGCCGCCCCCTCGCTGCCGTCCTTGAGACACCCCGTCTGGGCGACCATGCCGAGCAGTGCGGAGTTGGCGTTGAGGTCGGAGTAGTCGTCCTTCCACGCCACCCGGGTGTAGACGACGGGAACGCCCGCGGCGCGGGCGTCGTCGAGCAGCCGAGCCGCGGTGCCGAGCACGCCGGTGCGCTCGATCTCGGCGCGGAAGAACCCGGCGAAGGCGCCGTCCGGTCCGACTATGTCGTTCTGGAAGTGCACGGCGACGACAGCAGTGTTGTTCGGGTCGAAGCTGGTCATGATCGATCCGTCCTCTCAGGTCGTGGGGCTCAGGCGCGGGTGAGGATCGACGAGCCGATGTCGGCGATGTCGCGCTCGGCGGTGAACGGGTTGGACAGGAAGACCGAGACCATGTCGCACCCGGCCTCGCGCATCAGCTGCGTCTTCTCCAGCAGCTGGTCCGGGGTGCCGTAGAGGCACCAGTAGTCGACGAGCTCCTTGGTGATGATCGGGCGGTGCACGGGGTCGAGGCCGCGCAGGTACTTCGCCCACACCTCGAGGTAGTGCGGAGCGTCGGGCGCGGTGGAGTCGCCCAGGTAGGCCATCGCGGCCCGGGTGGAGGCCTCGACGATCGGCGCCCCGAGCTCGTCGACGTGCTCCTGCATGAACCCGGCGTTGGTAATGCAGGAGGAGATCGGTCCCGAGCCGAAGCCGTTGTCGATCCCGTCCTCCCAGGTCTCCCCGTCGCGCAGCTGGTAGAACCAGGACAGCGCGACGAGCTTGACCGAGCCCGGAGGGCGGCCAGCCTCGGCGACGGCCTTGTCCAGCTCGCGGCGGACCACCCCGATCATCTCGGGGTTCGGTCCGAGGCAGTAGGTCATGTAGTCGGCGTGCTTGGCCGCGATCGCCAGCCCCTTGGGGCCGCCGGCGGACATCCAGATCTCGACCGGGTCCTCGAGGTTGTACCAGTGGCCGTTCTTGTCCAGGAACTCGATCTCGCGCTCCTGGCCCAGCCACCTCTGCGTGACCCGTTCACCGGCCAGCAGGCCGCGCGCGATGTCGAGGGCGGTGTCGAGCTCGGAGAGCTTGGCCGGACGGTTACCCATCGAGCGCAGGGCGTTGTTGGCCGTACCGATACCGAGGAACGTCCGGCCCGGGGCGAGCGCGTTGAGCGTGGCGATCGAGTTCGCCGTGACCGGGGCGATGCGGGTCAGCGGGTTTGTCACCCAGGTGCCGAGCTTGATCGAGCTGGTCTCGCGGGCCGCCAGGGCGAGGTACTGGTACGGGTCGCTGAACAGCAGCGGACCCTCACCGACCCCGAAGTGGCTGGCACCGACGTCCTCGGCCTGCTTCGCCAGGCCGACCTGGTCGATCTTGGCGCAGGTACCGATGCAGAACTCCATGTCTGCTCCTTTTGCGGATGGGTTCGCGCAGCGGTTCCGGGCAACTGGCATGCTACGCTTCTAGCGTCACAGTAAAGGTGGCCCGTCGACGTGCACAAGGGGGTCCCGGGTGAGTACGAACGGCGCGACCGCCGACGGTTCAGAACGGTCCGGTTACTCTTTGCGTGTGACCGACCCGCAGCCGACCCGTCTCGACCGCGGTGCCAGTCGGCTCAACCACGCCGTGTACGACCAGCTCAAGGAACGACTGCTCGAAGGCCGCTATGCAGCCGGCGAGCGGCTTTCGACCGAGGCGCTGCGCACCGAGTTCGGCGTCAGCAAGCAGCCGGTGATGGAGGCGTTACGGCGCCTGTCCGGCGACGGCATGATCGAGATCCTGCCGCAGGTCGGTTCCCGCGTCGCCACGTACGACCTGCGCGAGGTCGAGGACTTCTTCCATATGTTCGGCGGCTTCGAAGGCAGCATCGCCGGGATCGCCGCCACGCGGCGCACCGAGGACCAGCTCCTCGAGCTCGACCTGATCTCCCAGCGGATCGGCAAGCTGCGCTCGGAGAAGGACGCCGGAGTCCGCGCCCGTGGCTACCGGGTGCTCAACCGGCGCTTCCACGAGGCCATCCACCTCATGGCCCACTCCCGGATCATGGCCGAGACCAGCCGCAAGATGTGGGATCTGTCCGACTTCCTGATCAACACCACCGGCGTGCCGCAGCCGCTGAGCTCCGCGCTCGACGAACGCCACGACGACCACGAGGAAATCCGCGAGGCCCTGCACGCCGGGGACCAGGCGAGGGCCCGTTCGTCCATGGAGCGCCACATCATCGGAACGGTCGCGGTCATCCACGCCGAGACCGCTTCCAGCACGCGTACGACGAGCTGACACCCGCCGCGTTCCGTATCGCGGCACACCCGCTGGATCCGGACGAAGCGGAACGACACACTCCCGCCGACCGTCCGGCGCCACACGTCCCACCACCGCGGCGGACGCGACCGTCCAGGAGACCCCGATCCGCAAGGTGGCAGCCGCCTGCCTGGCCGGCACCACGATCGAGTTTCTACGACTTCTTTATCTACGGCACCGCGGCAGCGCTGGTGACCGGGTCAGCCGCCCGTGCGGCAGCCGGCGCCCAGCAGCTGCTCCAGACGTCGCGGCGTTCAGTCCACGCCATCGAGCGCAGGGTCTTGCCGTCCCGCGACAGGACGTTGGCCGCCGACCTGACCGCGAGCCGGGCTGCGTGGACGGTCGAGGGCTGTAGGCGTTCCTGGAGGGCCAGGAAGTCGACCGGCCTGCTGCCACACCACCAGCTCCCCGTCGAGCACGACGTCATCGCCGAGCTCGGCGACTGCGGCGACGATCTCCGGGAAGTACGCGTCAGCGACCGCGGCTGCCAACTCTGCAACGCCACCCGCCCACCGGAGGCATGGGCGTGGTCGCGGAAGCCGTCGAATTCGGCTCGTAGACCCATTTCTCCCTGACCGGAAACTCTCCGGTACTCACCGCGACCATCGCCTTGATCGGATAGGGCGTAGATCACCGATGGTCCCCAGCGGCAGACCGACCGTTTCCCGAGTGGGGCAGGTCTTGAGCAGTGGGGGCGCCGTGACGGCCCCGCCTGGCACGCCGCAACCGGTCGACACTCCTCGTCAAGTAGACCATGCCGGGCAGCAGCTCAGCGTGCGGCCTGCGTGACGACCACCGCGTCAGCCTTGCGCTTGTCACCGGCACGGCCTTGCCCCGAGGTCGTACAGCTCGCTCGGGCGCAGGCGGTCGATCCGCCCCCAGTCGGTGACGGAATCTCGGCTGACGGGTTAGCAAGCGTTGACAACGCCTCCGCAGCGATGGATACGATCTGGACTGACGCACATGCCTTTGACCTGGATGAGATGAGCGATGAACGACTTGACGAAGGAGGTCGGCGTGCAGAAGTTTGAGTTCATCGACTTCGCCGCCGAGGGCACGATCGGGTCGGTCTGGCTCGACAGGCCCCCCGTGAACGCCGTGAACGGGACGATGTACCTGGAGATCAAGCGGTTCTTCGACGACGTCGGCACCCACTTGCCAGACGCTCGGGTGATCGTGCTCGGCGGCCGGGGCAAACACTTCTGCGGCGGTAACGACCTCGCCGAGTTTCAGACCATGACCCCCGAGAACGCCGGCGAGCGGATGCGGGTGGTTCGCGAGGCGTTCTGGGCCATCTACGACTGCCCTGTACCGGTGATCGCTGCAGTGCATGGTGTCGCGGTGGGTACCGGCCTCGCCATCGCGGCTTCCTGCGACCTCGTGGTCGCCGCGGAGGGGGCTCGATTCGCCCTCCCTGAGGTGAACGTCGGCGTGATGGGGGGTGCCAAGCATCTGTCACGACTGGCACCTCAGGGTGTCGTCCGTCGGCTTCATCTGCAGGGCGATCTGGTGCCCGCGGAGGAGCTGCTGCCCTACGGAGGCATCTGCGAGATCGTGCCCGCGGACCAGCTGGACACAGCGGCCCGAGAGCTCGCCCGTTCCATCGCTCGACACAGCCCTGTTGTGCTGCGGTTCGCCAAGCGCAGCCTCAACGCGATCGAGTACATGCCGTTGAAGGAGGGCTACGAGTTCGAGCAGGGACTGACCGGAGAGCTCGCCGCGTACGACGACGCCAAGGAAGCCGTCAACGCGTTCGTCGAGCGCCGCGCGCCGGTTTACACAGGACAGTGAGATGACGACGATGGCTGATCCGGCCCTCGCCGCCGACCTCACGCAGTACCGCACCCTTTGCCGCAGGTGGCTTGCCGAGGCGAGGATCCCCGAGGTCCCGCTGTCGTTGACCGAGCGCTTCCGCGTGCTGCGCGAGTGGCAGCACACCCTGTACGAGGCGGGCTGGATCGGCATCGCCTGGTCACGGGAGGCAGGCGGGCAGGGGCTCACTCACCTTCATCAGCTCGTGTTCTCCGAGGAGCTCGCGCGAGCGCGCGCCCCGCAACCGATCGGGCTCATCGGGCTCGACGTCGTGGGACCCTCCATCGACCGGTTCGGCACCCTCCGCCAGCGCACCGAGCTGCTGCCACGCCTGCTCTCGGGTGAGGACATCTGGTGCCAGGGCTTCTCCGAACCGGAGGCGGGATCGGACCTGTCGTCCCTACGTACGCGCGCTGAGATCGACGGGGACGACTTCGTGGTCTCGGGACAGAAGGTGTGGACCAGCTGGGCGCACCTCGCGTCCTGGTGCGCCATGCTCGTCCGCACAAATCTCGACGCGCCGAAGAGCAGGGGCATCAGCTATCTCCTGGTCGACATGTCCTCGTCCGGGATCGTGACGCGGCCGCTGACCCAGATGACCGGGGACCAGGAGTTCTGCGAAGTGTTTCTCGACCGGGTGCGCGTGCCCCGCGAGAACCTCGTCGGCGAGCTCGACGGAGGCTGGGCGATTGCCCGGCACACCCTCGGGACCGAACGCGCGGCCTACACACTGCGGCGACGCGTGGAGTACGAGGTGGCGTTGCAGGATGCGATCGACGAGCTGTCCGCGTGCCCGACACGCGACGCCGACCCGCGCCGCGGCTATCGGGTGCGAGCGGCCGTGGGCCGCTCCCACGTGGCGCTGCGCGTCCTCGAGGCCCAGACCCGGAAGTCGATCGGCAGGCTGGCGGCCGACACCGGCCCGGTGCCCGAGGACTCCGTCGACAAGCTCCTGCTCAACGACATCGAGCAGCAGGTCTACGGATCCATCGCCGATCTGCTCGGTCCGCTGCGGGCCACCCCGGCCGCCCGCCCCCTGGGCCTCGACGTCGCCCGTCGGGCGCACGATCACCTGTACTCCCGGGCGGCGTCGATCTACGGGGGCAGCTCCCAGATCCAGCGCAACATCATCGCCGAACGACTCCTGGGGCTTCCTCGTGACTGACACCTTCGTGGCCGAGGTCGAAGAGACTGTCGACGCCTACCTGAAACGGTCGTACGACTCGCAGCGCAGGCACGCACTCACCCGGTGTCAGGGCTGGGACCGAACCTTCCTGGACGAGATCGCCGACCTCGGCTGGTTCGCGCTCGCCGTTCCCGACAAGGCCGCCGGACTGGGGTTGCCCCTCTCCGCTGTCGGCGCGGCGATGGTGTCCCTGGGGCGGCACCTCGTGCCCGGCCCCATGCCCGAGCGGCTCCTGCTCCCGGCGCTCCTGCTCCGACACCTCGACGACGGAGGGTCAGGCCGGAGCGATCTGTCCGGCGCGGTCGTCGCGCTGGTCGACCCCGCCGCTCACGGGAGCTGGTCGGTGGACGGCGGCCACGTGCGGGGGGAGCCTGCAGGGCTGGCGGGCAGCATGCTGCCGGTGCGCTTCGCCCGGGAGGCCGACCTTCTGCTCGTCGTAGCGGAGTCCGCAGAAGGGACGGCCGTCCACCTCCTCTCGTCCCGGGGTCCCGGAGTCGATGTCGAGCCAGTCGAGAGTGCTGACCCGACTGCCCGGCTGGCGCGCGTCACCTTCGCCGAGCCGGCCGGTGCCGGGACCGCGCCGGTGCTCACCGGCTCCGCGGCCGAACGGTTCGTCGCGGAGCTGCGCGCCTGGGCCCAGATCCTGGCGGCGTGCGAACTTGCCGGGATCGCCGTCAGGATGGTCGAGGAAACCACCGCGTTCGTGCAGGTCCGAAAGCAGTTCGGTCGTCCGATCGGCGCCTTCCAGGCGGTCAAGCACACCCTTGCCGACATGTACGCGCTGGCGAGTTCGCTGCGCAACCTCTGCGACGTCACCCTGGAGGACGCCACATCGAGCAGCGCGGACGAGCTGCTTGTGCTCGCGGCCGTCGCCAAGGCCTACGCAGCGGACGCGGCGGTTCGCGTCTGTGAGAGCGCGATCCAGATGCACGGCGGCACGGGCTTCACCACCGAGACCGATCTGCATCTGTACTACAAGCGCGCCCTCGCGCTGCGCGCCTGGTACGGCGACCACGAGGAGCTCACCCACCGGATCGGGGACAGCCTGCTCACCGGATCACAGCTCGCCGAGCCCCGGAGCACGTCATGACAGTCACCGCGCCCGGCAAGTACCGCCCCCGACCCGATCTCGTCGCCGCCTATACCGCGCCCGGCCTCTGGGAGGACACCCGCGTCGACTCCTACCTGAGAGAGCGGGCCGCTCAGCACCCGGACCGCCTGGCCCTCGTCGACCGCGGGAACCTGTGGAGCTACGGCGCCCTCGACCGTGAGGTCGACCGCTGGGCCACGGCCCTGCGGAACCACGGTGTCGGGCTCGGCACGGTGGTCTCCTGGCAGCTGCCTAACTGGGCCGAGGCCGTGGTCCTGCACCAGGCGACGCTTCGCCTTGGCGCCGTCAGCAACCCCATCATCCCGATCTACCGGCACTCCGAGGTCGCGTTCATCCTGCGGCAGGCGCAGTCGGAGATCGTCTTTGTCCCGGCGACCTTCCGGGGCTTCGACTTCCCAAGCATGCTCCGCGATATACGGGACGAGCTCCCGGACCTGGCGACCGTGGTCGTGGTCGGTGACGCTCCGTCCGAGGACGGTGTCATCGCGCTGGACGCCTTCCTGGCCAGGGCGGCCCCGGCGCGGCCCCGAGCGGGCGGGAAGGCCGCGGACGACGCGAACGCCATCGCGCTACTGCTGTACACATCCGGCACGACCTCGAGCCCGAAGGGTGCCCTGCACACGCACAACACCCTCGACTACGAGAACCGCAGCATGATCGAGTTCTTCGGGTTGACGAGCTCGGACGTGGTGTTCATGCCGTCCCCGGTCACCCACATCACCGGTGTCCTTTACGGCCTGCAGCTCCCCTTCATGCTCGGCGGCGCGGTGGTGCTCCTGGATGTCTGGGAACCTGGCGCTGGCCTGGAGCTGATACAGCGCCACGGATGCACGTTCATGGTGGCCGCCACCCCGTTCCTACACGGCTTGGTTCACCATCCGACCCGCACACCCGAGGCGACCCGCACGCTGCGTCTCTTCGCCTGCGGGGGCGCGGACGTGCCCCCCGAGCTCGTACGCCAGGCCACAGACGAACTCGGCTGCCTGGTCAGCCGGGTCTACGGCTCCACCGAGTTCCCCACCGCCACCAGCAGCAACCTCTCCGACCCAACGGACAAGCGCGCACGCACAGACGGGCGTGCGATCGGCCAGGCGCAGCTCATCGTGGTCGACGACCAGGACCAGCCGGTGCCACCCGGCGACCCCGGGCACCTGCTCGTGCGGGGTCCGGAACTGTTCGTCGGATACCTGGACGAGGCCCTGAACGCCGACGCCTTCACCCCGGACGGCTGGTTCCGCACCGGGGATCTGGCGGTCCTCGACGACGAGGGCTACGTCGAGATCACCGGCCGCCAGAAGGACATCATCATCCGCGGCGGCGAGAACATCAGCGCGAAGGAGGTCGAGGACCGCCTCTTCGAGCACCCCAAGGTCGCCGACGTCGCCGTGGTGGCAGTCCCCGACCCGGTGCTGGTCGAGCGGGCCTGCGCCGTCGTCGTCCCAGAAGCGGGGGTGGAGGTTGATCTCGATGAGCTCACCACCTGGCTCCGCGAGCACCATCGCCTGGCCGTGCAGAAGCTCCCCGAATACCTCGTCCTGGTGGACGAGCTACCTCGCACCGCCAGCGGCAAGGTCCAGAAGTTCAAGCTGCGCGACCGACTCCGTCGATGCCCCCCGACAGCGGAACCGACCCGGTAACACGGGCCCGACCCTTACAGCCCGTCAGGAACCAGGAGGAACAATGAAGATCCATCCGACCAACCCGTTCTCGGCGGGGCACCAGTTCCTGGAGGCCCCTCGCTGGCACGCCGGCCACCTGTGGGCCAGCGACTTCTTCGCCCAGCAGGTACTCCGCTTCGACGACGACGGCAGCTACCAGACCGTCGCCAAGGTCGAGGGCTCCCCATCGGGCCTGGGATTTCTCCCCGACGACTCCGTCCTGGTCGTCTCCCAGGCCACCGCCAAGGTCCTGCGGATCGCTCCCGACGGAACGACCACCGAGTACGCGGACTTCAGCGACATCGCCACCGGACTCGGCAACGACATGCTCGTGTCGCCGTCTGGACATGCCTACGTGGGCAACTTCGGCTTCGCCCTGGGCACCGAGGACCCCCGCACCACCAACTTGGCGCATGTCGACCCCGAGGGGCACGTGCGGCGCGTTCCCGGGGAGGTGCTCTTCCCCAACGGCGCCGCCCTGACCGCGGATGGGCGCACACTGCTGCTGGCCGAGACCTTCACCCATCGCATCAGCGCCTTTGACGTGGCTGCGGACGGATCTCTGTCGAACCTGCGGCTCTGGGCGCAGCTGCCCGACAGCTTCCACCCGGACGGCATCGCGCTGGACGGCGACGGCGGCGTCTGGTTCGGCAATGCACTCACCCCGGGTGACGAGAGCGGCTTCTACCGGGTGCTCGAAGGCGGCGCGATCACCGACCACGTCCCCACCCCAGGCACCTGGGCGATTGCCTGCGCGTTCGGAGGCCCCGGGCTCGACGTGCTCTACCTGATGTGCAACACGACCACACTCGAGGAGTTCCACGAGGGCCGCTCGAACGGAGCGGTTCTCACTGCCTCCGTCGGCCGCAGCGGCGTCGGTCCTGCGCAGACCGCATGAGACCTCGGCCGGGTTGCCGAGCGCCACATCCACTCGGCAACCCGGCCCGAGATCACCACGGACTAGGATGTCGCGCGGGCCGCAGCAGGGGAAGGAGGAGAGAATGAGTAGCGCAGGCATGACGACCGGCGCGCACGCCAAGCGGCCCAAGACCCGACGTGCCGACATCGGGGAGGCGGCCAGCGCGCTCTTCGCGGCTCGAGGCTTCCACTCGGTCAAGATGGACGACATCGCTCAGGCCAGTGGCATCACGGCCCGAGCCCTCTACCGGCATTACGCGAACAAACAGGCCCTGCTGTCCCATGTCGTGCACCAGGATCAGAGCCGGCTCATCGAGACCCTCACCTCGCTCGGAGACACGCCACCTCCAGACCTGGCATCAGGGCTTCGCATGCTCATCGAGACTGCCCTGCAGAGCCTGCGCCTCTCGCTGTTGTGGCAACGCGAAGCCCGTCATCTCGGCCCTGACGACTTCGCCGAAGTGCGGGCGCGCACGCGTTGGATCGCCGATCGGGTCAATGCCCTCAGCATCGCGCCGGCCCGTCCCGATCTCGACCCCTTCCTGCGTGAGCTGCGCAGCTGGGCAGTCGTCGGCCTCGTGACCAGCCCGGGGCATTACGACACGAGCCTGGCGTCGACCCGCCTCGCAGACCTCCTCTTGCAGGCAGGCATCCGAGTGGTTGGTTGCCTTCCCGCACAGGAGCCGGTTCATGACGGTCTGCGTCCGGTTGATCGGCCCCCGACCGCGCGGCGGGAGCTGCTGATCCGCTCGGCCGCGCGGACGTTCCGCAGCCGCGGCTACGGCGGGGTGACCATCGACGAGATCGGCGGCGAAGCCGGCGTCGTCGGTCCTGCCCTCTACCGATACTTCGACACCAAAGCAGACCTCCTGGTCGCGGTGCTCACGCGGTTCAGCGAATGGCTGGCGCTGGAGACGTCTCGCGCGCTACGCCTGCCGGTACCCGACGAAGAGATCATTACTGCCCTGATCAACGGGTACGTCCGGCTCGGTGTCCAGGAGACCGACTTGGCCTCGGTCTCCGTCACCGAGCGGCTCTACCTGCCGCTCGACGTCCACGAACGTCTCAACCGAATGGCCAACGACGACGTCGGCGAGTGGCTGCGCTGGCTCATGGCAGCGCGCCCAGAGCTCTCCGACAGCGACGCGATGGTCCTGGTCAACGCCGCACGAACGACCATCGACGGCATCGTCCGTATCCCACACCTGCGCGCCGACCGGCGTCTTGAGCCGGAACTGGCTCGGCTGACCGGCGCCATCCTCGGCGTCTCGCCAAGCGAAGGCTGAGCGCCCGCCTCCGCTTCGGCCTTCCACTCACGAGCGCCGACTTCCGGATCCCGCAACAGCTGCCTCTTGCCCGTACGCACGTCGGCGGGCGACACGCCCCACAGAGATCCCACATGAGTGCCGGTTACCTTCTGTGGCATCGTGGCGCCATAGCGGCTGGATGCTCCGCTCGCGTCGGCGACTTACCTCTCCAACCCTCGACCTTGCGAGTTAGCGGCCGTTGACAAGAGCCTTCGCGGCAGCTTCAATGGCCTCTGGTGACCAGGGTCACGGCACAAGCTCTCCGACCGACCTTCGTCCACCCTGCGACGAGCGCCGGACGCTCGTGACTCCAGTACGCAAAGGAAGGAACCCGAATGGGCACGTCTGTCGTCGAGGAGCTCGACGTCCTTGTTGTCGGAGGCGGATTCTCGGGGATCTACCAGCTCGAGCGTCTCCGGTCGCTGGGCTTCGCCGTCAAGCTGTACGAGGCCGGCTCCGACGCCGGCGGGGTCTGGCACTGGAACCAGTACCCCGGTGCTCGGGTGGACACCGAGGCCACCCTCTACCAGTTCTCAGATGAGCGGATCTGGCGCGAATGGAACTGGTCGGAGATCTTTCCGGGTCAGGAGGAGCTGCAGGCCTACTTCAGGTTCGTCATCGACAAGCTCGACCTCGGCCGCGACATCCGGTTCAGCACCCGGGTCACCGCGGCGCAGTTCGACGAACAGTTCAACACCTGGACGGTCGAGTCCCGCGACGAACGGACCGGCGAGACCTTCCAGACGCGGACGCGCTTCGTCCTTCCGCTGCTGGGCACGGGTTCCAAGGCACTGCTCCCGAACATTCCCGGGCTTGAGGACTTCCAGGGCGACTACTTCCATACCTCCCGCTGGCCTCAGGGCTACGACATGACCGGCAAGCGGGTTGCCGTCATCGGGACCGGCGCCAGCGGTGTTCAGGTCATCCAGTCCATCGCGCCTGAGGTGGGACACCTCACCGTGTTCCAGCGCACCCCGGCAACGGCCCTTCCGATGATCTCTCGCAAGCTCGACGCCGCCGCGAACGACGAACTTCGTCAGGGGTATCCGGAGCTCTTCAAGTACCGGGAGGAGACCTTCGGCGGACTCGAGTACGACGTGATCTTCACACCGACAGCGGAGATCTCCGACGAGGAGTTCAACGCGACGCTCGAAGAGCTCTGGTTCAAGGGCGGTCTCCAGATCTGGCTCGGCGGTTACGCTGACATGTTCTTCAACGCCGAGGTGGGCAACCGAATCTACGCCTTCTGGCGCGAAAAGACCCTCCCGCGCATCAAGGACCCGGACCTGGCCGAAAAGCTTGCGCCGGCGGTGCCCCCCTACCCGTTCGGAACGAAGCGCTGCCCGCTCGAGTACACCTACTACGACGCGTTCAATCAGGACAACGTCGAGCTCGTCGACCTGAAGGAGACGCCTATCGAGAAGGTCACCCGCAACGGGATCGTCACGACGGACGGCCGCGAGCACGAGTTCGAGGTGATCGTTCTTGCTACCGGGTTCGACTCTTTCACCGGCGGTCTCACCGACATCGACGTCCGCAGCACCAAGGGTGAATCGTTCAGCGAGGTCTTCCGCGACGGCGCCCGCACCGCGCTGGGCAGGGCGACCGCCGGGTTCCCCAACATGCTCTACGTCTACGGCCCGCAGAGCCCGTCGGCATTCTGCAACGGCCCCACCTGCGCCGAGCTCGAAGGCGACTGGGTCATCAACTGCCTGGTCCACATGCGCGAAAACGGCCTGACCCGAATCGAGGCCACTGCCGAGGCCGAACAGGAGTGGCACGACCATCTCGAGGCGCTCGCCACCTCGACAACGTTCCCGCTCGCCAACTCCTGGTACATGAACGCCAACGTGCCCGGCAAGAAGAGAGAACTGCTGGCCTACCCCGGTGGGCTGCCCATGTATCTGGAGAAGTGCCGACAGTCCGTCGAGAACGGCTACGCGGGATTCGTCCTCTCCTGATGGTTCGTCGGGAGTGACGTCGGACCGCGGGTGTCGCCCACTGAGTGGGTGACACCCGCGGCGGTCGGCGGAGCGTACGTTGGATTCGCTGCCGCACCGCAGGAGGCTGATCGGCGCCAGCAGCCAAGATGTGAGTGCAGCAGATCTGCGATCTGTTCAGCACTGCCGATGACGACCGTTGCACACCATTGCATCGATCAGCGGTTCGGACCCCACCGCCGAAACTAGCCCATCCGGTAGGACAAGGTCCGGCAGTCGCCGAGCCGGCGCCGCTGCTTCGCTCCCCGCGGCATGAACCTTCCGACAGCCTGGTCTACCGGCCAGTGACCGGCACGCCGCAACAGATCCCGACCCGGACCTTCGCCGCGCTCTGCGACATCCTCCACTGCAGCCTCAAGGAGCTCTTCGAGCCGTTCGTGGATATGCAGGGGGCCGTCGTGGTGGCGCAAGGCCCGCTCTCCGTCGTCCGTTGCGGGCGATGCTGGCGCGCCGCAGCCGCCCCACCGCATTCCTGACTCACCCGGCGTTCGGGTCGCCCGCGCGATCGGCCAGCCGCACGCCCGACCCGCGCCGCAGCAGTGCGCGAACTCCGCCGATGTCGGATGTTCGGCCTGGGCATTGGGGTCGGGTGTGCGGATGCCGGCCCTGTGGTGGCGAGGTCCCCAGGTTGCCGAGCGCCAGGCTCATGGCGCTGCCGGTCGACCGGCGGGAGAGCCGGCGAGGGGTGGCCCTCGAGGCCGGGCGCGTCAGCCGACCCCCGAAGTTGCTCCGCCGCCCTCCGCACGCCCGGCGGAGACATCGGCGGCACCGGGCCGTAGGTGTCGTTCCGTCCCAGCTCGCAGCGCAGCCGGACCAGGAGGTCGGCCGCCGGCCGCCGCCTTCCTGATGCCTCGCGGGCGCGGAAGGCGTCGCAGTCCGCTGCCGCACCCGCCGCCCGGCGCGCCGCGGGTGCAGGTTGTGCGCCTGAGCGCCAAGGTCGTCGGTATGGCACGGGTCGCCACGCCTCCGTCCGCGCCGAAGCCCGACTACGCGGACAGCCTGCGGTCGGTCGACCGGCGGGCTTCGTGGCGCCCTCACCGGGCACGAACCCCGCTCCGACGGAGAACGCTCCCCGGACATCCCGCGGTGGAGCCCGCTGCGCCACATCAGCGCCGAGGAGGACACCGACGCACATCTCGCCCTGGTCGGGCTGCGCGGCAGGCTGCGGCTGCTCGCCGGGATGGTGCGCGACAACCGCCCGTGGCGGCTGGTCCCCCACCTGTCCAGCGCCACCGCAGCGGCCGCCGCGACCGGCGCCTACGCCATCGTGACCACGAGCTTCTGGACGATGGCGACCTCGCTGTCGTCGCTGCGGCTGCTGCTCATCTCCGTGGTCGCGATCCTGGCCATGGCGACCTGGCTGATCGCCTACAACCACCTCTGGGACCGCCCGGACGACCGGGACGCCCGGGCCAAGGCGGTGCTCTACAACGCCGCCACCGCGATCGATCCCGGCTACTTCTCCTCGCAGCTGCACCGACCACCCTCGTTCGGCGCCTACCTCAAGCTGGTGTGGCTGGCGAGCTCGGTCGGTATCGTGGCCGGGGCGCTCGGCTCCAGCCTCGAGAGCGAAGAGGCCGTCCGGAAGGCGACCTACGGCAGACGGGAGCTCGAGCGGCAGCGTGGCCGCACTGCGAGTTCGAAGTAGCTGGGGCGAGCACGTGGTCTTCAGGAGCACCGGACGCCACCAGGGCATCTCTGCGTGACGAGGTTGTCGTCGCTGCTCGTCGCAGTGATCGTGGCGGCGCTCGTCGCCGTCCTCGGCCCCGCCACGCTCGCGCTGATCGCCGGCTGGACCGCGGCGGCGGCGTTGTTGTTCCGGGTGTGGCGGACCTGCCTTGACAGCCTGCGAACCGCGTCAGCCGAGGGTGGTCAGGTGCCGGAGGGCGTCTGTGAGCGCGACCTTGACCTCGACGTCGAGCGCGATGTCGACCAGCGGGCCGGACGCGTCGGGCCGGCGGTCGGGTACGGTCATTCCGCGTCCAGGGCCGAGTGTGCACGCCACATTGACTCGATGGGGCGTGGTGCACAGCGTCCCGGGACGGACGGCCTCCAGCATGGCCAGCATGTCGTGCAGGGCGATCGCGTCGTGTCCGTACCGTTCACGGGTGGCCTCGCGATAGAGCGCCGCCGTGCGGACGAGGGCTGCGCACCGCGGCCCGGCCTGGCTGAGCTCGTCGAGCCACTGGTCGTCGACAGCGCAGTTCATCGTGAGGTCGAGCGGCACGAGCGTCACGGGGACCTCGGGCTGGGTGAGTACACGCTGTGCGGCCTCGGGATCCGCGTAGACGTTGAACTCGCCCGCCCCACGGGTGTTGCCCATGCCTAGTGCACCCCCCATCGCGACGATGCGCCTGATGCGCGGGGTCAGTTCGGGATGCGCAGCGAGCAGAAGTGCGGTGTTGGTCATCGGGCCCAGGCAGGCGATCGTGACCGGGACCGACGACTCCCGCAGGACGCTGACCATGAGGTCGAGGGCGGGACGGGGGTCGGCGGGCCCGGGCTCCGGGAAGCCGCTCGAGTGCATGCCAAGGCCATCTGCGCCGTGCCATTCCGGCGCGACCTCAGCCTGCACGTGTACCAGTGGCCGAGCTGCGCCGGCGGCCACCGGTACGTCGGTACGCCCCGCAAGGGCGAGAATCCGCCGGGCGTTGACGAACGTTTTGTCCAGGGCGACATTGCCGTACGAGGCCGTGACGGCACGCACGTCGCAAATGCTGCTGGACAACGCCAGGAGGATCCCGAAGGCGTCGTCCACGCCGGGGTCGGTGTCAATGATCAGCGAACTGGGATTCGGCACGGTCGCCTCCTCGATTCCTTCGTCATGGGGCGATGCCCGCTCGGCGGTGACTGCCCGTCTGAAGGACATGACCGAGGACGAGAGTGCACACCATTGTCAGTGCCTCCACAAACTGTCACCGTGTCACAGCGAATGCTTGCCCAACGCTATTTGAAATAATACGGCACTCGAGGGCTGAACCAACTTCAGCTGAATCGGAACTCCCTTCATCGACCCGGCCCGCCAGGGGCGCGTGTGACTCAACGTCTAGCTTGACCAGTCGACGCAAGGCGGACCGCTTCGCACCCGGTGAACGGAGGCGCCAGAAGCATCGCCGAGTTCAGCGTGACAGAATGCTCGGATCTCGTCATCGAGGATCTCGCGGCGGTCCCGGGCAGTGATATTGCCCTCGCCACGGCGGCTGAGCGCTTCCGGCTATCAGCGCGTGATTTCCCCGCGTCGCTCCGCGTAAACGAGCTGGCTACCTGGGGGCCTATCTTCCCGGACGGCAAAGCAAGCACTGGTCAGCGTGGTCCACCCTCGGGTTCACGGACCGGCTCCCAGCGCTGCTTCCCCTGTGGCTCCCACCGCTGCAACTCTGTGATGAGCGCGTCAGGATCCCGCCCCGCCAGGACGAGCTGCCTGTCCGTCGGGCGAAGAAAGCCTTCGGCTACTGCATGGTCAAGGAACGCGAGGAAGAGGCCGTAGTAGCCGTTGGCATCCAACAATCCCGTCGGCTTACGATGCAGGCCGAGTTGGGCCCAGGTCAGCGCTTCGGCGAACTCCTCCAACGTGCCGAGGCCGCCGGGAAGCGCGACGAAACCGTCGGCGAGTTCGCTCATCATCGCCTTACGCTCGTGCATCGACTCGACCACGTGGAGCTCGGTCAAGCCCTGGTGGGCCATCTCCTCTCCCGTCTGCTGTTGCGGGATGACGCCGATGACTTCTCCACCCGCCTCCAGAGTGGCATCGGCGAGAGCGCCCATCGTTCCGACGCCCGCTCCGCCGTACACCAGGGTGATCCCTTGACGCGCCAACAGCCGGCCAAGCTCACGAGCAGCCTCGAGATAGCTCCCGCCCCTGCCGAAATTCGAACCGCAGAACACACATAGACGCTTGATCGTGGCCACACTGCCTCCCGCCGACGGTCCAGTCCGAGCTACTCCTGCAAGTGCTCGCTCAGTTCAGTCCGAACTGCTCGGCCGATGCCTATAGCCGATGCGGACGCCACCGGCCGGATCCTGCGTGGCCACAGGAGCAACCCCTCCATGCGCCCCGTTGCGAGGCCGGCTGTCGACAACGGCGTGGCGTCGGGTGCGTCATCAGAACAGGTGGTTGTGGCCGCCGAAGACCTCGCTGACCGAGTCGTCGGTGAAGATCCGGCGGATGGAGTCCGCGAGGAGCGGTGCGGTGGAGACGACATCGACGTTGCCCGGGACGCCGGGGCGCAGCGGGATCGTGTCGGTGACCACGATGCGCTCGAACGGGGCGTCGGCCAGGTTCTCGTGCGCCTTGCCGCTGAGCACCGCGTGCGTGGCGGCGGCGAACACGCGCTTGGCTCCAGCGCGCTCGACGGCCTCGCCTGCCGCCCGCAGTGTTCCGGCGGTGTCGATGATGTCGTCGACGATGATCGCGGTCTTGCCGTGGACGTCGCCGATGACGTGCCCGATCTCGGCGACCTGTTGGCGGGGACGCTCCTTGTCCAGGATCGCCAGTCCCGCGCCGATCCGGGTTGCGAACTGCTTGTTGAGCTTCACCCGCCCCGCGTCCGGGGCGACGACGACCAGGTCGTCGGGATCGTCATCGAGACAGCCGAAGTGGTCAGCGAGCATCATCAGGGCCGTCATGTGGTCGACCGGGCGGGAGAAGAAGCCCTGCAGCTGGCCGGCGTGCAGGTCCATGGTGAGCACCCGGTCGACTCCCGCGGACTCGAGCATCCGGGCGACCAGGCGCGCGGAGATCGGCTCGCGCGGCGCGGACTTCTTGTCCTGACGGGAGTAGCCGTACCAGGGGGTCACGGCGATGACCCGGTGTGCGCTGGCCCCCACCGCTGCGTCGATCATGACGAGCAGCTCGAGCAGGGCGTCGTTGGCGTTGACGCCGGTGGCGGGGTTGCCGCACATGGGCTGGACGATGAAGACGTCGGCGCCGCGGATGGAGTCGGTGAAGCGGCAGTAGACCTCGTCGTTGGAGAAGGTCTTCAAGGTGACCGGCCCGAGCTCGACCCCGAGTTCGCGCGCGATGGCCTCGGCCAGCGCGGGATTGGCACGTCCGGCGAAGAGCATCAGGCGCTTGTCGTAGCCGAGCCGCATGCTGGTGGCGGGCGGGGCGGGGGCGGGCGCATCGGTGGTCATTCCGCGTACTCCGGTGGGGTTCGGACGCCCTCGAGGAGCTGCCGACCGAGGGCGTAGGCCCCGCGGATGTCGTCGCCGTCGAAGCAGACGGTCGCGCGCTCGCGCAGGACCGGGCTGCAGTTGACCCCGACGGTGTGCGGCAGGTGCTCGAACAGCAGACTGTCGGAGGTGGAGTCGCCGTAGGCGACGCAGTCGTGCGCGGTGAGCCCGAGCTCGGCGAGCAGGCCGAGGGTGATGTCGACCTTGTGCTGCAGGGTCAGCAGCAGGTCCTGCCGAGTGGGCCCGTTGGGGACGATGTCGGATCCGAAGGTGCGGTGGGCGCCCCAGGCCTCCAGCCGCCGGACGAAGAAGTGCGGCGATTGCGAGATGACCGCGATGTTCTCGCCCCGGCGTCGGATGTCGTCGAACACCTCCCGCACGCCCTCGATCCAGGACGAGGCCGCGAATGCTGCGTCGATCTCGTCCTCGGTGACCTCGGCCCACAGCGGCAGCATCTGCTCCCAGAACGCGACCTCGCCGATCTCCCCGCGTACCCAGGCCCGCTCGATCCGGTCGGCGGCCTCGAAGGTCCCCAGGTGACGCGCCAACTCCACCGACGCTGCGCCGCGGAGCAGTGTGCCGTCCATGTCGAAGACGTGCAGGTAGGTGCGGGTCATGGCCGGCTCTCCAGATCGCTGAGGTGCGTGCCGCCGCGGCGCGGGGTCTCGACCCGGCCGCGACGGCACCATGATTGCTCGCAGCGCCGATGCAGGGGCGCCGATCAGGCGCGGGCGGTGACCGCGGTCTCGTCGGACACGGTGCGCATCTGCGCAACGTGCTCGATGTAGTAGGACTCGGGGACCTCGCGCTCGGCGTTGGCGATCAGCTCGGTGAAGTCCCACTTCTTGAGCAGCTTGCCGTTGCGGAACACCGGCTGCAGCACGTTCTCCGACTCGGGGATCGACCCCTTCGGCACGGTGGTGTACACGCCGTTCTCGTGCTTGAGGGCGAGCCGGCCCTTCTTCGACACCTTGAACGAGGCGCCGGTCGGCGACTTGGCGATGTCGCGCCACTCGCCGTTCACGCACACCGCGGAGGCCTTCTGGCCGAAGTTCATGGTGTCGCGGTTCCAGTGCTGCAGCAGGCCCCCGCCCATCCCGAAGACGGCGTTGTCGGCGGCCAGGCCGCGGCGCTCCAGCTCCATGTAGACCTGCGGCAGGCTGTAGAAGTTCACGCCGTCGCCCTGCACGACTCGAATGTACGGGGGTAGGACCTTGAAGCCCTTGGAGTTGACCTCATAGCCGAAGGCGTCCATGAGCCACTCGGTGGTGTCGGCGGTGACCTGCACGATGTCGCCGGAGTCTGGGCGGATGCCGACCAGGCCGGGGAAGTTCTGGATCTGCTCCTTGAGCTCGATCCCCACGATCTTCTTGACGCAGTTCTCGTGGTCGTAGGTGTCGGTGAGCAGCAGCGCGACGCCGTTGGAGGCGTACACGTCGAGCATGTTGCGCAGGGCCTCGACCTCGTTCTCGCGGCCCCAGGCGCAGAAGCCCGCGTGCTCGGAGTTCGGGCCGGAGTTGGAGACCTTGCCGGCGTTGTAGAAGCGCTTCGCGGCGAGGATGCCCGGCACCGTGTCGGACTGCTCGAAGTTGACCAGGTGCGCCAGACCGCCGAGGGCCGCGGACTGCTGGGAGCTGACGCCGCGGGCGCCGTAGTCGTGCAGGGTGTTGCGGATCAGCTGCGGGTTGTCCGAGGTCCGCGCGAGCGCCTCCTTGATCACCATCTTGGACAGCCAGCTGACCGTGCCGATGGTGCTCGGGTACCAGACCGCCCGCAGCAGGGCGGTCTCGAAGAAGCTGGTGGCCCAGAAGTACTTCGGGTCGGTGTTGATCACCTGTACGAGCACGTTGCGGGCCGGCAGGACGGTGCCCTCGGGGACGGCCTCGATCTCCACGGGCAGGAAGCCGTCATGGTCGTTGAGGATGCCGAGCCAGTTCTCGCGGTTGAAGTGCATCCCCTGCTCGCGGACGACGAACTCGGCCTCGTCGATGTCCTCGAGGGTGATCGGGCGCATCAGGTACTCGCGCAGGAACGCCTGAAGGCCGACGAACTGCACGACCGGCCATTCGCCACCGCGCGACTCGATGTAGCTCGAGACGTACTCGGTGCCCGGGGGGTAGAGCGGGTAGTGGCAGTGCTTGTAGTTGTCGGTGTTGATGATCAGGTTGTCGAGGTAGCCCATCGGCTCGTTCACCTTCCACGGAGTCGTTTCTACCGACCCGCCGTGCTACCTCGTCGAGGGCGCGGCAGAGGTGGCTCAGGATGCGTGGAACCGGGGTTCTACGCGGGACATGCAGCCTTGCGTATCCGTCCGACGGTCCACCAGGGGGCGAGCCGTCCAGCAACGTGATTTTAACGTTTCTAGTGTGACCGTCAACTCACCTGAAGGAGGTTTCTCGAACGACGCCGCCTCAGCCATGCCTGCGTCGGGAGCTGCCAGCACAGCCGGCTCCTGGGCAGACGACCCCGAATCTGGGCAGTTCAGAGCGCCACACGCGCCCGGAGACCTTGAGGCCGGAGTGCTTGCACTCACGAATACGCACGGGTGCAAGTGCAGCGACCGCTTAAGGAAGCTTGAACCGTTTCTAGCATCCATAGGGGTCTCCTCCCCCGGTAGTCGATCAGTGGGCCACCAGGGCGTGGGCTAGCTCGTGGATCGAGGGCATGCCGCCGCGCGCTCCCTCACCGGCCACCGAGAGCGCGGCGGCGACGTTGGCGGTTCGCGCCGCGGCGGCGAGCGGTTCCCCGCGGGCGAGCTCCAGGGCGAGGATGCCGTTGAAGGTGTCGCCTGCGCCGGTCGTGTCGCGAACGGTCACGGGATGGGGTTGGAGGTGCTCGACGGCTCCGCCAGGCCAGACGATGAGTACCCCGTCCGCGCCGAGCGTCACCGCCAGCTCGGCTCCCGTGATACCGGACAGGGCGCGGGCACAGCCGAGAACAGTCGCCGACGACGGCGGTCCGGCCCCGACGGCGCCGTGGTCGACGCCGGCGGCCGCGGCGAGATCGAGAAGCTCGCCGGCGTTGGGCGTGAGCAGCGGCCCGAGCTCGAGCAGGTCGATCAGGGACGGCAGGACCGGAGCCGGGTTGAGGATGCAGCGGACTCCGGCAACCCGGGCTCCGCGCACCGCGGCATCGACGGCCTCGCCCGGGATCTCCGTACTGACCAGAACACATCCCGCTCGGGGCAGTGTCCGCCGCAGAGCGGACTCGACGGCGGAAGGATCGACCCGGGCGTTGGCACCGGCGCCGACGGCGATCTGGTTCTCGCCGTCAGGGTTCACGACGATCAGTGCGACCCCGGTGGCGGCCTCACTGATGGCCACCCCCGCCGCATCGACTCCCTCGTTTCGCAGCTCCGCAACGGCGCCGCGGCCCAGGTCGTCGTCCCCGACCGCGCCGACGTAGTGCACGCGGCCTCCGGCCCGCGCCGCGGCCACGGCGGCGTTGGCGCCCTTGCCGCCGCCGTACCGTTCGACGCCGGGGCCGACCACGGTCTCCCCCGGTCCTGGCAGTCGGGGCGCTGTCACCACCATGTCGACGTTGACCGCGCCGACGACCACCACGTCGGTGCCGCTCATCGATTCTCCCTGGGTGGGCAGACGCTGTCGCGGATCTGGACGACGGTGGCCAGCAGCTCGCCCGCGTCGTCGTCGTTGCCCTCGAGCAGGTCGAACAGCACCTTCGCCGCCCGATACCCCATCTCGTGCGCGGGCTGGCGCACGCTGGTCAGCCTGGGTGTCAGCAGCGCCGACATCGGCAGGTCGTCGAAGCCGACCACGCTGATGTCCTCCGGGACCCGCAGTCCGCGCGCCTTCAGGCACTCCATCGCGCCGATCGCCATGAGGTCGTTGGCGCAGAGCAGGGCCGTCGGCTGCTTGTCCGCCGGGCCGTCGAGGATCGCCGCCGCGGCGGCGGCGCCCGACTCCAACCGGTAGTCCCCGGTGTGGACCGGGACGGAGTCGGGGTCGAGGCCGGCCCCGGCGAACGCCTCCCGGTATCCGGCGAGACGCTGTTGAGCCGTCCATAACGCCGGCGGCCCGCCGATCACGGCCAGCCTGCGGTGCCCCTGCTCGAGCACGTGCGCAGCCACCTCTCGCGCCCCGCGCCGGGAGTCGCACACGACCGCGGGCAGGTCCCGGCCGGGAATCTGCTCGTCGACCAGCACCACGGGCCCTGAGCGGGCGAGGTCGTAGATGGCGGCGGGCATGGAGCCGGTGCCGGACAGGTAGATCACGCCGTCGACCCGCTGGCTGCGAAGCAGCTTCGCCTGGTTCTCCTCGGGCTGCTCGGTGGCGTCGGGTACGACCAGGACGACGAGCACGTCGACCGCCGACGCCGCCCGCTGCACCCCCTCGGTCACCATGGCGAAGAACTGGTTGGTCAGGTCGGGAACCACCATCGCGATGGTCGACGCCGAGCGCCGCTTGAGGCTTCTCGCCGACTCGTTGGGCGAGTAGTCGAGCAGCCGGATCGCGTCGAGGACCCGGTTGCGGCGCTCGGGGGCGACCGGCCCGCTGTCGTTCAGCACATAGCTGACCGTGCTGATCGAGACCTTCGCATGCGCGGCGACGTCCTTCATGGTGGGACGACGGCGTGCTACCACGGCTGAGACCTCCTACGGACGGCCGCCGGCCGCCCAGCTCAAGATGGACGCCCACAGCTTCTGATAGTGCGCCCATCCGACGAACTCGGGTGGGGCCCAGTGCGGCGCCAGGTCCGAGGCGAAGGCGACGGAGCGGCCCTCACCTGCCTGCCCGACGACCAGCAACGGATCCTCCCCCGCCCGCGCGATCGTCGTCGCGTCCGGCTTGGCGATCACGCGGTTGTACCCCAACAGCGGCGGCCACTCCGCAGGGGTGCCGCCGAGCACGGGGTGAGTGGGTTCGTCGAAGTCCGCCTTGACTCCCTCGGACTCCTCGATCCGGTCGTCGTGGTCGAGCATCCGCACCGGCAGCACGTCGGCGAGCGGAGTCATGCCGAACCGGGCCTTGCCGTCGATGCCGGTGAAGGACAGGTAGCCGCCGATCATCACCAGGCCACCGCCTGCCCGCGTCCAGTCGCGCAGCAGCGCCAGCCGGTTCGCGCTGCGCTCGGAACGCTGGAACGTCTCGTCAGGCAGCAGGAAGGAGTTGGAGCCGATGTCGGAGAGCACGACGACGTCGAACCGGTCGAGCTCCTGGATCGTCTTCGGGAACCTCGAGGAGATCTCGTGGCCCCGCACGTAGGTGACGTCGAAGCCCTCGCGGTCGAGAGCCGCCAGGAACTCGCCGGCCCCCTCCTCGTACTCGGTGTTGTGGAACTGGTCGAAGCCCTTCATGTGGATCGTGTGCTTGATCCACGACTCGCCGGCGAAGAGCACGCGCAGCGGCCCCGCCCCGTCGGTGCTGCTCACAGGATCCGGTCCCCCACGTGAGCCGGCAGCACGCGGGCCTCCGGCATGGCGATCACGTTGATCTCGCGCATGTCCCAGCCGACCATCTTGTCCGGGACCAGCTCGTAGTACGTCCGCCCGGCCACCTGGCCGAACTCCAGGTACTGCTCGGCGTAGGGGTGCCCGACGTGGAAGTACTTGTCGAACACCAACTGCGCGAGGGTCTCGGCCAGCGCCTCGTCCTCGACCTTGCGCATTGTGCCGCTGATCCGGACGCCGCTCACGGTGGCGTACTCCTCGCCCTGGTCGACCAGGGCCGAGAGCGCCCGGCCGGCGGTGAAGTTCGCGGCGTGCCGTGAGGCGGCGTCGATCGGGATATAGATCTTCTTGTCGTGCACGACGAGCCACAGCGGCGACAGGTAGATGCTCCCGTCCTCGTTCGCCGTGGCGATGCGGATGGTCTTCGCCCGGGACAGGTAGGCCCAGCGCTTGTCGCCGCGCAGCGGCTGCCAGGTGCTCGCGGTCACAGCCATGGTCAGTTCCCCTCCGAGGTACGCAGGGCCTTGAGCTCGCGGCTGTACTCCGGGGCATCGGCCACGCCGACCTTGGGCGACGGGCCGGAGGTCCAGAAGAAGTGGTAGGCGACGCCGGTGCTCTCGAGCGTGTACTTGTAGCCGGCGGGCAGATAGATGTGCTCGCCCTTGCCCGCCTCGAGCACGATCGTGCGGCCCGCGGCGTCCTCCACGACCAGGTGGATCTTGCCTTCGAGCACGTAGTGCGTCTCGTCGAAGTCCTGCTGGTCCCAGTGGTAGGGCAGGTGGTCCGGCTCGCCGTAGCAGTAGCCGTGCCGGAAGTAGCGGGCGTCGTCGCGCTCGCGGGACAGGAAGATGTTCGTGGTGATGCCGGTGTTGAAGGTCAGCCGCGGCATCTTGTCGATCTCGTCGGGCACGATCACCCGCGGGAAGCGACGAGCGTTGGGAGCGCCGGGGTCGTAGTCGGTCACGGCGCGTCTCCTCTCTCGGGTCAGGTCGAAGCAGTCGCCGAGGCTTCGCGTACCGGGCTCGGCCCTACACTTCGCTGAGTGGCGTAGGTCGCTGGATTCGTTTCTATCGTAGCCCGGTGACTTGGCAGGAGGTCAAGCGTCAGTTCTCGACCGCCCGACACCGGCCCGAGTCGCCCAAGCACCAGCATCTGCCGACCAGGACCTGCTGATTCGTCCAGGAGAGCCAGCTACGGCGTGGTGCGAGCCGGCAAGCTCCACGCTCGTCCGGGAGTGACCGCTGAAGGTGTCCATCACTGCTTGACGCACGTCGTCGACCCTACCTAGCCTCGTCGAAAGGTTTCTAACGAGGAGGTGGCGCGTGGCAGCTCCGCCCACTGCGCTCGGCCCGCTCAACGTCCTGGACTTCTCGCGCGTGCTGGCCGAGCCGTTCGCCACGATGCTGCTCGCCGACCTCGGGGCGGTCGTGACGAAGGTGGAGCGACCGGGAACCGGCGACGACACCCGTGCCTGGGGTCCGCCCTACGACGACGCCGGTGAGGCCACGTACTTCCAGGCGGTCAACCGCAACAAGTCCTCGGTCGCGCTCGACCTGGCCACCCCTTCCGGATGTGCCACCGCGCGAGCGGCGGCCCTCGACGCGGACGTGGTGGTGGAGAACTTCCGGCCGGGCGTGATGGACCGGCTCGGACTCGGGGCCGAGGAGCTCTGCGCGGCGAACCCTCGACTCATCTACTGCTCGATCACCGGGTTCGGGCCGGGAGCAGGCGCGGCATTGCCCGGTTACGACCTGCTCGTCCAGGCGGTCGGCGGGCTGATGAGCATCACGGGCGACCCGGACGGGGAGCCGCAGAAGGTCGGCGTGGCGCTGGTCGACGTGCTCGCCGGCCTGTTCGCATCCGTCGGCATCCTCGCCGCGCTCCGCCACCGCGACTCCACCGGCACCGGCCAGCGGGTCGAGGTCGACCTGCTCTCCAGCCTGCTCGCCGCGCTCGTCAACCAAGGCGCTGCATACACCGCGGGAGGCGTGGTGCCCGGACGGCTCGGCAACCGCCACCCCAGCATCGCTCCCTACGAGCTGCTGCCGTGCGCCGACCGCGACCTCGCACTGGCGGTCGGCAACGACCGGCAGTTCCGGGCCTTGTGCGCGGTACTCGACCTCGGCGAGCTCGCCACCGACGCCCGGTTCGCCACGAACCCGGCGAGGGTCGCGAACCGCGAGGCCCTCCGCACGCTGCTGGAGAAGCAGCTCCGAGAGCGGCCGGCCGCCGACTGGGCCGCGCAGCTGTCCGAGGTCGGCGTGCCCGCCGGCGTCGTGAACGACATCGCCGGGGCGTTCGCACTAGCGGAGTCACTCGGCCTGGATCCAGTGGTCGAGCTGCCCCGCTCCGACGGATCCGCCGTGGCACTGACCCGCAACCCGATCGGCCTCTCGGCGACCCCGCCCCGCTATTGCACCGCTCCGCCCCCGCTGCCGCAGCAGTAGGACGGCCGTGGTGTGCGCGACGCCGCCGCGCCCCCCACTCGCGTCACTCAGCTCGCTCGCCCCGGCGGGCGCAACCAGCGGCAGGAGGAGCGCAGGGACACTCATCGGGAGGACCTCTCCCGGAGCACGAAGCTCGGGTAGCCCTCGGCCTGCTCCTTGGTGAAGTGCTCGAAGTAGGCCGGCCCGCCGCCGGCGTAGGCGAGGAACTCCCGCGGCTTGCCGGGCACGTTGTCGCCCATGTACCAGGTGTTCGCCTTCGGGTAGACCGACTGCTCGGCGACCTCGTTCACGTGCGCGGACCAGGCCTTTTCGGCCTCCTCGGTCGGCTCGATCGAGGTGAGCCCGTGCGAGTCCAGGTACGCGATCGCGTCGGCGATGAAGTCGATGTGCTGCTCGGCGGCGGGGATCATGTTGTAGAGCACGCCGATGCTGCCCGGCCCGCTCACCATGAAGAAGTTGGGGAAGCCTGCCACCGTCAACCCGAGGTGGTTCGCGGCCGAGCCGGACCACTTCTCCTGGATCGTCACGCCTCCGCGGCCCCGGAGATCGATCCCGAGGATCGCGCCGGTGAGCGCGTGGAAACCTGTCGCGAGCACGATCACGTCGAGGTCGATGCGGGAGCTGTCCTTGAGGACGATGCCGCCTGTGTCGGCGTGGCTGATCCCGTGCTCCCGGAGATCGACGAGCGTCACGTCCTCGCGGTTGTAGATCTCGAAGTAGTCCGTGTCCACGCACAGCCGCTTCGCGGCGAACGGATAGGTCGGAGTCAGCTGATCGGCGACCCTCTCGTCATGGATCCGGGCTCGGATCTTCTCCTTGACGAACTCGCCGACCATGGAGTTGACCTCGTCGTTGAACACGACGTTCGGGTAGCTCGCGATCATCAGATAGCCACCTCGGGCCCAGGTGCGCTCCAGCCAGGCCTGCCGCTGCTCCGGGGTCGCGGTCAGCGGGTCGTGGTCTGCCTGCTCGTAGATGATCCCGCCCACCGTGTCCCAGGCGTCCTGCCGCATCCGGGGGTATCCGGCCTTGATGCGCGCGATCTCGTCCTCGTCGTAGGGTCGGTTCCAGGCAGGGATCGAGAACTGTGGCGTGCGCTGGAAGACGTGGAGGTGCTCGGCCTCGTCGGCGATGATCGGCGCCGACTGGATGCACGACGACCCGGTCCCGACGATCCCGACGCGCTTGCCGGTCAGGTCGATCTCGTCGAGCCAGTCGCTCGTGCGGACGACCTGACCGCCGAACTCTGTCAGGCCGGGGATCTGCGGGTCGACCGGCGTGGACAGCGGCCCGGTCGCCATGACGACGAAGCGGCACCGGACGATCTCGCCGTTGTCCGCGGTGACGGTCCAGGTCTGGCTCTCGTCGTCGAACACGGCGCTGGTGACCGAGGTGTCGAAGGCGAAGGCTTTACGCAGGTCGAAGCGGTCCGCTACGTGGTTGAGGTAGGCCAGGATCTCCGGCTGCGTGGCGTAGCGGTGGGTCCACGTCCACTCCTGCTGGAGCTCCTCGGAGAACGAGTAGGAGTAGTAGATGCTCTCGATGTCGCAGCGCGCACCGGGGTACCGGTTCCAGAACCACGTGCCGCCCACTCCGCTGCCGCGCTCGAAGCCGCGCACCGACAACCCGTCCGTGCGGAACCGGTGGACTCCGTAGAGACCGGCGAAGCCGGCGCCGACCACGACGACATCGACGTCGACAGGCGCCTCTGCTGCCGGTCCTGGGTTCGGGGTGCTCACAGAACTCTCCAATCTCATGCCCTTCTCGGGGCCGTCTTCAGGTGGTGGGGACGGCGTCCGACGCTTCGTGGCTCTCGACGAACGTCCGGATCAGCGCGTTCACCTCGTCGGCACGCTCGACGGGCAGGGCGTGTGTGGCGCCGGTGCCTTCGAGCACGTGCAGGCAGGCGCCGGGGATGGCCGCCGCGGTCGCGCGGGCGTGCGCGACGTCGACGAGGCGGTCCTCGGCCCCTCCGATGACGAGGGTGGGCATGGACAGCGCCCTCAACCGGTCCGACACGTCGAAAGCGAGTGCCGAGTCGAGGTAGTCCCGGATCGTCCCGCTCGTGGGATAGCCGGGATTGGTGACGTCGGAGCGGGCTTCGATCAGCAACTGCTCCCCCGCTGCGTTGACCGCCTCGCGCGAGAGGATGAGCCACAGAGTGGCGATCTCCGCCGACTCGGCCGAGGCGTGCGTGACGAGGTCCCGCATTATCCCGAAGGCCAGCGCGAGGTGCGGGTCGATCCGGGTCCAGGGGGTGAGCAGCGTGAGGGAGGCGACGCGCTCGGGGTGATGCAGGGCGAGGAGCGTTGCGGCGGCGGCGCCGAGCGACCACCCGACGACGTGCGCCCGGTTCACGCCGCTCCGGTCCAGGACGTCACGGGCGTCCTCGGCGATGGTGCCCGCGGAGTAGGAGTCACACGCGACGTCCTTCGACCGGCCGATCCCGCGCGGGTCGAACAGCACACAGCGATGCGCGCCCTCGAGCACGGCGACCTGAGGCTCCCAGCTCCTGCGCCCTCGTCCAAGCGGTGGGACGAACAGCAGCGGGGTCGCGGCGGTGGCGTCGCCGCGGGTCTCCCAGGAGATCTCGGCTTCGGCTGGGGGCACTTCTCCTACCTCGCCCTCTTTGTACGTGGATGCGCAGGTCGGTGACGAGCGGCCGGTGAGGGGCAGGGCGCTGGATCGCCGTGCCCCTCGCCGACACCGATCAGTGCCGAGCCGGAGCCGAACCGTTGCTCTCGGCGGCCCTGAGCAGTTCGCGGAGGTACTCCGGCGTCATCGGCGTCTTCTCGACGACGACGCCGAAGGGCGACAGTGCGTCCATGACGGCGTTCACGATCGCGGCCGGCGCCGAGATCGTGCCCGCTTCCCCGACACCCTTGACTCCTCCGGCGCTGACCGCCGATGGGGTCTCGATGGTGTGCAGGGTCAGGTCCGGCACCTCGGTCGTCGACGGGTACAGGTAGTGCAGCAGGCTGCCCGAGACGAACTCGCCGTTGTCCTCGTAGGCGAGGTCCTCCAGGAGTGCGATGCCGATGCCGTTGGCGAGGGCCCCGGCGACCTGTCCCTTGACGATGGTCGGGTTGAGCACGACGCCGCAGTCCTCCACCGCGACGAGCTGCTCGATCGTCACCAAGCCGGTCCGGACGTCGACCTCGACGACCGCTGCGCCGCACCCGTTGGCGTACGTCTCCCCCGGGTTGTAGCCCGAGGTGGCGGTCAGCCCGTCGCGCTGAACGTCGTCAGGGCGGGCCGGGCCGCCGAAGTAGCCGAAGAGGGCGATCTGCTGCAGCGGCACCGACTTCCCCGGGACGCCCTTGACGTTGGCGACGCCGTCGACGAGCTCGATGTCGGTGTGGTCGGCCTCCAGCATGGCCCCCGCCAGCCGAACGAGACGGTCCTTGACCTGTACGGCGGACTCGTGGATGGAGCCGAATCCGAGGACGGCGCTGCGGCTGGCGTAGGTCCCCATGCCGAACACGGAGGTGTCGGTGTCGCCGAAGACGATCCGCACGCTCTCCATCGGCACGCCGAGCTCGTCGGCCGTCACCTGGGCGAGCGTCGTCTCGTGCCCCTGCCCGTGCGAGTGCAGGCCGGTCGTGACCGTCACCGATCCGTCGGGCTCGACGGTGACGCTAGCGGTGTCGAAGAAGCCGTTCGGCAGGCCACCCGCCGCGGCGCTGGATGTCGCCCAGCCGGTCGGCTCGACGAAGGGGCTGAACCCGACGCCCAGATAGCGGCCTTCCTCGCGGGCCTTGGCCTGCCGCTCCCGGAAGGCCGCGTAGTCGACCGAATCGCGCGCCTTCTCCAACGAGGCGGTGTAGCTACCGCCGTCGTAGGTCTGCCCGAACGGCGTCGTGTAGACCTCCGGCCCGATCATGTTCTGCAGACGGAGCTCGACCGGGTCTTTTTCCAGCGCGCGGGCGAGCTCGTCGATCGCCACCTCCCGGGCGAGCTGCCCGGGCACCCACCCGACACCGCGCACGGCGCCGATCTGGCACTTGTTGGTGAGCGGGTTGTCCACGGCGTACGCGACGTTCTGCACGCCGTAGCAGCTCGACAAGTACACGCCGGCGACCTGGGAATCGACCAGTGGGGTGAAGGGAATGGACGAGTACGCACCGGAGTCGGTCACGAAGTGCCCGCGGAAGGCGGTCATCGTGCCGTCGGCTTTGGCCGCGATCTCCATGGTGCAGTGCATGTCCTTGGAGTGCACTCCGGCGGCGAGGTCCTCCCAGCGATCCTCGATCCACTTCACTGGCCGGCCGGCGAGCCGGGCCACGGCGGGGATCACGATGTCCTCGGGGAACACCGAGCACTTCAGACCGAACGCTCCGCCGACGTCCGGGGCCTTGATGCTCAGCCGCCCTTCGGGAACCCCGAGCACCGGGGCCATGAGCATGCGCAGCAGGTGCGGCATCTGGGTCGAGGAGTGGACGTTGTACCGACCACCTGCTCGGTCCTCATACTCGGCCACGACGCCGCGGCACTCGATCGGTGCGGCCGTCGACCGGCCGGAGTGGAAGCGGATGCGGGTGACGTGGTCTGCCTCGGCGAAGGCCTCCTCCACCTCGCCGACCGACTGCTCGAGATGGGAGATGTTGTTCGTGCCGAGTGCCTCGTCCACCAGGGTGGCTCCCGGCTCCAGCGCCGCGAGCGGATCGAGCACGGGCGGTAATGGCTCCCACTCGACCTCGACGAGGTCGCGCCCGTCCTCCGCGAGGTACGGGGACCGGGCCAGGACGACAGCGACCGGGTCCCCGACGTGTCGCGAGACGTCCGTGGCGAGAGGAGTGCGTGACTGCGCCACGACCCCCTCGCGCATCGGTCCGGTCGAGACCATGGGCGCGAGCCAGTCGAGGTCCTTCGCCGTGTAGACCGCGACCACGCCGTCCAGGGCGAGCGCCTCGCTCGGGTCGACGGCCACGATCCGGGCATGGGCGTGCGGGCTGCGGACGAACGCGGCGTGCAACATGCCCGGCAGCGTGATGTCGTCGAGGTACCGGCCACGTCCCGAGAGCAGGCGGGGGTCTTCGACCCGTTGGACGGAACGGCCGACGTAGCGAGCCCCGGGACCCCGCTGCGGAGTCGTGGCGGACGTGGCTGCCGAGGTAGGTGCGGTGGACTCAAGCGTCACGGGAGGCTGCCTTCCGCTCGTTCGCGACGCGCCGGACGGCCGCGATAATGCCCTGGTAGCCGGTGCAGCGACAAACGTTGCCCGAGAGGTACTCCCGGATCTCGTCGTCGGTTGGATCCGGGTTCTCCTGCAGGAGTGCCTCGGTGCTGGCGAGCATGCCCGGAGTGCAGAAACCGCACTGCAGGCCGTGCTCTGCGCGGAACGCCTGCTGGACGTCGGAGAGGGCGCCCGGCTCGGCCATGCCCTCCACCGTGTCGACACAACCGCCCTCGACCTGCACGGCGAAAGTCAGGCATGCGCGGGCGGGCTGGCCGTCGACCAGCACCGTGCAGGCGCCGCACACCCCCTGCTCGCAGCCGACATGGGTGCCGGTCAATCCCAGGCCGTGCCGGAGGAAGTCGGTGAGCAGCATCCGTGGCTCGGCCGCGGCGACGCGCTTCTCGCCGTTGACGGTCAGCTCGACCGCCACGGTGCCCTGTCGGGTCTTCATCAGTTCTCTCCCCTTCCGCGCGCCGCCGCGTCGAGCAGCACGCGTTCGACCACGGTCGCCGCGGCTTCCTGCCGGTAGGTGGCGCTCACGAACGAGTCGCTCGCGACGTCCAGACCGGACAGTGCGAGCCGGCCCGCCTCGACCGCCGTGTCGCGGTCACCGAGCCTGGTGCCGACCAGCCGTTCCTCCGCGGCGGTGGACCGGACGGGGCGCCCCGAGACGCCGAACAGCGCGACCCGTGCCTCCTCGATCCGCCCAGCGCCGTCGGTGTCGACCCGGACCGCCGCGCCCGCCAGCGCGTAGTCCCCGTGCCGGCGCACGATCTCGCCGAATCCCCAGGCCGAGCCACTGGCGTCGGGAATCTCGGCCTGCACGAGCAGCTCGTCCTCCGCGAGGACTGTGGTGTAGTGCCCGAGGAAGAAGTCCTGGGCATGGACCACGCGCTCGCCGCTCGACCCGCGCAGGGTGAAGTGTGCGTCGAGGGCCAGCATCACGGCGGGCAGCTCGGAGGCCGGCTCGCCGTGCGCGATGCTGCCGCCGAAGGTCCCCCGGGAACGTGTCGCCGGGTGCCCGACGTGCGTGAGTGCCGAGGTGATCAGGGGCCAGCGGCGGCCAACGGCTTCGTGCCCGAGGACGTCCGCCTGCGTGGCCGTCGCGCCCACGCGCAGTGATCCGTTCGCCTCGATGCCGCGCAGGTCGGCGAGACGCCCGATGTCGACCAGAGCGGTCGGACGAGCAAGCCGCATGTTCATCATCGGGATCAGGCTCTGGCCGCCCGCGAGCACCTTCGAGTCGGGGTGTGCAGCCAGGGCCTCGATCGCCTCGGCCACGGAATCGGGCCGTAAATAGTCGAAAGTCGGGGGTTTCACGGGTCCTCCATGCCGCCGTCCGGATCCGCCGGAATGCCGGTCATGACACACCGGCGACGAGGCCGCGGGTGTCCCACATTGGGACACCGGCTCGGGCCGGACCGGCTGTCATCACCTCGGCGATCGCGGGGCTCACGCACCGGGTTCATACCGGGTGCTCCGTGGATGTTCTGGGCCCCGTGGAGATCGAGAAGGGCGAAAGTGATGGACCAGAACCCGTTCAACGGGATCTGTCTGCGGCAGTTGACCTGTCCGGGACGTGTAGTTGCCGTTCAACACCTCTGTACAGACCCCGGTGGAGATCACCATCGAGGAGGGGTTCATCCGCGACATCCGCGGCGGGGGGCTCCTCGGGGCTGGACGCGGACCTGCTCCGCTCCTACATCGAGAGCTTCGACGACCCGCGCGGCTACGGCATGTCCCATGTCGGCTGGGGGCTCGACGAGCGGGCGCACTGGCACGGGCTGACCCAGCTCGGCGTGGGATGGGATGGAGCTGCGCTCCTTCTACGGCAACGTGATGTTCTCCATCGGCCCGAACAACGAGCTCGGCGGACCCAACGACACGGCGTGACATTTCGACATCCCGATGCGCGGCAACAGCCTCTACCTCGACGACGAGCTGATCGTCGACGACGGCGAGCTCACCGTCCCCGAGATGCGACCAGCGAACCGCCGATGAGCAGGGGCGCCATCAGGACCACCACATCGGAACGACCGTGCCGAGCCTGTCGATCAGAAGGTGAGGGAACGGGGCTGGCACGAGGGGCAAACCGTCCGGCGATACTCAGAACGGACCCTGGGCAGAGTCCGGCGCTCCCTATATTCTGCGCCCGAGAACGCACCGGACACTTCTCCGCTTCAAGAAGGAACTTCGCCGTGCCCACTACGGACCGGAGGCTGCGCGTGGCGAAGGCCCGTGCCGAGTTCCTCGCGTCCGGGTCCGTGGCGGACGCGGTGGTTGAGGAGACCATCCTCACCTCGTGGCGGCGGTCCCGCTTCGCCGGCGTGGACATCGGCACTCCTCACGTCCCATACGGCGATGAGATCGATCTTCGCAGCCGACTCGTCAGGTGCGCCACCCCAGTGATGGAGCGCATGCACGAGCGGCTTGACGGGATCCCGGTCAGCGTCGTCCTGACGGACGACAAGGGACGGCTGCTCGAGCGTAAGGACAGCGAGCGCAGGCTGGCGCGGGTCTGGGACAACGTGTACTTCGCGCCCGGCTTCAGCTACGCAGAAGCCTATGTCGGCACCAACGGCGTCGGCACAGCGCTCGAGGACGGCCGGCCGGTCTTCGTCTCCGGCCCTGAGCACTTCAACGAGCGCAGCATGGCCTTCGCCTGCGCAGGGGCACCGATCCGCAACCCATTGACTCGACGTATCGAGGGATTGATCGACCTCAGCTGCATGGCCGAGGACGCCCACCCGATGATGCGGGTTCTGGTGCAGGAAGCCGCACTCGACATCGAGCGACTGCTGCTGGACGACGGCACCGAGCGCCAACGGGTGGTGCTGGAAGCCTTCCTCGCCAGCTGCCGCCGCTGCACGTGTGCCGTGCTGTCGGTCTGCGGCGACATCGTGATGGCCAATGAGCGGGCATCGGCCCTCCTCACGCCCGCCGACGTGGCTTTCCTCAAGATCATGGCCGTCGAGGCCCGGCCAGGCGACCGAGGAATGCCGGTCGGCATGTCACTGACGGAAGGACGTTGGGCCCAGGTTCGCCGTCGCACGGTCATCCACGGTGCAGGCGTAGCCGGAGCGGTGTTCGAGCTGCACATCCCGGAGACACCGCCGAAGCCTCGCTCTGCGCGCGTGTCGCCGCCAGTCGCGCTGCCAGGCCTAGTCGGGCGCTCGCAGACGTGGATTGATGCGACGGTGCAGGCCCGCGAGGCGGCCACCGGGCAGCTGCCGCTCCTCATCGTCGGCGAGGCCGGGGTGGGCAAACTCGCTCTGGCCCACGGCGTCCATCAGGACAGCAGGTCTGGAGCGCGGTTCGCGGTCGTCAACTGCGAGGTCGACGCCCCGGGAGCGCTGATCGACGCCATCGACCGCGAGCCGGCTCCCGGGTTGACGGTGGTCCTGCGACACCTTGACCGGCTCCCGGCCGAGCGCGTCGCTGAGATGAGCGCGCTGCTGGAGGACCTCCTGCGGCAGTACCCCCAGCCATGGGTAGTGGCGACCGTCGGCTCCGCCGCAGCAACACCGAACGACCTGCTGCGCCTCTTCGAGGCGACCGTCACCGCCCCGCCGCTCCGGCACCGCATCGACGACCTGGACCAACTCATCACCGCGCTGCTCAATCGGCTGGCTCCAGGACGTGCTGCGCAGTGCAGTGACGACGCGAAGCGGGTCCTGGTGAGGAACGCGTGGATCGGTAATGTCGCCGAGCTCAATGAAGTCCTCGCTGCCGCGCTCCGGCGACGTCCCGCGGGCGCGATCCGCCGCGAGGACCTGCCGCCGTCGTGCTTCACGACGAGCCGGCGCGCCCTCTCCCCCATCGAGCGACTCGAGCGCGACGCCATCGTCCGCGCACTCGCCGAAGTGGGCGGCAACCGCAAGAGCGCCGCTGCGATGCTGGGAATGTCCCGGTCGTCCCTCTACCGGAAGATGCACGCCTTCGGAATCAACTCCCTGGACGCCCGCAGCTGACAATTCCACGCGGGGTATGCGGCGCGCGCCCCGCCGCGAACAGCCCACCTCGAGCGGTCACCGCGGTCCGCCCTCACGATCAGCGAGATGCACCGGAGCCCTTCTGATTGAGGACCGGCGTCGCGGCGTCGTCGACCGTCGAGAAGAAGCCCGCCACGGCGCCGGGCGCCTTGGCCGACCGGCATGGCGACGAACAGCGCAAGCGCCACACGGTGAGCCACGGCTCCCGACCTAACAGGAGATGCGGCGGAGACAGCACCCACCGCGGCTGCGGTTGCATGTAGCGCTGGTCTTGTTCAGAGAGAGAGCGGTGTGGCCTGTTCGACAACTGCTTCGTCCTCGCACGATCACGCCACGAGCGGGAAAGATCGACAACACTTCTCGCCTCTGCGGTACTAGTCCTGCACCCTCTATGCCGGAGCCGTGGCAGAGCCAGGAAATCTGCAGCAGAGTTCATGGGCGCCACACTGCCGGCTCAGCATCCTCTTAATGACGCGCGTCACACTCGGATCCCTCACCGAAATACCTCCGACGCCCAAGTTGGACTTATTTCGGCCAGCCGATAGCGCCAAGCCCATCCAGTACCAGCCATACGTGGCTTCCAGCACGACCTCCGGCGCCTCACCCGCCCGCGCCATCACCCGCTGCAGATACTCCCGGTCAATGGAGATCCGCACCGTCTCCAGCCGCTCCCCGGCCTCGGTCATCCGCACCAACACCGACCGCCGCCGATGCAGATCCATCCCGACGAACTGCCGTCCCTCGTATGCTCCACTCACAGGGGCCTCCCGAGTCGTTGACGTGAAGCACCTCGAGCATGAGCCGACTGTCACGAGGAGCGGAGGCCCCGCTCCTTCATCGCATCATGAGTGGTGTCACGCGCTGCAGCACATGCACGCAAGGGTGGAGGTCGACCACGCTGTCGGAGTCAAGCCGGAGATCCTCGCCGTCAGGCCCGTAGGGCCATCAGGGCGCACGCCACCGAGCCCCAGCGTTCTGCGTAGGCAGCGAGCAGCG
The DNA here is from genome assembly GCF_039542425.1 of Pseudonocardia yuanmonensis. NCBI lineage: Bacteria > Bacillati > Actinomycetota > Actinomycetes > Pseudonocardiales > Pseudonocardiaceae > Pseudonocardia > Pseudonocardia yuanmonensis. The sequence continues at coordinate 50,896 of NZ_BAABIC010000027.1, forward strand.
GGTCGTCGGCGAAGCTCGCGTCGAGGAGGTAGAGGCCGGGGAGGGCGCAGGTGCCGCCGAGCTCGGCCAGGACGGGCTTGAGCGTGAGGTCGGGGGCCATGGCGTGGGCGGGCCCGGCGCCGAGCATCAGCGGCACGGCGACGACGTCCTGCAGCCCGGTGCCGCCGGCGAACTGGTCGAGGAAGAGCTTCAGCAACCCGGTGTAGGTGGCCTTGAAGGTCGGGCTGGCGAACACGACCAACGAGGACGCCTGCACGGTCTTGACCGCGGAGGCCACGGCCTCGTCGCCCCAGCCGAGCAGGCCGGGCCCGAGCTCGGTCAGCTCGACGACATGGTCCGGGGCGGACCCGGTGAGCCGCTCGGCCAGGAGATCACCGGCCGCGCGGGTGCGGGACCCGGGCTTCGGGTTGCCGACGACGACGGTGACGGTCACGAGATCTCCAGGAGACGGACGGGCCGAGGCGAGGGCCCCGAGGTGGGCGCGGGAACGGGCAGGACGGCGAGGTCGGGCCGGGCGAGGCGAACGGCCGACGCAGGACCGGGTAGCAGCCGCACGGCACGCTGGCCGAGGTCGGCGAGGATCGCGCCGGCGGCGCCGTCGTCGGCCGGGGTCCAGGTGTGCCTGCCGGGTGCGCCGACGGCCCGGGCGCCCGGGCGGCGCAGGTAGACCAGGATCCCGCCCTCGCGGGCGACCAGGGCCGCCGAGTCGGCGAAGCGCCGGGCGCAGCCGCAGGTCATGCCGCCGAAGACGTCGCCGGTCACGCACTCGGCGTGCACCGCGACGAGAGGCCGGCTGGCCGGCCCGCGCCCGATGAGCGCGACGTGTTCGGCGCCGGTGACCTCGTCGCGGAACCCGACGGCGTCGAGCGAGCCGTGCTCGGTGGGCAGCCGCGTGGTGGCGGCCCGGGTGACCCGGCCCCGCTCGCCGTCGCCGAACCGGAGCCGATGGTCGACGAGCTCGGCGATGTCGAGGACCGGCAGGTCGTACCGCGCGGCGAGCAGGGCAGCGTGCTCACCGCCGGCCATCCCGGTGCCCTCGCCGACCAGCTCGGCGATCAGGGCGACCGGGGGCAGCCCGGCCAGTCGGCACAGGTCCACCCCGGCCTCCGTGTGCCCGGGCCGAGCGACCACCCCACCCGGGCGGGCGCGCAGCGGAAGCAGATGGCCGGGCCGGACGAGGTCGGTGGGCCGACTGGCCGGGTCGGCGAGGACCCGGGCGGTGCGGGCCCGGTCCTTCGCGCTGATCCCCGTGCCGATGCCGTGCGCGGCGTCGACCGAGACCGTGTAGGCGGTGCCGCGCGGGTCCTGGTTGTCGCGGACCATGGGGTCCAGGGCGAGGGCGTCGGCGCGCTCGGCCGTGAGCGGGGCGCAGAGCAGCCCGGACGTGTGCCGCACGGCCCAGGCGGTCCACCGGGGCTCGGCCAGCGCTGCGGGCAGGACGACGTCGTACTCGTTCTCGCGGCCGGCGTCGTCGGCGACGAGGACCGGCCGCCCGGCGCGCAGCGCGGCCACGGCGGCACCGACGCCGTCGATTGCCGGAATGGTGTCGGGCTGGACGGACATCAGGCCGCCAGCGCGGACAGCGCGTGGAAGCGGCTGCCGTGGAAGACCAGCGGGGCGACGTCGTCGTGGGTCTGCAGGGCCTCGACGCGCAACAGGACCAGATCGTGGTCCCCCGCCGTCACGATCTCGTGGACCGAGCAGTCCAGCCACGCCGCGGCGTCGTGCAACAGCACCGCGCCCCCGTCGGTCACGGTGTAGCCGATGCCCGCGAACCGGTCCCCGGTCTTCGAGGCGATCTGCCGGCAGGCCCGGTCGTGCGTCGACCCGAGCACCGAGAGCCCGAGCCGGGGCCGGTCGGCCAGCAGCGGCCAGGTCGTGGAGGTGTGCTGCACGCACACCGACACCAGCGGCGGGTCCATCGACACGGACACGAACGAGCTGGCGGCGATACCCACCGGGGCGCCCTCGCGCAGCGCGCAGACCGCGGTCACCCCGCTGGGGAAGGTGCCGTAGGCCCGCCGCAACGCGCTCGTCTCGGTCGGATCGGGAACGATCATCACAAGCCTCCTGTCACCGTGCGGTGACGCCCACGAAACCCGCCAGGTGTTGCCCGCGCATTACGGGTGAGGATCGGCGGATTGCGCTGCCGGACTACCTGCGCACAAGGCGTTGACCAGCAGCGACCTTGTGACAGCGGGGCAATACGCCACGCGGGCTCCGGCGATGTCGTCCCCGCCGCCACGCCGGGAGAACGTGTACCTGCCGGTCCGTCCGCCGCGCCGCCGACCGGTTCACCCGCCAGTGGCTCACCCTGACCGACGACACCTGGGTCCGTCAGGACACATGTTCAGCGTGGCGCGGCAGATGGTCCGTCACGTCGTCGATCAACGGGTGCCCTGTCCGGTACGCCTCGACCTGAGCCGCGACCAGCGCCGCGAGATCGCGCGCCGTCGTCCGGGCGTCGCCGGCCATGTGCGGGGTGAGGAGCACGTTCGGCATCCGCCAGAGCGGGTGGTCTGCCGGTAGCGGCTCGGGGTCGACGACGTCAAGGCTCGCTCGGATCCGCCCGGTCGCCAGCTCTGCGATGAGGGCGGCCGTGTCGACGGTGGCGCCCCGTCCGACGTTGCTGAACAGGGCCCCGGCGCGCATCCGCGCAAGGAAGGCGGCGTCGACGATCCGGCGCGTCTGCGGGCCGAGGGGCAGCGCCGAGGAAACGACGTCCGCTCGAGGCAGCCAATCGTCCAGCTCCTCCATAGGGCGGACCCGCCGCCGGGCCTCGAGCCGCGCGGTGCGGGCGAACGGCACCACCTCGGCTCCGCAGACCTCCAGCCTGCGAGCCAGCGCCTTCCCCACCACTCCGTGCCCGAGCTGCAGCACCGTCGCACCCACGAGACTCTCCAACGCCGACGCCGGAATTGTGCTCGTCGGGTCGTCCACGTCGACCCAGTCGCAGCGGTCCTGGGCGCGCACGTAGTCCGGCAGCCGGCGCAGGGCCGCGAGGATCCCGAGCAACCCCTGCTCGGCGGTGGTCTCGGCGATCACGGACGCGGCATTGTGCAGGCGCGCGCCCGAGGGCACGTACTCGGCCACGTAGTCGTATCCCACGCTGAGCACCTGCACGCGCTCCAGATGGGGAAGCTCCCGCATCCGACGGCGGCGGGCGGGCCCTCCTCGTCGGTCGATCGCCACGAACCGGACGTCCGCCTCCGGCACCGCGCCCGCCTCCAGCTCGTCCCACAGGGCGTGCCGCCAGCCCGCAGGAGGCGTGCCCAGCGCCCGCAGCTGCAGTTCGTCGGTCACCAGCACGGCACCCGGCCTCATTCCACGTCCTCCGTCATCCGATCCGTACCCGCCTCGCCGCCAGCAGCGCCGCCAGCAGCCCTGTGATCCCCAGAGTCGCCGCAGTCACGACGTACCCCGCCACGTTGCCCGGCGTCCCGAGCACCATTGCCAGCACCATTGCCGTGCTGAGGGCTAGCGCGCCGTTGTGCAGCACCGACCGGAACCCGTTCGCGATCGCCCGCCGGTCCGGTGCGACCCCGTCGATCACCCGGCGGGTGATCGACGCCATGAACATGCCCTCCCCTAATCCGGTGAGCAGCAGGAGCAGCGCGATCCCGAGGACGTCCGGATCGCCACCCAGCAGGCCCGCGAGAGCGACCATGGAGAAGCCAACTCCCAGGGCACCCACCGTGGTCAGTACACGCGCGGAGATTCGCCGGGCCAGCATGCCGGTGACCGGCGACGCGACGACGAGGGCGAGCCCCATCGGCAGGGCCAGGGCCCCCGCGGCCGCGGCGGACAAGCCGCGCACGGTCTGCAGGTACAGCACCACGAGCAGCACGGACGCACCGAACGCCAGCCCCGCGCAGAAGGAGGATCCGTAGGCGTAGCCGCGGTCACCGCCCAGCACGCGCAGGTCCAGGATCGGCTCCCCTACCCGGCGCTCGACCGCCACGAACGCCCCCAGTGCGACCAGCCCCACCACCAACCCCAGCCCGGCGGCAGCCCACCGGCGGTCGGCGAGCAGCTGGCCGGCCAACAGGACGGCCCCGATCCCCGCGACCGACAGCACTGCGCCCGATACGTCGAACCGGAAGCCGGCCGCGCGACCGGGTGAGTGCGCGTACCGCAGGCTCCACCACCCGATGCCGACGGCGAGGACCCCCATGGGCACTGTGCACACGAAGATCGACCGCCAGCCGAACCCGTCCACCAGCAGCCCGCCAACCAGTGGGCCGAGCAGCGTGGCCGAGCCGCCCGCGGTGATGTTGAACGACAACGCGAGCGGTAGCCGCGGTGGTGAGAAGACGTCGCTGAGCACTGCAGTCGTGTTGCTGACCGCCGCGGCCGCCGCCAGGCCCTGCGCGACTCGCGCGGCGATCAGCAGACCGTCGTTCGTGGCCCACGCGCAGACCACCGAGCCCGCCGTGAACACCGCGAGCCCGCCCAGGTAGAGCGGGCGGCGGCCGAGCGAGTCCGACAGCTTGCCGAAGACCAGGATCGTCGCCGAGTTGGCGAGCAGGAACGCCAGCACCATCCAGGATGCGGTGGACCGGCCTTCCGTCAGGTCCGTCGCCATCGAAGGCACCGCCACGCCCAGGGCGGCCGCCGAGCCGAACACCAGCAGCGCGGACAAGGACGTCGTGGCGAGCACCGCGACGGCTGCGCCGCGTGCAACCGGGTCGCTCATGTCGCCGCTCCCCGGATCCCGGACAGCGGCCGCTCCGGGACAGGAGGCCGAATCCGCCACGGGCCGCCCCGTGCCACCCCGAATGCGAAGGCGACGGCCTCGGCGGCCGCGCAGACCAGCAGCGCGACGGTGAACGCCGCCCGGACGGCCGGGCCGGCGTCCTGCACGTCGTAGCCGGCGATGCCGGAGGCCGACACCACCAGCAGCGCGACGCTCGTACCCAGCGCCGCGCCGCTGTTGTAGAGCATCGACCGGACTGCGTTCGCCACGGTGCGCCGGGCGGCGGGGACACCGCGCATGATCGCGGTCGTGTTGGGCGTGGTGAAGAGGCCGATGCCGGCCCCGACCAGCAGTAGCCAGCCCATCGTCAGGGGAAGTGGGGCCGTGGCGGGCGACAAGGCGAGACCCACCAGCCCCACCACGGAGAGCGTTCCGCCGATCGCGGTCAATGTCCGTGCCGTGAGGACCGCAGCGAGTCGGCCGGACACGGGCGTCGCAACCACCATTGCCAGCGCCATGGCCATCCCCATGAACCCGGCTTCGGCTGCGGAGCGAGCGGCCACGATCTGCTGCTGGAGCACCACGAGCACGGTTACGCCCGCCCGGCCGAAGGACTGGAAGAACGCGGCTCCGTAGGCGCACGCCCGCCCCTTGTCACGAATCAGCGCGAGGTCGACGAGCGGATGTTCCAGCTTCCGCTCGAGCAGCCCGAAGGTGACGAACAGCAGGACGCCTGCGGTGAGCAGCGCCCACACGCCCAGGTCCGCCGGGCCTGCCGTCGACAGCCGGTTCACGCCGTACAGCAGTGCCGCGAGGGCGGCCGCCGAGAGCACCGCGCCCTTGGCGTCGAACGTCTCGCGCGGCCCGGTCCGCGGACGCGGCGCGGGAAGCATACGCAGTCCCAGCAGCAGAGCGGCGAGCCCGAACGGCACGTTGACCAGGAACACCGCCTGCCAGCCCGCGGCCGACACGAGCAGCCCTCCGATCGTGGGGCCAGCGGTGTTCGCCACGGAGGCGGCGGTGAGGTTGAGGCTGAGTCCGTAGGCGAGCCGGTGCTCGGGAAAGGCGTCGGCGACCAGCGCCGAGGTGTTCGCGACGATGGTCGCGGCGGACACACCCTGGAGCGCACGCACCGCGATGAAGGTGCCGGCGTCCGGGGCGATGGTCGCCAGCACGCTCAGGACCATGAAGGCCGTCATTCCTGCGAGGTAGATCCGTCTTCTGCCCACGAGATCGGAGATGCGGCCGAACACGAGGATGGACGCGGTGTTGGCGAGCAGGAAGGCCAGCAGGAACCAGTCGGCCACGCCGGCGGGGGCGTCGAAGTCGCGCGAGAGGTCCGGCAACGCGACGTTGATCGATGTGCCGTTGATCAGCACCAGGGCCAGCGCGAGGCTGGTGACGGCGAGGACGGCGTAGGGGCTGCGGGCAGGTGGGGTACCGGCGGGTGCGGTCGATGCGGCCGCCGGGCGTTCGGGGGGCGTGGTCGTCACTTCCCTGGTACGGGAACAGGACGCGGCGGCACTGCCGCGATCCGGTCCGGGGTCAGGCGTCGAGGATGGTGATGTTGCCGAAGTCGATCGCGTTCTCCGACCGGTAGGTGAAGCCGCCGACGTCGGTGCGGAAGATCTGGGAGGGCTGGATCGAGCAGACGAAGATCTCTGGCGACGAGTCGACGAGGATCTTCTGGGCCTCCAGCCACAGCGGGCCCGCCTCCGGGCTCAGCGGGTCCGGGATGGCCTGCGCCCGGTTCACCACCTCCCAGAAGCGCGCTGCCGAGGCGTCCTGCCACCGCGACGGGTTCGAGGCGTCGTTGTTGGGCTTCCAGAAGATCGTGCAGGCGTACGTCGGTGTCTGGACCTGCGACCGGTTGCGATAGATGATCGCCTGCCCGGTCGCGTTGTTGCGCATGGTCGAGAAATCCGCGGCCGTCTTCTGGTCGATCGTGATGTCGAAGCCGGCCTCGCGGGCGTAGGACTGGACCAGCACGCAGGCGTCGACGAGGTCCTGGGTGGCCGTGGACACCGACAGCGTGTAGGCGATCCGGTCGTGGCCCGCCTCCGCCAGCAGGGCCTTCGCCCGGGCAACGTCCGACGACGGCTTCGGCAGCTGCGAGACGTCGTAGTTGCGGGTGTTGGGGTTGATGTTGCCGACCATCTGGACGGCCCGGCCCGCGTAGATCTGCTGCATGATCTGCTCGTACGGGACGGCCAGGGCCATTGCCTTACGGACCCGCTCGTCGTCGAACGGGGCCTTATTGGTGACCAGCGTGAGGTCGACGTACTCGATGGGGTCCGCCTCGGGCACGACGACTGCGTCGTTGTTCGCGAGCCGGGCCTGGTCGGTGGGGCGGATGCCTTCCGCCATGTCCACGTCCCCGCTGGCCACCAGGGAGGCCCGGGTGCCGGCGTCCCCCACCACGCGCAGCGTGACCTGGCCGATGGCGGGGGCACCGTAGGCGTAGTTCGGGTTGGCGGTGAGGACCATCTCCTGGTCGGGGGTCTGGGCTGTCACGTGGTACGGCCCGAGGCCCCAACCACCGTTCGCCTTCGCCCACTCCAGGGCGTACGGGTCCGCGCCGGTGGCGTGCTGCTTGAGCGCGGTCGAGTCGTAGATGTGTCCCTGCAGGTTCGCGAGCAGGCCGAGGAACGTGAGGCCGAAGCCGGCGTTGGTCAGGGTGAACGCGACCGTCCGGTCGTCGACCTTGCTGATCGCTTGCGGGCCTGCGAAGCCGCCCTGCCAGACCGTCTTCGAGTAGGTGGGGGTGTTCCACTTGCGCTCGAACGACCACAGCACGTCGTCCGCGGTGATGGCGTTGCCGAGCGGGCTCGTGAGCCCGGGGCGCAGGTGGAACGTGTAGGTCAGGCCGTCCGGCGACACCTCGTAGGACTCCGCGACGTAGCCGACGTAGGTGTTGAAGTCCTGCACCACGGTGTTCTCGGTCTTGCCCGTGATGTAGGGGTTGCGGACGAGCCCGGCCTGCAGGTTCGCGTTCATCTCGAACGACTCCAGGGTGAGGCCACCGCCGCCGACCACGCCGTCGAGGGTCGGCGCCAGCGCGGGCACGGCGACGACGAGCGAGCGGTTGCCGCCTCCGCCGCCGCCACTCGCAGCGCCCGCGCCGCCGCCCCCGCAGGCGGCGAGGGCGAGCAGGCCGAGGCCGGACAGGCCACCGGCGATGAAGCGGCGGCGGCCGAAGGCCGAGTTCATGATCCCTTCGCCGCGGGCCGAGAGGATCGGCGCGGGGACCGGGGAGTCGGGCTGGGTCACGGGGGTTCTCCTAGTGGGGATGGCGCAGCGGAGGGATCACTGGCCCGGGGAGCGGGTCAGTCGGGTGATGACGCCGGTGAGGAGCGCGGCGGACGACACGGCGGCGCAAAGCGCAAGCGCCGGGAAGAGGGTGGTCCACCAGCCGCCGAGCATGACGTCGGAGATGCCGTTGGAGATCATCACGCCCCACTCCGGCGTCGGCGGGTTCAAGCCCACGCCGAGGAAGCCGAGCGACGCGGAGACGATGATCGAGACGCCGAAGACGTTGGAGCTGTTCTCGATCGCGGGCCGGGCGGAGTTTGGCAGCACGTGGCGGATCATGACCTGCCAGGGCAGCAGGCCCGCCATCCGCGCGGCATCGACGTAGGCGTCCCCGCGCACCTTCAGCACCTCGGCGCGGGTGAGCCGGACCTGGTTGGGCATCAGGATCAACGCGAGGGCCACACTCAGGCTGACCAGCGACGGCCCGAAAAGCCCGACCACGACGACGCCGACGATCAGCGGCGGAACGGCGTCGGTCAGGTCGGTGAACCGGGTCATGCCGCGGCCGAACAGCCCGCGGGCACCGCCCGCCGCCTCGTTCATGCCCAGCACGAGACCGAGCACCAGGCCGATGGCCGTGGCCATCAGCGTGACCAGAACTGCCATCACGAGGTTGACCTGGGCGGCGGCGATCGTCCGGGAGAACACGTCCATCCCGGTCGAGTCGGTGCCGAACAGGTGGGTGCCGTCCGGGGCGAGGTTGGCAGGCGCGACCACGGTCTCCGGGTCGAACGGGACCACCCAGCGGGCGACGATCGTGAGCAGCACGAGCACCGCGAACGGGAGTGCAGGCAGCCAGGTGCGCCACGCCGGCGCGCCCCTGCGCGGGGCCGTGGCGGCGACGGGGGTGGGAACCGCGACGAGGACTTCAGTCATGGCGCTCAGCCGTCCATTCGGACGCCCGGGCGGCGTCGGGGGTCGAGGATCATGTTCACGAGGTCGACGAGGAAGAAGACCAGCAGGCAGAGCCCGGCGACCACGACCAGGAAGCCCTGCAGGCCCACGAAGTCGAGCTGCTCCACCGACGTGATGGCGAACTGTCCGACGCCACCGAAGCCGAAGAGCTCCTCGATCACGACGACGCCGCCGATGAGGCCGCCGAACATCGCGCCGAGCATCACCACCGACGACGCGCTGGCCCGGCGCAGCACGGAGAGGTACACCGAGAGCCGGGTGGCACCGGACGCGACCTTGAACAGCGTGGGCGCGGCGGTGACCTGCTCGGACAGCCCCAGGCTCAGCTGCCGCCACAGGCTCGGGGTGTGCACCAGGACCAGCACCGAGAGCGGCAGCACGTAGCGCGCAACCATGGCCTCGAGGACGTCCCACCGGCCGGTGATCACGCTGTCCAGGAGCGGGAACCCTGTGACGTCCGGCAGTGCCATCCGCGGGTCGACACGGCCGAGGGGCGCCGGGATCACCTGCAGCACCACGAAGAACAGCACCAGGCCGAGGATCGCCACGGCGAAGTCCGGCACCGAGCCGGCGAGCTTGCCGTAGCCCCGCAGCACCGCGTGCAGCCGCGGGCTGCGTGTGCTGACCGTGATCAGCGCCAGGACCAGCGCCAGGACCACTGACCCGAGCAGCCCGAGCGTGACCAGCTCGATCGTGGACGGCAGCCGCGTCATCACCTCCTCCCACACCGGACGGCCGGTCACGGGCGAGGTGCCCAGGTCGAACGTGATCAGCTCGGACCAGAACCGGCCGAACTGCTCCCAGACCGAGCCGGACAGGCCCATCTGCTCGGCCGCCCGGGCGTAGTCCTCCTGCGTGAAGCCGCCGCTGGCGTCCACCCGGGCCATGACCGGGTCACCCGGCACCAGCCGGACCAGGAAGAACGCCACGCTCGCGAAGACCGCGATGTGCAGCGGCAGCACCAGTGTGCGGGTGAGCCACCAGCGGTGCCGGGCCAGGAAGGGGGTCAACGGTCCTCTCCTCTCGGTGCGGGCGACGGCGCCGGTGCTGCCGCTGTGGTGATGGGCCCGGTGAGGGTGACGAGCCACGCGCCGGATCGCCACAGCGATGTGATGGTGGCGGCGACCGCGCAGCCGACGAGCACGGTGGCGGCCACGTGGAAGCCCCAGAGGGCGCCGGAGGGATCGACGACGACGCCGTCGTAGCCGCCGACGCCGGCGCCGGCCAGCCCGGCGGCGGCGAGCAGCAGGGCCGTCGCGGCGCCGAGGGTCTGGGCGCTGTTGAACATCAGGGAACGGATGCCGTTGGCGATCCCGCGCCGGTCCACCGGCAGGCCGCGCACGATCGACGCCGTGTTGGGCGCCATGAAGATCCCGTTGCCCGCCCCGACGAGCACGAGTCCGATGTGAAACAGAGGCCCGATGCCCGTGCCCGTCATCGACAGGCCGAGCAGCAGGTAGCCCACCGCGGCGAGTGCGCAGCCCGCCGAGGAGACCGAGCGCGGGGTCAGGAACCGGGCGAGCACGCCCGCGATCGGCGAGGTGACGACGAGCGCGGCGGCAACCACCGTCGCGGCGACGCCCGCCTCTATGCTCGAGGCGCCGAGCACTGCCTGCTGGTAGAGCACCACGAGGACCAGCGAGGCGGCCTGTGGGAGGGCCATCAGGAACGCGGTGGCGTAAGCCAGCGCCCGGTTCCGGTCGGTCACCAGGCCGAGGTCGACCAGCGGCCGGGCCGCCCGGCGCTCCACGATCACGAACGCGCCCAGCACTGCCACGGCCACGGCGCCGAGCCCGAGCACCCGGGGGTCGGTGACGCCCCAGGCGGACGAGCGGTTCACTGCGAGCAGCAGGCACGCGAGCCCGACGGCCGAGAGGATCGCCCCCGGCACGTCCAGCGACTCCCCCGCGCCCGGCCTACGCCGGTCGTGCGGGAGCACCGTGGCCGCCAGCACCAGCGCGACCAGCCCGAACGGCACGTTGACCAGGAACAGCGACCGCCAGCCGAAGGTCTCCAGCAGCAGCGCCCCGACCAGCGGCCCGAGCATGCCGGCCACCGACGCCATCATGATGTTGATGCTCAGCGCGCCCGCCAGCCGGTGCGCCGGAAAGACGTCCGAGATCAACGCGGTGGCGCCGGTGATGATGATCGCCGCGGCCACGCCCTGCACTCCGCGCAGCGCGGCGAGCAGGGCCGCCCCGCCGGCGAATGCGGCGCCGACGCTGGACACCACGAGGACCGCGAGCCCCGCGAGGTAGATCCGGCGCCGCCCGACCATGTCCGAGATCCGCGAGACGGTCAGCACGGACATGGACAGGGTGAGCATGAACGACAGCAGGATCCAGTCCGCCGTCGCCGCCGGGATCGACAGGTCCGCCGAGATGGCGGGCAGCGCGACGTTCGTGGCCGTGCTGTTCAGGAAGATCAGCAGGCTGCCGAACGTCGTGACGACCAGGACGGTCCAGCCGCGCCGGGTGGCCGGGTCCGACGCCCGCCGGAAGGTGGAGTGAGACACCGTCACGCCGGCTCCGCCAGGGGGACGAGGTGCCGCGGTCCGCGGCGGTACGCGTCGAGCAGGGAGATCGTGTACGGGTGGGTCGGGCGGTCCAGCACCTGCTGCGTCGGCCCGTGCTCCACCACCTCGCCCCGGCACATGACCAGTAGCTCGTCGGCCACGAAGGCGGTCGCGGGCAGCCCGTGCGAGACGAACCCGAGGCCCACCTCGTGCTCCTCGCAGTAGTCCCGGATCATGTTGAGCACCGCGCCCTGCACGGAGACGTCCAGGGCCGAGACCACCTCGTCGCACAGCAGGATCCGGGGCCGCACGACGAGCGAGCGGGCCAGCGCGAACCGCTGCCGCTGCCCGCCGGAGAGCTGGCTCGGGTAGCGGTCGAGCATCCGCCGGTCCAGCTTGAGCAGGTCCAGCACGGGCGTGATCTCCGCCTCGGCCGCGGCCCCCTCGAGCTCGCGCAGCACCCGCAGCGGAGTGGCCACGGCGTCTCGCATGGTGCGGCGCGGGTCGAACGAGGAGAACGTGTCCTGGGCGACGTACTGCACCGTGCGGCGCAGGTCACGGGTCCCGAACCTGCTACGCAGCAGCTGCGCCACGGAGGCGCCGTCCAGGGTGACCATGCCCTCGGTGGGCTGGTCCAGCCCCACGAGCAGCCGGGAGAGCGTGGACTTGCCCGAGCCGGACTCGCCCACGATCCCGAGAGACGTGGACGAGGTGATCTCCAGGTCCAGTGGCTGCACGGCGACGTGCCGGGTCGCGCCCCGTCCGAAGGCGCGCATCAATCCCTCCGCCCGCAGCGAGACGGGGCGGTTCACGCGGACACCTGATCGAGCTCGGCCCGCGCGGCGCCCGGGGTGAGGGACTCTCCCGCAGCCTGCTCCGCGGAGATCCGGTCGAACTCGGCGCGGGCCGCGTCGGAGAGGGTGGGCAGCCTGTGCAGCCGGGCGGAGTCGAGAGTGGGCACGCACTCGGTGAGCGCCAGCGTGTAGGGGTGCGTGGCGTCCTGCTCCACCCGGTCCGCGCGGACCACGTCCACGATCCGCCCGTGGTACATGACGACGATCCGGTCCACGTACATCCGGCACAGCTTGATGTCGTGGCTGACGACGAGCAGGCTCGCGCCGGTGCGCTGGGTCATGTCTCGCAGCAGGTCCATGACGTCCCGGCTCAGCGAGGCGTCCAGTGCGGACGTCGGCTCGTCCGCGATCAGCAGCTTCGGCTCGCTGCACAGCGCGAGCGCGAGCATCACGCGCTGCCGCATGCCGCCCGAGAGCTCGTAGGGGCGGAGCTTGAGTACCCGGTCGGCATCGGGCAGCCCGACCTTGCCGAGCCACTCGACGGTGAGCGCCCGCGCCTCGCGGCGCGCCACCCGACGCACGCCGCGCAGGACGTCGGTGAACTGCGAGCCGATGGTTGCGACCGGGTCGAGGGAGGTCATGGCGTCCTGGAACACCATCGACGTGCCCGGAGTGCGGTGCGGGACGGCGTGTCGCCGGCCCCCCACCACGTCGCCGCCCGCGAACCGGAAGGACTCCGTCGTCGTCTCCACGCCGTCCAGCGGGAGCAGGCCCGCGACGGCAAGTGCGAGCGTGGTCTTGCCCGAGCCGGACTCCCCCACGATCGCGACGTGCTCGCCGCCTTCGATCGCGAGGGTGGCGCGATCCACCGCGACCATGCCGTCGGCACCGCTGCCGTAGCGGACAGTCAGGTCGCGGACGTCGAGCAGCGGGTCGTCCGCGGGGCGCGAGATGTCGGGTTCGGTCACGGGTCCTCGATTCGGTGGTCGGCAGCCCAGAGCCCGTATGCGGGCTCAGAACTCGAGCAGGTTGTCCCGGAAGCGGGAGTGCGTGTACTCGGTCCGAGTGAGGCCGCGACGCTGCAGCGCGGGGACCAGGCCGTCGGCGATCTCGCTGACATACCGGCGGTTGAGGTCGAAGTTCGCGATGAGGAAGCCGTCCCCGCCGACCTCCTGCATGACCTCGTCCATCGTCGCCGCGATGGTGTCGGGGCTGCCGACGAACTCCATCGTGGACAGGCTCTTGCGGAGGAACTCGCGCGGGGTCTTGCCGATGGCCTGGGCCAGCATCTGCTGGTGACCATTGGTCGTCGCGGTGTCCGGGATCGGCTCGTCGAGCGGGAACTGCGCGAAGTCGATGCCGGAGTGCCGGGACAGGTGCAGCAGGCCGAGCTCGGGATGGGCCTCGGCGAACGCGATCTGGCGCTCCCGCTTCGCCCGGGCCTCCTCGTCGGTCTCGCCGACCACCGGGGAGGCCATGAACAGCACCTTGACGTCGTTCGGGTCGCGGCCGTAGGCGACGGCCTGCTCACGGATGTCGTCCCGGAACCGCTTCATCGCCTCGACGCCGCCCTCGACGCCGGAGATCACCGAGTTCGCGGTGCGCGCGGCGAACCGCTTGCCCCGCGGCGACCCGCCGGCCTGGGTGAAGACCGGGCGGCCCTGCGGGGACTGCGGCGCGTTGAGCGGGCCGCGGACCTTGAAGAACTTGCCCTCGAAGTCGATCGTGTGGACCTTCTCGTAGTCCGCCCACACGCCGTTCCGCTCGTCCACGGTGACGGCGTCGACCTCCCACGACTCCCACAGCCGGCAGCTGACGTCGAAGAACTCGTCTGCGATGTCGTAGCGGAGGTCGTGCTCCTCCAGCAGGTCCTTGCCGTAGTTCTGCGCGGCGCGGTGGCTGGAGGAGGTGACGATGTTCCACCCGGTACGGCCCTGCGACATGTGGTCCAGGGTGTTGATCTTCCGCGCCAGCATGTACGGGTGGTACTCGGTGACCGACAGCGTCGGCACGATGCCGATCCGGCTGGTCAGGTGGGCCACGATCGGCGCCAGCACCGTCGGGTCCATCTTGGGCGTGGCGGTGGCGCTGGACAGGTACGCCTTGGAGTTCGAGCCGTAGGCGTCCGGCACGTAGGACGAGTCCTCGATGATGATGTAGTCGAAGCGCGCCCGCTCCAGGGCCTGCGCGACGTCGACCCACAGCTGCGGGCTCGCCCAGTCCAGCCCGCCGCGGCCGGACCAGGTCTTGTTCCAGGACTTGACACCGAAGCCGCCCGCGCCGAACCAGGCGAGGTGGAAGGGGTTGGCACTCACGTCGTACTCCTAGAACTGGAGGAGGTTCTGCTTGAACAGGTCGTTCGGGTAGTCGCTGCGGATCAGCCCGCGGCGCCGCAGCTCGGGCGCCAGGCCGGAGCAGATCTCGTCGATGTAGCGGCGGGTGTGGGACAGGCCCGTCTCCGCCCGGATGAGGAAGCCGTCGCCGCCGGTGCGGGCCACGATGTCCTCCATCTGGTCCGCCACCTCGGACACCGTTCCGACGAGCAGCGGGCCCAGGCGGAGGCGCTCGCCCAGCGACTCGCGCAGGGTCTTGCCCTCGTTGCGCTTCATGAAGTCGTCGAGCACGGACTGGTGGCCGTTGGTTTTCAGGTCCTGTGGCATGGGCGCGTCGAGGTCGTACTGGAAGAAGTCGATCTCCGTGACGGCCGCGGTCATCGCCAGCGTCTGCTCGATCTGCAGCGGGTCGTCCATCCCGAAGACGCGGTAGTAGGCCGCCTGGGCCTCCTCCGTGGTCTCCGCGATGATCGGCGCGGCGTGGAACAGCACCTTGACGTCGTCGGGGTCGCGGCCGTGCTTGGCGGCCCGCTCCCGGATGTCCGCCCGGTAGGCGGCCATCTTCTCGACGTTCGGGTTGGTGGCGACGATCGCGTTGGCGTGCTTGGCCGCGAAGTCCCGCCCCTTGGGCGAGCCGCCCGCCTGGCAGAGCACCGGGTGGCCCTGCGGCCCCGCCGGCATGTTCAGCGGCCCCCGCGAGGCGTGGTACTTCCCGCGGTAGTCGATCCGGTGGACCTTGGTGTGGTCCGCGTAGTGCCCGGTCTCCCGGTTCATCACGATGGCGCCCGGCTCCCAGGAGTCCCAGAGCGCCTTCACGACCTGCACGAACTCCTCGGCGCGGTCGTAGCGCTCGTCGTGCGGGGGCAGGGCGTCCATGCCGTAGTTCTGCGCCGCGACGTCCTCGGACGAGGTGACGATGTTCCAGCCGATGCGGCCACCGGTGAGGTGGTCCATCGTCGCCATGACCCGGGCGAGGATGTACGGCGAGTAGAACGACGTGGAGCCGGTCGCGATGAAGCCCATGTGCTTCGTGGCCTTGGCCAGCAGGGGCAGCAGCGGGAACGGGTCCAGCTTCGGGCTGTGCAGGCTGTGCTTGAGGTCCTGCTCCATGGTGCCGCCGAGCGCCTCGGACACCATCGTCGAGTCCTCGAACATCATGAAGTCGAAGCCGGCGCGCTCGAGCTGGCGCGCCATCGACACGTAGTACTCGCCGGTCATCCACTCGGTGCCGGTGTCCCCGCCGAAGGTGGAGCGCCAGGCCGGAGCGGTGAACGAGGTGAACCAGGCCAGGTGGAAGGGCGCGACGTCGCGTGTGCGGCCCGCCATCAGGCCACCGCCGCCGGGACGCGGGGATCCAGCGAGGACAGGCCGAAGTGGGAGGTGATGGTGCTGCCCTCGTACGCGGTCCGGAAGAGGCCGCGCTCCTGCAGGATCGGCACCACGCCGTCCACGAACGCGTCGATGGTCTGCGGCAGGATCGGCGCGACGAGCGAGTAGCCGTCACAGGTGCCCGCGCGGAACCACTCCTCCATCACGTCCGCCACGTGCGCCGGCGTGCCGGTGGCGACGAACTGCATGTTCGCCAGCCCGCCCACGTAGGAGCGATAGGCGGTCTGCGCGATCGTCAGGTTCTCCTCGCGCGCCATACGGGTGAACAGCGTGGCCTGGCTGACGCTCGCCGACTCCACCTCCGGGAGCAGGTGGAACGGCAGCGGGCCGTCCGGGTCGTGCGCGCGCAGGTCGTACTCGAGCAGGCCGGACAGGTGCCCGACGAGGTCTGCGCCCTCGGCGTGGTTGGCGTCCAGCACGGCCTGAAGCTCGGCCGCCTCCTCAGCGCTGTCGCCGAGGAACGGAGCGATGCCGAGCAGCACCTTGATGCTGTCCGGGTCTCTGCCGTAGGCGGCGGCGCGGGCCTTGATGTCCTGGTAGTACTCCTGGGCCCGCTCCAAGGTCGATCCGCCCGCATAGATCGCGTCCGCCCAGCGGGCGGCCAGGTCGCGCCCTTCGGCCGACGAGCCCGCCTGCACGATCAGCGGCCTGCCGTGCATCGGCTGCCGGACGTCCAGGGTGGCTTCCACGTCGAAGAACCGCCCGTGGTGGGTGACCGGTTCGCCGGGCCGGTCCGCCGTCGGGGCGTTCGCCCACAGCTTCGTGACGACCTCGATGAACTCGTTGGACCGCACGTAGCGCTCGTCGTGCGGAAGCTGGCGGGCCCGGTGGAAGTTGCGCGCCATCGCGTCGCCGGTCGACGCGACGTAGTTGATCCCGAGGCGACCACCGGTGATCGCGTCGACCGACGCCGCCCGGCGGGCCACGTCATAGGGCTCGTTGTAGCTGGTCGAGAGGGTCGCGATGATCGCGATGTGCTCGGTCTCGGTGGACAGCGCCGCCGCGATCTCCAGCGGGTCAATCCGGGTGGTCGTGGCGCTGGACCGGCCCCAGGTGTGCACCGGGGTGTCCGCGATGAAAGCCTGGTCGAACAGACCGCGCTCGGCGGTGCGTACGGCGTGCCGGTAGGCCTCGAGGTTCGGGATCCGGCTGACGTCGCTGACGGCGTGCCGCCAGCCACCGGAGTGCCGGCCGTACTCGGTCAAATTGAGGCTGAGGTGCATCTTATCGGGGTGCATGCGCGTCATGCGGCGCGTCCTCCGTGGGTCAGGGTCCCGGCGAGGCCGAGCGCGGCGGCGAGCGTGCCGCCCGGCGCGCGGCTGGCACCGAGCGCGGCGGCAAGCGTGGCCGCGGCATCGGCGGTGTCGGTCGAGCACTCCAGTGCGACGCCGGCGGCGCCGGCCTCGGTGCGCCGCCGCGAGGCCTCGGCGGCCGGGATGTCCGCGGGCAGGACGAGCAGGACGAGGGTGGCCGGGTCGGCGGTCCGCACCGCGGCGGCGACGGCCGCGTCCGGAGCCAGCGCCACGTCCACCGCCGGGGCGAGGTACCCGGCCTCCTCGGCCGTGCCGACCTCGGCGACCAGCACCGGACGCCGCTGCGGCGAGGGCGGCACGTCGAGCGGGCCCTCGACCCGGAAGGCCAACGAGCGGTAGTCGATCGCGCTGATCCGCGTGTCGTCCTTGTAGTCCCCGGTCGCCTTGTCCGGGTACTGGGCGCCGTCCTCCCACGAGTCCCAGAGCTCGAGGGCGATCTCGGCGTACTCGGCGGCGCGGTGCAGCTCCGCGATCCGCCCGCGGGTGGAGCGCCAGTCGTAGGCCGACTGCTCCGAGGCAGCGGTCCCGGTCCTCAGCAGCCACCCGGAACGGCCGTCGGAGAAGTGGTCGACGGTCGCGAGCCGGCGGGCGAGGTGGTAGGGGAAGCCGTAGAGCGCGGAGTTGGTGGCGACCAGGCCGATCCCCGACGTCGTCGAGGCCAGCCGCCCGCACAGGGTGGTCGACTCGAACGGGCTCACCGCGCCGGTGTCGGCGGCGTCGAGCACGCAGACCGCGGCGACGCCCGCCGCCTCGAGACCGCGGACCGCGGACTCGACGGCGGGCAGCGTGGTGTCCGGCCCGAGGGCCAGCTGAGCTGTGATGATCATCGCGTGGCCCCTCAGAACGCGAGCAGATTGTCGCGGAACCGGTCGTGCTCGTAGGCGGTGCGGGTGAGCCCGCGACGCTGCAGCTCGGGCACCAGGCCGTCGCAGATCTCGGTGACGTACCGCCGGGAGAAGTAGCTGTTGACCAGCAGGAACCCGTCCCCGCCGACCTCCCGCATCACCTCGTCCATGTGCGCGGCGACGCGGTCCGCGGTGCCGACGAAGGCTCCGGAGCCGGAGTTGAGCGGATTGCCGCGGATGACGTCGTCGAGCACCCGGCCCTGCCACTGGGCGACCATCGACTGGTGCCCGTTGCTGACCAACGTCTCGGGCAGCGGCTCGTCGAGTGCGAACTGCGAGAAGTCGATCCCCGACTGCCGGGAGAGCGACGCGAGCTGGTACTCGGTCTCGTTGTCGTCGATCTCCAGGCTGCGCCGGTAGCGGTCCTCGGCGCGCTCCTGGGTCTCGTCGACGGTCGGCGAGACGAGAAAGAGGATCTTGATGTGGTCCGGGTTGCGGCCGTGCGCCGCGGCGGTGGCGCGGACGTTCTCCCGGTAGGCCTTCATCTTCTCCGGGGTGGAAGCGGAGGCGATGACCGTCTCCGCCCAGCGGCCCGCGAACGCCTGCCCGCGCGCCGACCCGCCGGCCTGGCAGATCACCGGGGAACCCTGCGGGGAGCGGGGGGACGACAGCGGGCCGCGCGAACGGAAGTACCGGCCGTCGTGGTGCAGGGTGTGGACCTTGTCCCCGTCAGCGAAGACGCCCTTCTCCAGGTCCAGGACCAGCGCGTCGGGGTCCCACCCGCTCCACAGGCCGTGGGCGACCTCGAGGAACTCGTCCGCCATGTCGTAGCGCTCGTCGTGCGGGAACTGCTTGTCCCGCCCGTAGTTCTGCGCCCCGCCGTCGTTCGATCCGGTGACCACGTTCCAGCCGATCCGCCCGTCGGAGACGTGGTCGAGGGCGTTCATCTTCCGGGCGAGCATGAACGGGTGGTACTCGGTCGTCGAACAGGTCACGACGATTCCGAGCTTCTCGGTCGCGGCGATGAGGTAGGGCGCGAGCACGGTCGGGTCGAGCTTGGGGGTGTCGACCGAGTGCTTCAGGTACGCGTTGTGCGAACCCTGAAAGGTGTAGGGGACGTTCGACGAGTCCTCGATCATGAAGTAGTCGAAGCAGGCCCGCTCCATGGCCCGGGCCAGGTCGACGGCGGTGTCCGGCTTGGTGAACCGCGCCACCGAGGACCGCGGACCGGCCCATTCGTGCTTCCACGCCTTCGGGCCGAAACCCTTGGAGTAGAACCAGCCCAGGTGGAAAGGTCGTGCGCTCATAGCGGATTCCTTCTAGAAGGCCAGGAGGTTCTCGCGGAAGGTGTCGAACTCGTATTCGGTCCGGGTCAGACCCAGCCGCTGCAGCTCGGGCGCCAGTCCGTCGCAGATCTCGGCGACGTACCGCCGGGAGAAGTAGCTCTCGTTGAGCAGGAACCCGTCCCCGCCGACCTCCGCCATGATCTCCCGCATCTCGGCAGCGACGCTCGAAGCGGTGCCGGTCAGCGGGACGCACTCGAGGTGGCGCTGGTAGCGCAGTACGTCCCGGAGGACCTTGCCCTCCATCTGCGCGACGCTGGACTGGTGCCCGTTGGACGTCAGGGCGGGAAGCGGCTCGTCGAGCGCGAACTGCGAGAAGTCGATCCCGGAGCTGCGCGAGAGGGCGGCGAGTCCGAACTCGACCTCGCTCTCCGCGAAGTCGTAGCGTGCCTGCCGGCGCTCGTGCGCCGCCTCCGGCGTCTCGTCGACGATCGGCGAGATCAGGAACAGGACCTTGATCGAGTCGGGATCGCGGCCGGCCGCGACGGCCTGCGCGCGGACGTCCTCCCGATAGGCCTTCATCGCGTCGACACCGCGGGCCGCGCAGATGATCGTCTCCGCCCAGCGAGAGGCGAACGCCCGACCGCGCCCGGACCCGCCCGCCTGGCAGATCACCGGCGAGCCCTGCGGCGACCGCGGCGCCGACAACGGACCGCGGGAGCGGAAGTAGGCCCCCTCGTGGTTCAGCGGGTGGACCTTGTCGCCGTCCGCGAAGATGCCCTTCTCCAGGTCCAATACCACCGCGTCGTCGTCCCAGCTGCGCCAGAGCCCGTGCGCGACCTCGAGGAACTCGTCCGCCATGTCGTAACGCTCGTCGTGCGGGTACTGCTTGTCCCGGCCGTAGTTCTGCGCCCCGCCGTCGTTCGAGCCGGTGACCACGTTCCAGCCGGCCCGACCGTCCGACGTGTGGTCGAGGGCGTTCATCGCGCGGGCCAGCATGAACGGGTGGTACTCGGTCGTCGAGCAGGTCACGACGACGCCGAGCTTCTCGGTCGCCTGCAGCAGGAACGGGGCCAGCACCATCGGGTCGAGCTTCGGGGTGTCGACGGAGTGCTGCAGATAGGCGTTGTGCGAGCCCTGGTAGGTGTACGGGACGTTCGACGAGTCCTCGATCATCAGGTAGTCGAAGCAGGCGCGCTCCATCGCCCGGGCCAGATCAACGGCGACGTCCGGCTTCGTGAAGCGCGCCACCGCCGCTCGCGGACCCGCCCACCCGTGCTTCCAGGCCTTCGGGCCGAAGCCCTTCGAATAGAACCAACCCAGGTGGAAGGGGGGTGCACTCATACGAACATCACCGGATCTTCGTCGCCGTCGGGGGATGGCGAGAACCGTATGGAGGCCGTATTGCGGCGGCGTGACACGCGGAGTCAAACCGGAATTACGCCGATCCCCGCCAGCCGGACCGCCCCGAGCCGACCGTCGAAAGCGCTGCTCACAGGCGATGGACGGACGAGACGGACGCACCCGGATCGCCGCTGGCGGTCCGGACGGATCGAGCCACGCCACTCAGCGGAACCATTTCCTGTGACCGCGGCCACGCGTTTTTCCGCTGATTTCCGCTGCCGGCGGCGCGCCGTACCGGAGCGGCGCAACTAGGTCGTTACGAACCGGTGACGGGAGCGGCATCTGCTCGTCAAACGATCCGTGCGTGCCCCAGCGCAGCGGCCGTCGACATGCCGCCCGGTCAGGCTGGAGGACATATGCGAGCCGCACAGGACGAGCAGGAGTACCGCCGCGTGACGCGCGAGCGCGCGCTCCGGGACCACCGGGTCCGGCTGCGGTCCGTGACCAGCGTCCATGGCGCCTTGCGGTCCAGCCTCCGCACCGGCCTGATCGAGGCGGACGACCGGCTGGACGAGTCCACGTTGGTCGACCGGTTCTCGGTGAGTCGAAACGCCGTGCGCGCCGCACTCGGCCTTCTCGTGGCCGAAGGGATCGTCTCGCGGTCCCCCCGCGCGGGGACCGTCGTCCGCTCGGACATCACGGACGTCCAGATCGACAACGGCGTCGGCTGGAGGACGGCGGGCGCCGAGGCGTACCACTGCGAGGTCCTGGAACGCCGCTGGGTCGCCGCCACCCCGCTCACCCGCCGGTACCTGGCGGACGACGGGCCCCGCGTCCACCTCACGGAACTCGTGCTGGTTCGCCGGGGCGAGCCGACGATGCTCTACACCCGGTTCAGCTTGTCCGACGGCGCCGAGCGCAAACTTGTGCTCACCTCCTCGGACACCCACTTCGACAGGGAGTTCACCCAGGCCTACGGCAGCCCGCTGGGGGCGGTGGACTGCTGGGTGGAGGCGGTGGAGGCGGACGAGAAGGTCGCGGCTCAGCTCAGCGTGCCGATCGGCACCGCGCTGCTGGTCAAGTCCCGGGTGCTGTGGAGCGCGGACGGTGTCCCCCGCGAGTACAGCGTCTCCCATTATATTGCTGCGCGGACCGCCTTGAGCACCGGAACCCGACGCGGCCGGGCGAGCCAACCGGCACAGGCGCCGGTCGTCGTTCCTCGGGCCCGCGCCGAGGTCGATCGGGCAGGTCTCCCCTTGCGGCACTCCGCGACGTCGGTGCACGGTGAGCTGCGCGCGGCCCTGCGCAGTGGGCTGCTTCCCGTCGGAGCCCGGCTGGACGAGCAGGAGCTCGCGACACACTTCGGTGTCAGCCGCAACTCGATGCGCCGCGGGTTGGCCCGACTGGCCGAAGAGGGCCTCGTGCGTCGCAACCGGCGGACGGGGACGACGATCGAGCGGACGATCGCCGATCTCACCCTGGACAATGGGATTGGCTGGGACCCGGCGGAGACCGGGCGGTACCGGGCGGAACGACTGTCTGTGGCCACGGTGCCGACCCCGCTGTTCCTCGCCCGCATCCTGCGCACCGAGGAGCCGACGATCACCGTCGGCGAATATCGGGTGTACCGCGACGAGCGGCCGTTCATTGTGTACCTGCGCTACTCCCGGTCGGGTGTCCCCACTCGGCCGCTCAGCTGCGACTCCGCCGCGGACTTCGACGAGCTCTTCGCCCGGGCTCACGGGTCGGAGGTGAGCCGGATCGAAACGACAGTGCACGCGGTCCGGGCGCACGAACGCACCGGGCGCTTGCTGGAGGTCCCGCCGTCCACGCTCCTGCTGCTCAAAGAGCGGCTGCTGATCGACTCGACCGGCACGCCCTGCGAGTTCAGCCACAGCTACTACGCCGCCGCCGGAGTCGCGCTGTCCACCCGCTCGTCCGCCTGACGCTCGCCGCCTGGCTGTGGTGCGGTGGCGCTCGCGGAAGCCTGCCGTACACCCCCGGTTTCGTGAGGGTGTCGCCCGTTGGCTGTGCGCGGCGACGTCGTGCTGATGCTCAATGGCGGATGATCGAGCTACTGGAGGAAGGCGTCGGCTCGGCGCACTATGCGTTTGCAGCGCTCCCCGAATCCCCGGATCGCGTCTATCAGCCTCAGCGTACGGAGTTCCGGAGACCGCAGCCAAGCTCGCCACCGGCGACACCTTCCGATCCCCGCTGCGGCGCTGGCCCGAGCCGCGGTCGCAGCCAGCACCCGGACCCGGCGTCATCTGCCTCCGCTGCGACACGTCGCCCCTCGGCGTGTCGTGACCCAGTTCCTCCTCGTGGCCGCCACACACTGGAGCGCGCTCGAAGGATCGAACCTGCGACCGCTCGGGTGTAAAGCGCGATGCACTCCCCTCCCGAGCCTCCTACCAGCGACAACGCTGGTGCGGGAACCCTCTCCAATCCCCTTGGCAGCACCCGTATGCGGGACTTTGTGTCATGAGTGGCGTCATGGGCGCGAGCGGTCAGAACTGTCCGCCGGGTGGCAGGGGCGTGCCGCGAAAGCCCGAGGGCTTCGTTCAGAGACTGGCCCGGACGCAATTGGGCGTCTCCCCAAGATCACCGGTCCGGCTGCAGCGTTAGAAGATCCTCCTCGCCACGAAGCATGGCCGCAGCGCGGCCGAGACGGCGACGATGTTCGCGGCCAAGCCGCAGTACCCGCGGGAGAACGAGATCCGGCGCCGGGTCACCGCCTACTTCGCCCGTGACGTGCTCCCACAACCGACCGCTGTGGGAGCTCAACGAGGCCTTCGCCTCCCAGGCGCTGTACTGCCGGGATGCGCTCGTTATCGGTCCCGCCAGGCTCAACGTCAACGGCGGCCCCATCGCGATCGGCCACCCCTACGGGATGACCGGCGCACGGCTGGTCGGCCACGCCCTCCTCGAAGGGCAGCGACGAGGTGCTCGCCATGTCGTCGTCACCATGTGCGTCGGCGGCAGCAGGGGCGCAGCCGGCCTCTTCCAGCTCCGCTGACAGGCTGCTGATGAGTGCGTTCCTCCGGCGGTCCCGAGGAGGCTCGGCGGCCGAGATCCTTCCAGGCCTACCGCCCCGACTGTGCTGGGTCGTCCGGCGAGTCGGCCGTGCCCCGCACACAGGTGGCCGCGCAGCTCCGGCGCGGGTGCCCGGCGGTCCTACCGGCCGCTGCCCCCGGAGGACGACCGGCCACGTACGGCGCCTCTCGCTGGTCGTCGGGTCGGCGCGTTTCCGGGTCAGTTGGACCGTTCGCGCGCCGACCCGACGGACGAGAGCGAGCCCCTACGACGGCAGGCCGTCGAGGAGGTCCTCGATGGTGATGGGAGTGTGTCGGACCCGGACGCCCGTGGCGTTGTGCACGGCGTTGGCCACGGCCGCCGCCATGCCGACCACCCCGATCTCGCCGATGCCCCGCGCGCCGACGGGGTTGTGCAGCGTGTCCGGGTGCTGCACGAAGTGCACGTCGACCTCGGGGATGTCCGCGTTGACCGGGAGCAGGTAGCCGGCCAGGTCGCCGTTCGCGAGCCGCCCGCCGCCCTCGATCTCCAGCCCCTCGTGCAGGGCCGCCGAGACGCCCCAGATCATTCCACCCCTCAGCTGGCTGCGGGCGGCCTGGTCGTTCACGATGCGGCCGGCGTCGAACACGCCGAGCATCCGCGACACCCGCACCTCACCCGTCCACCGGTGCACCCGGACCTCGCAGAACTGGGCTCCGAAGGAGCTGAAGGAGTGCTTGGTCATCTCCTCGCCCGGGCCCGAGGACCCGGTGGCGGAGACCGAGGCCCGACCGAGCGCGGACAGCAGCTCCCCGAACGTCATCGACCGTCCGCCACCCAGCACCCGGCCGGCGGCGTAGGTCACGTCCTGCCCCGCGAACGGCGCGCCCGGCGCGCTCGCGAGCGACTGCAGCTCCTCGAGCACCGCCGAGGCCGCGGCCACGATCGCCGACCCCACGCTCGCCGTGGCGGTCGACCCGCCGGACATGCCCCCGGGCGGGTAGGCGGACAGGCCCAGCCGCGGGGTGATCCGCTCCGGTCCGACGTCCAGCGCCTCGGCCCCGAGCAGCGCCATCACGCTCAGCAGGCCGGTACCGGGATCGGAGCCGCCGACCGAGACCAGCGCCGTGTCGTCCGCCTGCAGCGTGATCTCGGTCGTGGTCGGGAACCGCAGCGCCGGGAACATCGCCGTCGCGGTGCCCATCCCGACCAGCCAGTCGCCGTCCCGCGTGCCGGTGGCCCTCCGGCTCGACCAGCCGAAGCGCTCGGCGCCGATCCGGTAGCAGTCGTCGAGGTACTTGCTCGACCACTGCAGGTCGCTGCCGACGGGGCCGAGGGATCCGTTGCGCAGCCGCAGCTCGATCGGATCCATGTCCAGCGCGACGGCCAGCTCGTCCATCGCGCTCTCCAGCGCGAACGACCCGGGCGCCTCGCCCGGCGCGCGCATGAACGTGGTCCGCGGGATGTGCAGCGGCACCACCTTCTGGCTGATGGCCAGGTTCGGGGTGCGGTAGGCCACCCGGGACGTGGCCGAGGTGGGTTCCACGAACGACAGGTCGGTGGCTGCGCTGCACCAGGAGTCGTGGCGCACCGCGATCAGGGTGCCGTCGCGGTCGGCGCCCAGCGTGATCTCCTGCAGCGTCTCCGGGCGGTTCGCGGTCGCGGTGAAGACCTGTTCTCGGCTCAGCGCCGCCTTGACCGGCCTCCCGAGGACCCGGGAGGCGGCCGCGGCCAGGAACGCCGGCACGGACGTGCGCCCCTTCCCGCCGAACGCCCCGCCCACGAACGGGTTCACCGTGTGCACCGCGGACGGGTCGACGTCCAGTGCGGCCGCCAGGTCCGCCTGCTGCACGAAGGCTCCCTGGTTCCCGCTGTAGACGGTGAGACCGTCGGCGTCCCAGTGCGCCACGGCGGAGTGCGGCTCCATCGCCGCGTGGTTCTGGGTCGGCGTCGAGTACCGCCCCCCGACCACGACCGGGCTCCCCGCCAGCGCGTCCTCGATCGACTCCACCCCGTCCGCGAGGACGACGTGGCTCGACGGCTCCCCGTCCAGGCCGGGCGGCGCGTCCTCGGCCAGGTCGAGGTTGCCCACCAGCGAGGTGCGGGCGGGCCGCTCGTCGTAGGACACCTCGACGAGCGCGCTCGCGTCCCTGGCCTGCTCGTAGGTCTCCGCCACGACGAAGGCCACCGGCTGGCCGTAGTGGGTGACGCTCCGGTCCTGCAACGGCACCCAGGTGTCGCCCAGCATGGGGGTCGTCGGGGTGCGCAGGACGAGGGGGTCGAACGGCGAGTAGACGGCGACCACCCCCGGCGCGGCCTGCGCTGCGGCCACGTCCATCGCCGCGATCTCGCCGTTCGCGATCGTGCTGGTCACCACGTGGCCGTGCAGCATGCCGGGCAGGTTGTGGTCCGACCCGTACCGCGCCCGGCCGGTGACCTTGAGTGGGGCGTCGATCCGCGTGGTGATCATCCTCGGCTCCCGCTCGGTTCGTCCTCAGTCAGTTCGCAGAGGGCACGAACGACGGTCCGGCGCAACAGCGGAACCTTGAAGCCGTTCGCGGACAGCGGCGCCGCGCCCTCCGCCGCGACCGATGCGGCGTCCTGGAAGGCCTCCTCGGTCGCCGGCGCGCCACGCAGGGCCTGCTCGACGGCGGTCAGGCGCCACGGCACGGTCGCGACGCCGCCGGCCGCCACGCGGGCGTCGACGACGTGGGCGTCCCGTACGTCCAGCGCGACGGCCGCCGAGCAGAGCGCGAACTCGTAGGACTGCCGGTCGCGCACCTTGACGTAGGTCGAGTTCGCCGCCCAGTCCAACCGGGGCACCACCATCTCGGTGATCAGCTCGCCGGGGCGCAGGTCGTTCTCCACGTGCGGGGTGTCGTGGGGCAGGCGGTAGAAGTCGAGCAGCGGCACCGTGCGGCTGCCGGCCGAGGTCGCGAGGGTGACCCGCGCGTCCAGCGCGACCAGCGCGACGGCCACGTCGCTCGGATGCGTCGCCACGCACGCCTCGCTCGTGCCCAGCACCGCGTGCGTCCGGTTGGCACCCGAGCGCGCCGGGCAGCCACTGCCGGGATCGCGCCGGTTGCACGGCATCGACACGTCGCGGAAGTAGGTGCACCGGGTGCGTTGCATCAGGTTCCCGCCGATGCTGGCCATGTTGCGCAGCTGCTGCGATGCGCTCTGCAGCAGCGCGCGGGAGATCATCGGGTACACCCCCGGATGCCGCGCGACATCGCTCATCCGCTCCAGCGCGCCCAGCCGCAGCCCGTCGGTGGTGTCGATGCCACGCAGCGGGAGAGCGTTGATGTCCTGGACGTGCCGGGGGGTCAGGACGTCGAGCTTCATCAGGTCGACCAGCGTCGTACCCCCGGCCAGGTAGGTGCCGGCGCCCGCGAGGGCGTCGTCGACGGTGGTCGGTGCGGTCAGCTCAAACGACTGCATCGGCCCCCCTCACCTGCTTGATCGCGGCCACGATGTTCGGGTACGCCGAGCAGCGGCAGAGGTTGCCGGACATGAACTCGCGGACGTCCTCCACGTCCTGCTCCACCGCGGCGACGGCCGACATGATCTGTCCGGACGTGCAGAAGCCGCACTGCAGCGCGTCCTGGTCGACGAACGCCTGCTGGACCGGGTGCAGCTCGTCATCGGTGGCGAGCCCGTCCACGGTGGTCACCGGCGCACGCACGGTCGCGACCAGGGTCAGACACGACAGCACGGGACGGCCGCCCACGTGCACGGTGCACGCGCCGCACTGGCCGCGGTCGCATCCCTTCTTGGGGCCGGTCACGTCGAGCCGCTCGCGCAACGCGTCGAGCAGCGTGACACCGGGCCCGACGTCCAGGTTCTCGGTTCTGCCGTTCACTTCGAGTGAGATGTCCACTGAGGTTCTCTTCCTCGCCGCATGTCCGCCGAGGCGATGACGCGGCATCGGAGGGCGCTGGCTCGTCAGTCCGTACGATGGAAAACGGATAATCATCCGGTCCCAGCGAGAACTCTAGCGGATATCTATCCGGTTGGCGAGTGTCCCCTTCGCCGCTCGGCCGACCGTGATTTACATTCCTGCGGGAGGCCTGGGAGGTGACGATGACGACGGGACCCGTGAACCTGAGGCGCGCGGACACCCGCCGCAACAACGAGCGCATCCTCGCCGCGGCGGCGGAATCGCTCGCCGACACGGGCGAGCTGTCGTTCAACGCCATCGCCAAGGCGGCGGGGGTGGGGGTGGGCACCGTCTACCGGCACTTCCCGACCCAGGGGGCGCTCGTCCTCGCGGTGTACCGGCACGAGGTGCAGCAGATGCTGGACGTGGTCCCCGCCCTGCTGCGGGAGAAGTCCCCGCCGGAGGCCTTCCGGGCGTGGACCACCGACCACCTCGCCCGGTACATGATGACCAAGCGCGGCCTCGCGGACGCCCTGCGTACCGCGACGAACGCCGACGACGAGGACGTCCCGGGCAAGGCCTACGAAGCCATGGTCGACGCGGTGGCCACGCTGCTCGAGGCCAACGTCGAAGCCGGCACCATCCGCCCCGGCCTCGACCCGGAGACCGTCCTGCGCGGCCTGGGCGGCCTGCTGTTCCTCGACCCCCGGGCCGACTGGCGCGGCCAGACCGAGGCGCTCATGGACCTGCTGTGGCGCGGCATGCGTCCGGACGTCTGAGTCGCGCCGCCGTGCTCACGCACCACCACCGGAGCGTAAGTGGCAGGCACCACCACCGGAGCGTAAGTGACAGGCTAGGACCCTGAGCGCTCCTCGGAGCGGACGCCGAGGGTCTTGCTGAAGAAGACCCGGCGATACCCGTCCTGCTCGCCACGGTGGGTCTCGACGTAGCCCTTGCGCGGGTAGTAGTCGAGATTCTCCGTCATGGCCTCGTTCGTGTAGAGCTGGGATCCGGTCGTACCCGCGGCGGCGGGCTTCGCTCTCGGCGAGGGCGAGGAGCTGCGCGCCGACTCCCCGACCCTGGGCGTGCGGGTCCACCGCGACGTTGTCGAGCAGCAGATGATCACTGGCGTCGACCAGCACGATGAAGCCGAGCAGACCGTTCTCGTCCTCGGCGACCCACATCGTTCCGTCGCCGACCGCCGCGGCGTAGTCGGCCACCATCGGCGCCGGCGGCCGGTCGATCCGCGCGGTGCAGTTCTGGTAGGCCAGGTCCGCCAGACGGCTGGTGGCGTCGACGTCCCGGCGCTCTCCTGGCCGTGTCGTGACCATGCGTCGACTCAAATGACGTCCAGCCGTAGACCGTCGTCATGGTGCTGGTCGGGCCCGGCGGTGTCGCGCCCTCCTCGACGGCAACAGGACGTGTGGGTCGGCGGGGCGGCGGTGATCCCTTCGAACTTGAACGGCCCCAACACCATCCGCACGAAGATCCCCGCGTGGCCCGGGCAGCTCCTCGAGCTGCGCAAGGCCCTCGACCTCCTCCTGCGTCACCAGAGCGGCCGCCGCCTCGACGCGACGACCTCGACGTCCACGCGGCGAGCAGACCGCGGACCCCACGTGCCTGCCGGGAGCGCGTGCAAGCGCTACGAGAGGTCGGCGGCCTGTGGGTCCTTTCCCCCGATGCCCGGGAAGTCGATCGCCGACGTCGACGACTCG
Source organism: Pseudonocardia yuanmonensis (assembly GCF_039542425.1). Lineage (NCBI taxonomy): Bacteria > Bacillati > Actinomycetota > Actinomycetes > Pseudonocardiales > Pseudonocardiaceae > Pseudonocardia > Pseudonocardia yuanmonensis. The sequence continues at coordinate 80,242 of NZ_BAABIC010000027.1, forward strand.
TACTGCAGCTGCGGCACGTGCCGGCGCTTCGCGATCTTCCATCCGGACGGCTCGCGGACGAGCTCGTCGGTCACCCGGACCCATCGGATCAGTACGACCGGGGCGTCCTTGAGGGCCATCGTGGCGCAGAGATGCACGTCGACCGCGGCGATGTCGCCGTCGACCGTGATCCGCAGGCTGCTGATGCTGTGGTCGATGAAGCCGAAGGGCTCGAGGGACGACACGAACGTATCGGCGAACTCGGTGCCGGTGAAGCGACGCAGGCCGCCGAAGTAGGACAGATCAGCGTCCGGCGTGAAGCAACTCCGCATGAGTGCCTCGTCCCTGCGGTCCATCGCATGGGTGTAGCGCTCGAGGACGTCCCGTACGGCGAGCCGGTCGGCGAGGTCGCCGTCCTGCACCGAACTCGTCGACGTCGACGGGATGACTGGCATCGGGTCGTTCTCCTTCCATGCTGCGCCGTGGAGGCGCGCTTCAGGCTAATTCAGCTACCGAATATGTCGCAAGCATGCTTGCACGTCGGTGTGTGCTCGGTTAGCGTCTCGGCGACCGTGCAGCTGCGCACATCAACTGCTTCATCGCCTCGAAGGAGAGGTCGCCATGTCGGCACCGTCCGAAGCGGAACACGCACGTGCGAGCACGGTGCGCCGCACCACCTTGGCCGCCGCGATCGGCAACACCGTCGAGAACTACGACTACGCGGTGTACGGCCTGGTGGCCACCGTGCTGGCGAAGAACTTCTTCCCCAACTCCACCCCCGGCGTCGCGCTGCTCTCGACGTTCGCCGTATTCGCTGCGGCGTTCGTCATCCGGCCGCTCGGCGGGCTGCTCCTCGGTCCGCTCGCCGACCGCATCGGCCGCAAGCCCACCCTCGTGGTGACGCTGATCGGCATGGCCGTGGTGAGCACGCTGATCGGCCTGCTGCCCACCGCGGCCACGATCGGGATCGCCGCCCCGATCCTCCTCGTCGTCCTGCGGATGGGGCAGGGGCTCGCGGCGGGCGGCGAGTACGGCACCGCGATCATCTACGCCGCCGAGTTCGCCCCCGAGAACCGCAAGGGCGAGATGGCGAGCCGCGTGCAGATGGGCAGCCTCGCCGGCCTGCTCATCGGTGCGGTCATCGTCGTGAGCCTGACCCTGTCCCTCGGCCCGGAGGCCATGCAGGCCTGGGGCTGGCGGGTGCCGTTCCTGCTGGCGCTCCCGCTGGGGGCGATCGGGTTCTACCTGCGGAGCCGGCTGGGCGAGACCCCCGAGTTCGTCGAGGTCCAGGAGGTCGCGCAGGACCGGCCGCCCGTCGGCCGGAGGCTGTGGCGCGGCGTGCTGCTCATCGGGGTCGCCGCCACCCACGCCGTCGGCTTCTACCTCGCGTTCACCTACGTGCAGAACCTGATCATCCAGCTCAAGTTCTCCCTGGTGACGGCGACCGTCGTGATCGGCGTCGCCCTGGCCGTCGGGATCGGGCTCGTCCTCGCGGGCGGACGCGTGTCGGACCGGATCGGGCGCCGACCCGCGCTGCTCATCGCCACCGCGGTGATCGTCGTCGCCTCGTACCCGCTGATGGCCGGGCTGACGTCGTCGACGAACCCGTGGGTGCTCGGCATCTTCGCGGTACTGCTGGCCGCGGCGCCGTCGTTCTACACGGGCATCGCCCCGATCACCTACATCGAGCTGTTCCCGGTGCACGCGCGCGGCACCGGCGTCTCGCTGGCCTTCAACATCGCCGTGGCCGTCTTCGGCGGATCCGTCCTGTACGTGACCCAGTGGCTGGTCCAGACGACGGGCGACAACCGCGCCGGCGCGTTCGTCCTGATCGGCTCGGCCGCGCTCAGTGGCCTCACTGCGCTGGCCCTGCCCACCGTCCTGACGCCCCGGGTCCGGCGTCCCACGGCGACGGCCACCCCGGTAGGCGGCCTGAGGCTCAGTCGCGACCCGCGCGGCGGGCGTCCTTGATCTCGGTCTCGACCGCGACGGCGCACCGTCGCAGGGTGGCGACGAGCTCGGGGAACTGGCCGGGCTCGAGCATGTCGCCGAGCGTCGACTCGATCTTGTCGACCTCGGCGGCCATCTCGGTGAGGCTGGTCCGGCCGGCTGCGGTGAGGGTCAGCGACATGGCCCGCTCGCTCTCCGGGTGCGGGCTGCGGTCCACCCATCCCCGGCGCTCGAGCTCGGCGACGATCCTGGTCATCGTCTGGGGCTTCACGAAGCAGCGGCGGGAGAGCTGTGCCAGGGACAAATTGGGTTGCCGTTCAAGGATCTTGAGCGCGGCGTAGCCGGACAGCGTCATGCGCCACGGCTTCAGCCGCATCGCCCCGATGTTGGCCACGGCGCGTTCGAGGCGGGTGACCGCATCGGTGAGGTAGTCCGACTGACCCGCAGCTGTGTCCACGCACCAAGCTTAGACAGCATCCTTACAACTGGAGGTTCTGACATGCCCGGCTCGACCACCACCTCCGCACCGACGGTCGACCTCACCCTGGAGGACGCCCTCCGCACCGTGACCGAGGCACTGGTCGCGACGGGCTACGCCACGGAGGAGGCCGCGGTCATCGCGGACCATCTCATGGACTGCGAGCTGCGCGGGCTGTCCTACGCCGGGCTGGCCCGCGCGGTGTCGATCATCGAGCGCCTCCGCACCACGGAGCCGCCGCAGTCGATCCGGGTCGACCGGGAGACGCCGGTGTCCGCGGCCCTCGACGGCGGGGACCAGGTCGGCTACCTCGTCGCGGCCCACGCGATCGAGATCGGCCTGGAGAAGGCACGCGCCCAGGGCATGGCCGTGGTCGGCGCCCGCCGGACCTGGTACACGGGGATGTTCTCGTACTACCTCGAGGGCGTCGTCGATGCCGGGTTCGTCGGGATGATCGCGGGCAGCGGTCCCGCCGTCGTCGCCCCGTACGGAGGTACCGAGGCCCGGTTCAGTACCAACCCGATCGCCTTCGGCTTCCCGACCGTTGACGGCCCGGTGATCTGGGACATCGGCACGTCGTCCATCACCCACGCCGAGGTCACCCTCGCGCGCAGGCTCGGCGAACCGCTGCCCGAGGGGAAGGCCTACGACGCCGCGGGCCTGCCGACCACCGACCCCGCCGCGGCCCTTCAGGGTGCCTTCGCCGTGTGGGGCGGCCACAAGGGATCCGGGCTCGCGCTCGTCGTCCACCTGCTCGGCATGCTCGCGGGTGCCTCGGCAGCGCCCCAGGGCGTCTCCGACTGCGGCTTCCTGGCCGTGATCGTCGACCCGTCCATCCTCGGCGACGCCGCGGACTTCGCCGCCCGCGCCGCGGCCTTCGCCGAGTCCGTGCGCGCCACCCGTCCGGTCGAGGGTGAGGCGGCCGTCCGGGTCCCCTTCGACCGCTCGGCTGCGCTCCGAACGGCGATCCGCCGCCGCGGGACGATCGAGGTGTCGGCGCCCGTGGTCGAGACCCTCCGGCAGATCGCCCTCGAAAAATAGCCAGCATGCTTATATAGTGCAAGCATTCTACTACAGGAGGGTGAGTCATGGTCGACTTCTTCACGGGGCTCCAGCCGCTCGAACCGGGCGAGAGCGACCCCGTCCGGCTGGCCGAGCGGGTCCGTGAGCTCGATGCGTCGGAGGCGATCGACCGGGTGCTCGTGGGGTACTCGTCGATCTGGCCGCACAACCACGCGACGGCGCCGTACATGCTGGCGATGACCGAGAAGTTCTCGCCGATCATCGCCCACCGCCCCGGGGTGATGGCCCCGACGGCCGCGGCCCGGTACTTCGCCACCCTGGACGTGCTGGCCGGCGGGCGACTGGCCATCAACGTGGTGGTCGGGGGCTCGGACAAGGATCTCCATCGCGAGGGCGACGACACCCCGAAGTCGGAGCGTTACGAGCGGGCGATCGAGTACCTCGATCTCGTCCGCCGGACCTGGACCGAACCGTCGTCGTTCGACCACGAGGGCCGCTTCTACACCGCGGAGAGCGTCAAGATCCTCACCCGGCCGGTTCAGGGCCAGGTCCCGATCTTCATGGGCGGGGAGAGCGACCCCGCGGTCGACTTCGGCGCCCGCCACGCCGACCTGTACATGCTCTGGGGCGAGCCCTTCGCCGGGACACGGGAGCGCATCGCACGGGTCCGGGCCGCCGCGGACGGCTACGCGCGGCCGATGGAGTTCTCGCTGAGCCTGCGACTGTTCCTCGGCCAGACCGAGGACGACGCGTGGGCGAAGGCCCGCGCCGTCGAGCAGCAGATCGCCGACGCCCAGGGCGGCCACGCCTTCCTCCGCTCCTCGTTCACCGACAACTCCGTCGGACGCCGGCGGGCGCTGGCGCTGACGGACGAGGAGCTCCACGACACCTGCTTCTGGACCGGGCTGACCAAGCTGCTGGGCGGGTTCGCCAACTCTCAGGCGCTCGTCGGAACCGAGGAGCAGATCCTGAACACCCTCGGCACCTACCACGACATGGGTGTCGGGACCTTCCTGGTGACCACCGGGGCGGAGGCCGGCTGGGATCCTGCTCTGGAGGACTTCCTGCTACGTGCCAAGAAGGAGCTCTGACCGTGCTCGACCTGCATTCGCTGGGTGGCGGGACCGTCGGCGGAGTGCTCGCCGACCGCGCGTCCCGAACCCCCGACAAACCGGCCCTGGTCTTCGACGACGAGCAGCTCAGCTACGCCGAGCTGGACGCGGCGTCGTCCGCGGTGGCCCGCGGCCTGCTCGGCCTCGGCCTCGCCCCCGGCACGTCCGTCGGCGTGTTCGTGCCCAATCGCACCGAGATCCTGGTCGCCTTCTTCGGGATTGCCCGGGCGGGGATGGTCGAGGTGCCGGTGAACACCGCCTACAAGGGCACCTTCCTCGACCACGCGCTCGGCCATACCGACGTGCAGGTCCTGCTCACCGAGCCCGGGCTGCTCGACCTCGTCGCCGAGCTGCCGGAGCGTCCGCACGCGCTGCACACCGTCGTCCTCCTTGCCGACGCCGTCCCGGCCGGGCTGTCGCTGCCCGGCGTCGAGATCCTCACCTGGCACGCCCTGATCGCCCGCGGCGACCCGGCCCGGGCGTTCCCCGAGGTCGGCATCGACGATCCCGTGGGGATCATGTTGACGTCCGGGACCACCGGGCGCAGCAAGGGCGCGATCTACCCGGGCCTGATGCCGGTGGTCGCCGCGCACGAGTTCGCCGTGGCCATGGAGACCACCGCCGACGAGCGGCTCTACACCTGCCTGCCGCTGTTCCACGGGGCCGCGAAGATCAACATCTCGCTGCACGCGATCGTCGCGGGCGCCACCGTCGTGCTCGGCCGCCGGTTCAGCGCGAGCCGCTTCTGGGACGAGATCCGTCGCCACGAGGTCACGCAGTTCAACGCCCTCGGCTCGGTCCTGCCCATGCTCCTCGCCCAGCCTCCGTCCGACCGCGACCGGGACCATCCCGCCCGCAAGGTCTTCGCCGCACCCGCCCCTCCCCCGGTTCTCACCGCCACCGAGGAACGCTTCGGCGTCCACGTCGTGGAGGGCTACGGCCTCACCGAGATCAAGACGATCGTGTGGAACCCGATCCGGGAGCGCAAGATCGGCTCCATGGGCGTCCCGTCCGCCACGACCCTCCTGGAGGTCCACGACGACCTGGGCTTCCCGGTCCCGCCCGGGCAGGTCGGCGAGATCGTGTACCGGCCCCGCGTCCCGCACGTCATGTTCTCCGGCTACCACCGTCAGCCCGAGGCCACCGTGGAGACCTCCCGCAACCTCTGGTGGCACACCGGTGACCTCGGCTTCACCGACTCCGACGGCTACTTCTACTTCGTCGACCGGAAGAAGGACGCCCTGCGCCGTCGCGGCGAGAACGTGTCCTCCCAGGAGGTCGAGGCCGTCCTGCTGGACCACCCCGCCGTGGCCGGGGCCGCCGCGGTCGGCGTCGCCTCCGACCTCGGAGAACAGGAGGTCATGGCCGTCGTGCAGGTCGTCGAGGGCGCCGAGCTGGACCTGAAGGACCTCTTCGCACACTGCGACCGGGCCCTGCCGCACTTCATGGTGCCCCGCTACTACCGGCTCGTGGGCCAGATGCCCGCCACCCCCACCGGCAAGATCCGCAAGGCGGTGCTGCGGGAGACCGGACTCACCGACGACTCCTGGGACGCCGAGGCTGCAGGCCTCTCCCCCACCCGACTCCGCTGACGGCAGCAAGGACAGTTGATGATTCCACCTCCTTCCGCGAGACCCGGCACGACAGGTCGGCACGATGTCCGGCTGCGTGAGATCGCGCCACGCCTCACTTTCCAGGCCCATCCGGTGCCGACCGAGCTGAAGATCGAGCTCGTGCAGCGACTCGTCCGCGCCGGCATCCGGGACTTCGAGCTGTCCTCCTTCGTGCGCCCGGATCTCGTCCCGGGCCTCGCCGACGCCGCCGAGGTGTTCGGCGCGGTGCGCGGCCCGGGACTGACGCTGGGCTGCTGTATCGGCAACGAGCGCGGCCTGCGCGCCGCTGCCGCCGCCGGCGCCGACTCCGCCACCTTCCTGCTCTCGGCAGACGAGGACTTCGCCCGTGCCAACATCGGGCGCAGCACCACCGAGTCCCTCGACGAGCTCGAGCGCCTCGCCGGTGTCGCAACCGACCTGGGCATCGCTTTGGGCACCTACGTCATCTTCGCCTGGGGCGGACCCACCGGCCCCGCCCGCGGCCCGGCGGAGCTCGAGCCGATCGCGCGGCGGCTCGTCGACATCGGCGTCACCGACTGGGTGCTCGCCGACTCCTCCGGCTACGCCGCCCCACCGCAGATCCGCGACCTGCTCGACGTCGCCGCCCACCATCTGCCGCTCGAGGCGCTGACCGTCCAGGTTCACGACAACCGGGGGCTCGGCGTGGCGAACGTCCTCGCCCTCGCCGAGCTCGGCGTCGGCACCATCGACGTCTCCCTCGCCGGGAGCGGTGGCCACCCGGCGATGCCGGGCCAGCGCGGTGGCGGGGTCTGCACCGAGGACGCCGCGCAGGCCCTCGAGCTCGCCGGCCACGACACAGGCCTCGACCTTGCCGCCCTCGTCGACACGGCCAACTGGCTGGCGGACGCCGGCGTGTCCGGCCTGGGCTTCGTCCGGCACGTCGGGCCCGTGCCCCGCTCGGCGCAGGCACCGGCCGCACTGACCTTCGCCTGGAAGAACCCGACACAGGAAAGCGAGCCAGCACAGTGACGACTCCTTCGGCCGTCGACGGCCTGCGGACGAGCGGCCAGCGCTACCTCATCTCGGTGATCGACGGCCCGAACGTCTCCAACCTCGCGCGACGGAACAAGCGGATGTACGGTCCCGACGTCTCCGCCGAGGGCCTCGGGCGATTCACCGAGGAGTGGGGCGCTCGGCTCGGCGTCGAGATCGAGCGGTTCATGTCGAACCACGAGGGCGACATCCTCGAGTACATCCACTCCTCCGGCGATCGGTCGACGGATACCTCGTCAACCCGGCCGGGCTGACCACCACCAGCCAGTCGGTGCCGTTCGCCCTCTACGACACCGGGAAGCCGGTGGTCGAGGTGCACTTCGCCAACATCAGGGCCTCGGCGGCGACCGCCCGCGGCCCGGTCTACGGCCCGGGCGAGTCCACCTTCACGCCCTTCGTGTCCGGCCAGTTCATGGGCATGCGCGAGTACAGCTACCCGGGCGCCCTGTTGTCCCTGGTGCTGGCCCTGGACGACGAGACCTTCCTCGGCGCCAAGCCGGAGTAGGGGCGCGATGAGCAAGGAGACGGCGGTCGAGGACGTCCTCGAGCGCATCCGTGCGGACCGGGGGCACCACCCCGAGGTGTTCGAGGTCGCCGCCCGCCTCGATCCGCAGGCTCTGCTGCACTTCCACGCTTCCTACCAGCACGCGATGGGGCCCGGCACGTCGCGTAGGTCGTTGAGCGCACTTCTGGCATCAGTGGCTTGATCTGCGTCAGGGGCTCCGCAAGGTCGCGGTGGGTTCGATCAGAGCGGCGCTAGAGAGTGGCTGGCGATCTCGGCCGCCGAAGACCAGCGCAGTTGGCGACGTGGAGGAGTTGGAGCGGCACGACCTACGCTTCAACCGGCCACCCCGCCACCGGGTCGGTGATACTCCGACTGGCTCCTCGAGTGGCGCCGCGCCGAGCGCATCTCGGGCTGCCGTGATCGCCGCGTGCCGCTGCTTGCGGGCTTGGCTCGTCGGGTGGAGAAGCCCGCCGAGTGGTCGGCGTCCAAGGGGCAGATGTCGTGATGGCTGCGGAGCGCAGTACCCAGGTCGCCGAATCCCGCGCTAGATGATCACCTTGCGCGGCCGACGCAGGGTTTCCGCGGGGCTTACGCCGTAACGCGCACTGTAACTCGCCGTGAATCGCCCATAGTGGTTGAAGCCCCATCGTCTCGCGACTGCAGAGGCCGTCGTGGATTCGGGTTCCGAGGCCCTCAACTCGGCGTGGATCTGGGCGAGTCGGAACTCGCGCAAATACGTCATGGGGGGCTTGCCGACGTATCGGCGGAATCCCTCTTCGAGAGCCCGCACACTCAGCCCGGCCGCAGCGGCGAGGTCGGCGACCGACACGATGTCCGCTGCTTTCTCCTCGATGAGATCGAGGGCGTTGCGGATGCTCGCGGGGGCTACTCTCCGTTCGGGTCCCGACAGCTCGTCCGAATAGTTGTGCGGCTGTCCTCGCAACAGGCCCGTCATGGCCAGGCCGGCGAGGCTGCCTGCCATGACCGGGTCGGCCATCATCCCGTCCGGCCGACCCGACTCGGATCGCAGCAGCTGCAGGGTTCGGAGGAACGAGCCCGCGCGGGGCCCGTCGAGGTCCAGTTGGATGGCGAAGCGCAGGGGAGCGGCAGGGACACGCCCGAGCAGCGAGGCGAGCATGTTCTCCAGCGCCGCGGGCTCGAAGCGAGCGGTGATCAGGCGGCAGTCCTGGCTCCAGTCCTCGAAGTACACCGATTCGTCGGGGGACACCACGACGGCGCGACCGCCCGTGGCGAGGACCGAGTCCTGCCGTTGGCCGACTCGAACATGCCCGACGCCGGCGAGCACGACCACGTAGTACCGGGGTGGCGGTGCGTAGAGCCTGACGTCGGTCCCGAGCTCGACGTAGCCGAAGTCCAGCCCAGGCATGCCGTTCGTCCACAAGCGCATCTCGAACCGGCTCGGGCGCCCCGCGATCTGCAGCTTGTTGGGCGCGTAGGCCTGAGAGATCGCCGCGCTGGCCTCGTCGACGTCGCTCGTGCGCACCAGCGTGCCTGCCGAGGGCTCTGGCTCCACCTGGGCGAGCGCGCCGCGTTCGGGTCGAATCGGCTCTGTCACCCCGCAGTCCTCCTGTGCTCGTCACGACGCCGTGCCGAACCCGGCGCCATTGGTCGGAGTCTGGGTCATCGTAAGCCCCTGGCGGGGAAGCGAAAGCCGGTTCGCGCTGCGTGTGAGCCGGTTTGCGCCGGCCGCGGACGAGAAGGCCGGTGGCGCCGCACTCTCCCACCACCGGCCTCATCGGATGTCCTGGATTCAGAGCTGTGCGACCTCGGGCATGACCTTCTCCGCGAAGTTGCGCAGGTACTGCGCGGACTGCTCGAACGTCATTCCCGATCGGTGCGCCATGAGGTGCAGCTCGGTCGGTCCCCCGTCCGCGTAGTCCGCGCGGAGCTGCGCGATCGCCTGCTCCGGGGTCTGGAACAGGTTCTCCCAGCCGGGCATGTCCTCCGGGGTCTGCGGCACCGTGTCCATCATTATCGAGCTGTAGGGGTGGAGGCCCGCCCGCTCGTAGTGGAAGGCGTGGAAGAGACCTTCGCGGTGTTCGGCCCAGGCCTTCTCGGGGTCGTCGGTGACGTAGCAGGTGCCGAAGGTGTAGATCTGGGCGTAGTCGTGGGCTCGCTGCGCCCTTTCGCATGCCGCGTGCCACGCGGCGCGCCACTGCTTCCAGGTCTCACCGCCGGTGAGGCCGAGGAAGTAGCCGCCTGGGCGCCGACGTCGAGGCCGCGTCCCGCGACGCGGTCCATGGCCTTCTCGGAGAAGGCTGCGACGACCCACACCGGCAGCGGGTCCTGCAGCGGCTTGGGGTTCAGCCAGACGTCGTCGAGCCGCCAACGTTTGCCGTGGTGGGAGAACGGCTCGGGGGAGCGCCAGGCCCGGGTCATGATGTCGAGGCCCTCGTCGAGCATGCTCGGGCGGTTGCGTGGGTTGACGCCGAACATGGGGAACTCCATGTCGAAGGTCGGGCCGACCTGCCCCAGACCGACGTCGAGGCGCCCTCCGGACACGACATCGAGCACCGCGAGCTGCTCGGCGAGCAGCACCGGGTGGTAGAAGGGGACCTGGATGATGTTGGTCCCGATCCGGATCGTGCTCGTTCGGCTCGCCGCCGTGGCCAGGGTGACGGGCAGGCCGGGGTTGTAGCCGTCCGGGTCGCCATGGTGCTCGCACAGACTGAGGGCGTGGAAGCCGAGCCGTTCGACCTCTTCCATGTGCTCGAAAGTGGCCCCGTAGAAATCGGCCCACGGGATGTGCCATCGCTGGGCCGCGGGATTACGGAAGTCGTAGAGGACACCGAACCTCATCGTCCACCTCCAGTATCACGGACTTCACGGTCCGGATGGACTCAACCCGTATCCGCACAGGTCGACCATCCGTTTCTCGCTGCTCGTCGTCCGCGAACCGCGTGAAGCTAGGAGGTTCGTCTGGAGGGGCGTCTCGAAGTGCCATTCCGGCCCCGCTCCGGCGATTCGCGGTCAACGCGAGAAGTGGACTGGCTTGAGCGAGGAGCGGATTGTCGGAGCCCCACGCCGGCTTTAGCATCGCTCCTGCCTCAAGGAGTCCGTCCTCGCAGTCACGACGCGGGACGGACCGATGTCGAAGTGGACGGAGCATCAAGTGGTCAAGTCGTGGCTCTTCGAGATCTTCAGCTACCCGTACGATCCGGACCCTGCGAAGTTCGACCCGCAGCTGTGCAAGGAGCTGTACGACTGGAAGCTGGAGTCCTGGGTCGCCGCCGAGGACCAGGGGTTCGACGGGGTCTTCTTCTCCGAGCATCATTTCACCCCGTACAGCATTAGCCCGTCACCGAACCTCCTGGTCGCGACGCTGGCGCAACGGACGACCCGGATGAACATCGGCGTGATGGCCAACATCACCGCCTTCCACAACCCGCGCCGCCTCGCCGAGGAGGGCGCGATGCTCGACCACCTCACCGGCGGACGTCTCGAGGTCGGCCTGGGGCGGGGTGTCGATGAGCCGGAGTTCATCCGCGAAGGCGTGAAGATGGAGGAGACCCGCGCCCGCTTCGAGGAATCGGTCGCTCTCATCCAGTCCGCGTGGAAGGAGCCGACCTGGTCGTTCCACGGTGAGTTCTACAACTACGACAACGTGGGTATCTGGCCCCGCCCCCTGCGCCCGGAGCTGCCGATCTGGGTCACTGCACTGAGCCCGAACACCGTGGCCTGGGCGGCCCAGAAGGGCTTCAAGTTCACCTCGGTGTTCTCCCCCACTGAGCAGATGCGCACGATCTTCGACGGCTACAAGAAGGCCGCCGCGGACGCGGGGCGCGAGGCACAGCCCAGTGACATGGGCGTGTGCCGCAACGTCTTCATCGCCGACTCCGAGCAGGAAGCCCGCGATCTCGCGGAGCCCGCCTTCAACGCGTTGTTCGCCGCGTTCAAGGAGGCCGCGGTGTTCCACGACCTGGACAACGTGCCCGCGGGCTACGAGCACTACCAGTCCTTCTTCCGCCCGTTCGCCGGGGACGACGTCTCCTTCGAGGCCCTGGTCGGGATCGGCGCGATCTGCGTCGGGACGCCGCAGACCGTCCGCGACCAGATCGTCGACCAGATGGAGACCATCGGCTGCGGGAACTTCCTCAACTGGGGCTCGTTCGGGAACCTCACCAAGGAGCAGACGATGCGCTCCTACCAGCTCTTCGGCGAGCACGTGGCGCCCGCGCTGCGTTCCCTGAACGTCTGACCATGGAGTCCGAGCTCGCCCTCTGCTGCATGTCGCACTCGCCGCTGCTGCACACCGCCGATCCGGGCGAGTCGGTGGCGCGCGCGGTGGCGGATGCCTTGCGGGAGGCCCGGGCGTTCACCGACGCTTTCGACCCCGAGCTGGTCGTGGTCTTCGGACCCGACCATTATCAGGGCTTCCGGTACGAGCTGATGCCGCCGTTCTGCGTCGGCACTGCGGCGACGGCGATCGGGGACTACGGCACGAGCGCCGGGGACCTCGAGGTGCCCCAGGCGCTTGCGGACGACCTGATCGCCCACCTGCTGAACGCCGACCTCGACGTGGCGATGTCGGAGAAGATGGTCGTGGACCACGGTATCTCCCAGCCCCTGGAGATCCTGTTCGGCTCGAGCGGTGCACGGCCCGTCATCCCGGTCTTCCTGAACTCGGTCGCCGAGCCGCTCGGACCGCTGCGGCGGGTCCGGCGACTCGGGGAGGCCGTGGGCGAGTGGGCGAGTCGGCTCGACCGGCGGGTCCTGTTCGTCGGCTCGGGTGGCTTGTCGCACGACGTGCCGATCCCACGGTTGCGCGAGGCCACCCCGGAGGCGGCCGCCTACCTGGTGGACAAGCGCCGTACCCCGGCCGAACAGCAGGCCCGCGAGGAGCTGATCTATCAGGCCGGCCAGTCGTTCGCGCGCGGCGAGTCGCCGCTCATGGACCTGAACCCGGACCTGGACCGCGCGCTCCTCACGCTGTTCTCGAAGGGCGACCTCACGTCGTTCGACACCTTCGGCGTCGAGTGGCTCGGCGAGCAGGGCGGCAGCTCCATCCACGAGGTCCGGTCCTGGATCGCGGCCCACGCAGCGTTGCAGACCGCCGGGCCCTACCGGACCGAGTCGTCGTTCTACCGGCCGATACCGGAGTGGATCATCGGCTTCGCGGTCACCACCGCACGGACGCGGGGAGAGGGATCGACATGATCGAGAAGGAACTGCTCGTACAGACCGCGGACGGGCCGATGGCCGTCGCGGTACGCCATCCCGACGGCGAGGGCCCCCATCCGGTGGTCGTCGTCTTCCACGACGGACCGGGGCTGCGAAAGGACGTCTACGACGTCGCCGCGAAGGTGGCCGAGGCCGGCTACTACGCGGTCCTGCCCGACCTCTACCACCGAATCGGACCGAAGATCTCCTTCGACCTGGCCGGGATCGGCAAGGGCCCGGGCTCCCCGGAGTTCGAGCGCCTGATGACCGCAGTGGGCTCCCTGGACGACGACGCGGTGCTGGCCGACGTGGCCGCCCTGCTCGACGCCGTCGCCGAGGACCCGGTGGCAGGCTCCGGAGTCAAGGGCGCCATGGGATTCTGCGTGGGCGCGCGGCTCACCTTCCGGCTGCTCGCCGCCCGGCCCGACGAGTTCGTCGCCGGCGCGACGATGCACCCGTCGTTCTGCGTGACGGAGGAGCCGGACTCGCCCCACCTGAGTGTCGGTTCGCTGGGCGCCGAGTTGTTCGTGGCGTTCGGCGCCGCGGACACGCTCGCCTCGCTCGAGGTGAACAAGCCGCTGCGCGACGAGCTGGCCCGCGCGAACGCGACCGTCGAGATCTACGACGGCGCCGACCACGGCTTCATGTTCCCGGGCCTCCCCACCTACCACGAGCATGGCGCGACGGTGTCCTGGCAGCGGATCCGCGACCTGTTCGGGAGGGCCCTGACGTTCGAGAGGGCGCAGGGGTGAGGACGGACGAGGTGACCACCGGCCCGGACGTCACCCACCTGGCGACGGCGGGCGCGGAGCACGGGCCGCCCGTGCTGTTCCTGCACGGCACCGGCCCGGGCGCGACCGGAGCGCTGAGCTTCGCGCCGGTCCTGCCCGCGCTCGACGGGTTCCGCTGCCTCGTCCCCGACCTCGTCGGGTTCGGGCGAAGCGGACACCCGCAGGACGTGCCCGCCGGGCCGGGCCCGTGGTTCGACCGACGGATCGACGCCGTGCTCGCGCTGCTGGACGCGCTCGGGCTGGACCGCGTGCACCTGGTCGGGCATTCCTACGGCGCCCGGGTGGCACTGGAGCTGATCCTCCGCGCCCCTACGCGCGTCGACCGTGTCGTGCTGCTGGCCGCCGGGGGAACCCCGGTCAAGGCCAACCTGACGACGTTGACCGACTTCTACGGGGCCCCGGACGAGGCGGGCATGCGCACCCTTGTCGACGCGCAGCTGTCCCGGGCGGTCCCCGGGATCGAGCGGTACGTCACGGAGCGGCTTGCCACCGCCGTGCGTCCGGAGGTCCAGCGGTCCTTCCAGGCGGCAATGAGCGGCGGTGCCCCCATGCCGACCTACGACGAGACGGTGCTCCCCGCCGTCTCGCACCCGGTCCTGGCGGTGCACGGCAAGGACGACGCGACGATCTCCGCCGACGCATCGCTCTTCCTCGCCGAGCACCTGCGGCAATGCGACCTGCACCTGTTCGCAGGCTGCGGGCACCTCCTGCAGTACGAGGTCCCGACGCAGCTCGGCTCCCTGATCCACGACTTCCTGGCGGTGTCATGAGTTCTGCGCGAGTGCCGGTCGCGATCGTCGGGCCGGGGAACGTCGGTACGGACCTCCTGGCGAAGCTCGCCGACAGCCCCGTGCTGGACGTCCGGTACGTGATCGGGGTGGTGGAGTCCGACGGCCCGGCCCGAGAGCGGGGATCGCAGCCAGCGCCAAGGGCGTGGACTGGCTGCTCCGCAGGACCCGCCTTCCCGCGTGCCCGGCATCTCGTGGTTGCCGACGAGTTGTCCTGGCCCGAGGCACTGCACACCGCGGCACCCCGGGCGGGCCGGAGCCGACCTCGCGCACCTACGCCGACAGCATGCTCTCGGTCGCCGAGGCGAGGCTGCTCGAGACCGTGACTGTTCCGCACACCATCGTCCCCGGTATCGCCCTCTGCCCCCTGCCCGATCACGACAGGCCACCTCGTCGTCGATCTCGAGTCAGAAGGCGTCGCAGCGACCATGAGCCGAGACGTCCTGCACCATCCCCTCCGGTTCAACGACTTCGAGCTGGCCCGATCCGGCGACGCCGATCCGCGGCGCGCCGCCCGCAGCGGCGTGAGCTGTGCATGGACCTCGCCCGCAGCGGGGCGTACTCCTGCCCGCCCACTTCGCGCTGGGCCGGATTCGCCGAACGCAAACGGACTTCGCCTACTCGCCCGGCGCTCCTGTCGAGCCGGCTGATGGCATGTCGAGCTCGTCGCCCCCGAGTTCCCCCGCGTTCCACTGAGCGAGTCGCCCTGATGACCGCCTCGAACCCAGGATGTGACAGTCCCACTATGCAGCAGCAGAGGATCCCGGTGGCCATCGTCGGCCCGGGGAACATCGGCACCGATCTGCTGGCGAAGTTGGCCACCAGTCCGGTGCTCGACGTCCGCTACGTCGTGGGCGTCGTGGAGTCCGAGGGCCTGGCCCGCGCCCGGGCGCGCGGTATTGCGGCCAGCGCGGAGGGGGTGGACTGGCTCCTGCGCCAGGACCCGCTCCCGCAGATCGTGTTCGAGGCGACCTCGGCCAAGGCGCACGCCGCCCACGCCCCCCGCTATGCGGAGGCGGGCATCCAGGCCGTCGACCTCACCCCCGCGCACCTGGGTCCGATGGTCTCGCCCGCGGTCAACGGCGCCGAGCACCTCGCCTCACCCAACGTCTCGATGATCACCTGCGGGGGTCAGGCGACGATCCCGATCGTGCGCGCGGTCTCCCGGGTCACCCCGGTGCCCTACGCCGAGATCGTCGCCTCGATCGCGTCGCGCTCGGCCGGGGCGGGCACCCGGGCGAACATTGACGAGTTCACCCACACCACCGGCCAGGCCGTCGCCGAGGTCGGCGGCGCCGCCCGCGGTAAGGCGATCATCATTCTCAATCCGGTCGAGCCGCCGATGATCATGCGGGACACCGTGTTCTGCATGATCGGTGCCGACGCCGACCGCCCCGCGATCACCGCGTCGATCCACGAGATGGTCGACGCGGTGCAGGAGTACGTGCCCGGCTACACCCTGCGCGCCGAGCCGCAGTTCGACGAGCCCACCGAGGCCTGGGACGGGCACGCACGCGTCGCGGTGTTCCTCGAGGTCAAGGGCAACGGCGACCACCTGCCCCCGTACGCCGGCAACCTCGACATCATGACCGCCGCGGCCGCCCGGATCGGCGAGCTGATGGCCCGCGCCCAGCTGGAGGCCGCCGCATGACCCGCCCCGCCCCGTCCCGTCCCGCGCTGCGCGACGACGTGCGCATCGTCGACACCACCCTGCGCGACGGCAGCCACGCCATGGCGCACCGGTTCACCGAGTCCCAGGTCCGCGCCACCGTCCGCGCGCTCGACGCCGCCGGAATCGAGTGGATCGAGGTCAGCCACGGCGACGGCGTCGGCGGCTCGTCGTTCAACTACGGCTTCTCCGGCACCGACGAGATGCGGCTGATCGCCGCCGCCCGCGACGAGGCCCGCCAGGCCGGGATCGCGGTGCTGCTGGTGCCGGGCATCGGCACCGTCGACGACCTCAGGCGCGCCCACGACGCCGGCGCGGAGATGGTCCGCGTGGCCACCCACTGCACCGAGGCCGACGTCTCCCCGCAGCACTTCGCCGCCGCCCGCGAGCTGGGCATGCAGACCTGCGGGTTCCTGATGATGGCGCACAAGACCAGCCCCGCGGACCTGGCGAAGCAGGCCCGGATCATGGTCGACGCCGGCTGCCAGGCCCCGTACGTCACCGACTCGGCCGGCGCGCTGCTCATGCACGAGGCCCGGGCCCGGTTCGAGGCCTTGGTCGCCGAGGTCGGCGACGACGCCTGGGTGGGCTACCACGGCCACCAGAACCTCAGCTTCGGCGTCGCCAACTCCGTGGTCGCCCAGGAGGTCGGCGTCCGCTACCTCGACGGCTCGCTGTGCGCGCTCGGCGCCGGCGCGGGCAACTCCCCCACCGAGGTCCTCGCGGCGGTCTTCGACCGCCTCGGTGTGCGGACCGGACTCGACGTCGGACGGCTGCTCGACGCCGCCGAGGAGATCGTCCGCCCGTACCTGACCCGGTGGCCGAAGATGGACCGCAACGCCATCGTCCAGGGCTGGGCCGGGGTCTACTCCTCGTTCCTGCTGCACGCCGAGCGGGCCGCCGAGCGCTACGAGGTGCCCGCCCACGACATCCTCCGCCGCTGCGGTGAGCTCGGCTACGTCGGCGGCCAGGAGGACATGATGATCGACGTCGCCATCGCACTGGCCCAGGAGCTGACCGCATGACCGACCGCACGATCGACGCCGTAGCCAAGGCCCGCGCGCTCTACGACGCCCGACGCACCCGCACCCCGATCCCCCCGTTCACCGACACCGAGCCCGACCTCGGCATGGCCGACGGCTACGCCATCCAGCAGGAACTGGTCGCGCTGCTGCTCGCCGACGGCGACCGGATCGTCG
>NZ_BAABIC010000028.1:0-96517 GCF_039542425.1 Pseudonocardia yuanmonensis
CGACGATCCGGTCGCCGTCGGCGAGCAGCAGCGCGACCAGTTCCTGCTGGATGGCGTAGCCGTCGGCCATGCCGAGGTCGGGCTCGGTGTCGGTGAACGGGGGGATCGGGGTGCGGGTGCGTCGGGCTTCGTAGAGCGCGCGGGCCTTGGCTACGGCGTCGATCGTGCGGTCGGTCATGCGGTCAGCTCCTGGGCCAGTGCGACAGCAGGAACGAGGAGTACACCCCGGCCCAGCCCTGCACGACGGCATTTCGGTCCATCTTCGGCCACCGCGCCAGGTAGGGGCGGGCGACCTCCTCGGCGATCACCGAGTTGGCCACGCCGAAGGACAGGTTCTGATGGCCGTGGTAGCAGACCCACGCCTGGGCGGTGTTCCCTGAGCCGACCTCGGCGACCAGGGCCTCGAACCGGGCGCGGGCCTCGTGCATGAGCCCGGGATCTTCTGCTGCTGCATAGCGGGACTGTCACATCCCCGGCGTCGTGCGGGCAGGGAGTGACCCGCTCAGTGGAACGCGGGGAGCCCGGCGGCCGACGGGTGGCCGCGCCGAGGCGGGCGCTACCGGCGGCGGCGCCCGCCGCTCCCCCGCGACGGAGTCGGTGACGGATCCGGCGTGGTCAGGCCGTCCCCTTCTCGGTCACGGGGGCGGGCACCGGGTCCACGGCGTCGGGAAGGGCCGGGACGGCCGTGTCGGCCGGGTCCGCCTTGGCCTCCTTGGCCTCGTCGGCGAACACCTGCTCCAGCGTCTTGCCGGTGACACGCGGGCCGAGGGTCCGGATCACCAGGGCGCCGACGGCGAGCAGGACCGCCATGGCGACGAACACCCCGCCGAAGCCGACGGTGCCGAACGCGAAGCCGATCGCGACGGGTGCGGCCAGCGCGCCGACGTTGCCCGCGGTGGAGACGAGTCCGGCCCCGGTGGCGCGCACCGCCGTCGGGTACACCTCGGAGGAGTAGGGGAAGAAGATCCCCGAGATGCAGGTGATGCAGATCGACAGGGCCATCCCGATGAACAGCAGCGCCACGCTGTCGCGGGGGATCAGGGCGAGCGCGACCGAGGCGACGGTGGCGACGGAGAAGAACGTCACCAGCAGGGTGCGCCGCTCGAAGCGGTCGCTGACCGCGAGGGCGGCCAGGTAGCCGATCGGCTGGGCGACGAACAGCAGGAAGCTGTAGAGCGAGGCGAGCCCGGGGGCGACGCCGATCTCCAGGAACAGCGACGGCATCCAGGTGAAGAAGCCGAAGAAGGCGAACAGGAACACGAACGAGGAGATCCAGGTGGCGGTGGTGACCCGGGCCAGACCGTTGCGCCACACCTCCAGCGGCGAGGTGGACACCTGCGGGGTCGGTGGGACGACCGCGGCGACGGGCACCGCCGGGAGCGGCCGGCCGGTCGCGGCGACGACCCGCTCCTCCAGCCGCGTGACGACGGCGTCGGCCTCGGTGACCCGGCCCCGGCTGAGCAGCCAGCGCGGCGACTCCGGCAGCGAGCGCCGCCACCACAGCAGCACCAGCACCGGCAGGCCGCAGAGGATCGAGGTGATGCGCCAGCCGTTGTCCAGCGGCACCACGAACGAGCCGAGCAGGGCGGCGACGACGTTGCCCAGGGAGAAGAAGAAGGTGACGCCGCTGACGAGGCGGCCGCGGTTGCGTCCGGTGGCGAACTCGGAGATGTAGGGCGAGACGATGGCCGCCTCCGCGCCGGCGCCGAGCCCGGCGACGATGCGGGCGACGATGACGAAGCTCAGCCCGTCGGCGAAGGCGATCGAGACGGACGCGGCGCAGAACAGCAGCAGGGCGTAGAGCATCACGCTCTTGCGCCCGAAGCGGTCGCCGAACAGTCCCGCGAGGACGGCGCCGACGATCATGCCGATCGGGGCGGCGCCGCCGATCAGGCCGATCTCGCCGTTGGACAGGGCGAACTCCGCCTTGAGGTAGGGGAGCATGAACCCGATGATCACGATGTCGAGCGCCTGGAACAGGTGCCCGAGCCCGCCGGCGAGCAGGATGCCGTACTGCGGTCGGGCCATCGGGAGGCGTTCGAGCCGGGCGAGGATCTGCGGATCGGGCCGCGTGGCGGGCGGGGGAGTGGCGTCGGCCATGTCGACCTCCGTTGGTCGAGGGTGGACGTGCGGGACGGACGTGCGTACTGCGGGGTTCGGTCGTCTCAGGTGGTGCCGGCGACGGGGCGGGTCCGCGCCTGGTCGCCGTGCTGCGCGGCATGCTCGCCGGATGCGCGGGCCGGGTGGGTGTCGTCGGTGAGGGATCGGCCCGCGGTCTCCGGCAGCACCTTCGCCAGGACGAGCCCGATGCCGAGGGCGATCGCCGCCAGGTAGAGCGCCGGGGCGAGCGTGCTGCCGGTGCCCGCCGCCAGCGCCGCGGCGACCAGCGGGGCGGTGCCGGCGATCGGGCCCGCGCCGAGGCTGAAGGCCAGCGCGGCGCCGCTCGAGCGGGTGCGGGCCGGGAAGAGCTCGACCAGCACGATCGACGACATGACGTTCAGCCCGGCCTGCGGGACGGCGAACAGGCACATGCCGGCGAACGCCGCCCAGGGCGAACCCGAGCCGACGAGCAGCAGCACCGGCACGGCGAGCACGGCGTGCGCGATCGCCCCGCCCACGTAGACCGGCCGGCGGCCGACCCGGTCCGAGAGCCGGCCGGCGAGCGGGCACAGCACGACGTACACCAGCAGTGCGGCCGAGCTGACGAGCAGCGCGGTCCGGCGGGACCCGTCGACCGACATCGCGTTGGCGAAGTAGGTCGCGAGGTAGTAGAAGCCGACGCCGGTGACGGACGCGCAGGCGAAGGCGATGAGCAGGGTTCGCCTGCCGCTGCGCAGCGCCTCGCGCAGCGGGCTGGTGGCCACGGCGTCCTGCGCCTGCAGCTGCTGGTAGACCGGGGTCTCCTCGAGCCGTAGCCGCAGGTAGAGCCCGGCGAGCCCGAGCGGGGCGGCCAGCAGGAAGGGCAGGCGCCAGCCCCAGGACTGCATCTGCGCCGGGTTCAGCACCGACTCCAGGAGCAGCACGAACACGGTGCCGGCCACGATCGCCAGCCCGCCGGAGGCGGAGATCAACGCGGCCCGTGCGCCGCGCCGGTCGGGTGGGGCGTACTCGGCGAGGAAGGCCGAGGCGCCGGTCCACTCGCCGCCCGCGGACAGGCCCTGCACACAGCGGAGCAGTACGAGGAGCACCGGGGCCCAGAACCCGATGGCGGCGTACGACGGGAGCACGGCGATCAGGGTCGTGGCCACGCTGATGCCGAGGACGGCGGCGGACAGGGCGACCCGGCGGCCGTACCGGTCGCCGACCGATCCGAGCAGCGCGCCGCCGAGCGGGCGGAACACGTATGCGACGCCGAACACCGCCAGTGACGCGAGCAGTGAGACGACGGAGTCGGTGGCGGGGAAGAAGACCCGGCCGAGGGTGACCGCGACCGCGCCGTAGACGGCGAAGTCGAACCATTCGGTGAAGTTCCCGATCAGCGTCGCGGTCACGACCCTGCGAGGCATGGCGGAACTCATGGCGAAACTCCGAAGGTGTGGTGGGCACAGCCCGGTGAGAGGTTCACTTGGAGTAGTCGATGATCCCGCGGATGATCGTGCCGTCACGCAGGTCCTGGTAGCCGTCGTTGATCTCGTCGAGGGTGTAGCGGCGGGTGATCAGCTCGTCGAGCTTGAGCTGCCCGGCGTCGTAGAGGCGCAGCATGCGGACGATGTCGTACTGCGGGTTCGACGAGCCGAACAGCGTGCCCTTGATGGTCTTCTGGTTGAAGACCATGTCCGAACCGGAGACGTGCACGGTGAGGTTGGCGGGGTTGGCCACCCCGGTGACGACGACGGTGCTGCCCTTGCCGATCACGTTGAAGGCGTCCGTGACGACCTGCTCGGTCATCACGCCCACGACGCAGATGGCCTGGTCGGCACCCTCGCCCCAGGTGAGCTCCGTGACCGCCTCGGCGGCCTCCCCGGCGGTGGCGAAGACGTGGGTGGCGCCGAACTCCTGGGCCGCCTCGCGCTTGAAGGAGACGGGGTCGACGCAGATCACGTACTTGGCGCCGGCGTGCGCGGCGCCCTGCACGGCGTTCATGCCGACCCCGCCGAGGCCGTAGATCACCACCGTGTCGCCGGGCCCGACCCCGCCGGCGTTGACCGCGCTGCCCCACCCGGTCGGCACTCCGCAGCCGACGAGGACGGCCTTGTCCAGCGGGAGCCAGTCGTCGACCTTGACGCAGGACAGCTCGGAGACGGTGGCGTACTCGGAGAAGGCGCCGAGCATGCAGAACGCGCCGATGTCGCCGAGCTCCGGGTCGTGCATGCGGAAGGTGCCGTCGGGCATGGAGCCCTCGAGGATGGTGGCGCCCTGGTTGCACAGGTTCTGCCGGCCGGTGGAGCAGTAGCGGCAGATCCCGCAGGAGGGGATGAAGCTGCAGACGACGTGGTCGCCCGGCTTCACCTTGGTCACGCCGGGGCCGACCTGCTCGACGACGCCCGCGGCCTCGTGGCCGCCGACGATCGGGAAGCGGACGACGTTGTCGCCGTCGACCATGTGCAGGTCGGAGTGGCACAGCCCGGCCGCGGACATCCTGAGCAGGACCTCGCCGGCCTGCGGCTCGTCGAGCTCGATCTCGCGGACGTCGAAGGGGGTGTGGTAGCCGGTGAGCACAGCGGCACGCGTCTTCATGGGTGTCTCCTCGTGAAGGGGGGATCGACTTCGATCAGCCGTGGAAGGTCCAGACGGACTTGGTCTCGAGGTAGCCCTCGAGGGCGTCGGGTCCGAGGTCGCGGCCGTAGCCGGACTGCCGGTAGCCGCCGAACGGGGCCGCCGGATCGGTCAGGCCCCAGCCGTTGACGTAGACCGTCCCGGCCCGCAGGGCCCTGGTGGCGCGGTGCGCGATGCTCACGTCCCGCGTCCAGATGCCCGCGGCGAGGCCGTACTCGCTGGCGTCGGCGCGGCGCAGCACCTCGTCGACGTCGTCGAAGGGCAGCACGGTCAGGACCGGGCCGAAGATCTCCTCGGTGGCGCAGGCCATGTCGTCGCGGGCGTCGGAGATGACCGTGGCCGGGTGGAAGAACCCCTCCCCGGGCACCGCCGGGCCCACGTGCACGCTGGCGCCCTGCTCGCGTGCCAGCCGGACGTGGCCCGCGACCTTGCGCTGCTGTGACTCGTTGACCAGCGGACCCAGCTCGGTGGTCTCGTCCAGGCCGTGGCCGGGGCGCAGGTCGTCGGCGATCGCCCGCAGCTTCTCCACGACCCGGTCGTGCACCGAGCGGTGGACGAACAGTCGCGACGGGGCGCTGCAGGTCTGGCCGGAGTGCCAGAAGATGCCGCCGGCCGAGCCCTCGACGGCCGCGTCGAGGTCGGCGTCGGCGAAGATGATGTTCGCGCTCTTCCCGCCGAGCTCCAGCGTCACCCGCTTGACCTGGTCCGCCGCGCGGCGGGCGATCTCCTTGCCCACCGCGGTCGAGCCGGTGAAGGTGATCTTGTCGACGTCCGCGTGGTCGACCAGGGCCTGTCCGGCCTCCTGCCCGCGGCCCGGCACGACGTTGAGCACGCCGGCGGGCAGGCCGGCCTCGACGGCCAGTTCGGCCAGCCAGAGCGCGGAGTGCGGGGTCTCCTCCGAGGGCTTCAGCACGACGGTGCAGCCCGCGGCCAGCGCCGGGGCGATCTTCCAGCCGCACAGCAGCAGCGGGAAGTTCCAGGCGGTGATGGCGCCGACCACGCCGACGGGGTCCTTCTCGGTGGCGATGTGGACGCCCGGGTGCGAGGTCGGCACCGTGGAACCGACGATCTTCGTGGGCCAGCCGGCGAAGTAGTGGAAGCACCGGGCGGCGAAGTCGACGTCGATGCCGCGGGCGGCGCCGCGGACCTTGCCGGCGTCGAGGACCTCGAGCTCGGCGAACTCGTCGGCGCGCTCGAGGACGGCGTCGCCGATGCGGTGCAGGACCTTGCCGCGCTCGAGCGGCGTCATGGCGCGCCACGGGGACGCCGGGTCGAACGCCCGCGTCGCGGCCTGCACGGCGCGGTCGACGTCGGCGGGATCACCGCAGGCGGCGGTACCGATCCGGCGTCCGCTGGCCGGGTCGAGCACGGGAATGGTCCGGCCGCTCAGCGCGGGCAGGGCCTGCCCGTCGACGAACACGTGGGGCGGCAGGTCCAGCCGCGCGGCGACCGAGGGGGAGACGGCGTGCGTCTCGACGCTCAGGGTCATCGGTGACTCCTTCTCGATACTTGATACATTGACACGCTGTGGCGGCCGGCACAACCGCGCGATCGGAAGTGTGCGATGAGCTGCGGAATCAATCCGGGTTCCGATCCTCGACCCCGGCTCGTCGGCGACGCGAGACACCATCGCACCTTGCGGCGATTGTATCAAGTATCTACCGTGAGGAATCGGAAGCGGGAGTTCACCCGGAACCCGCCGATCGAGCATGGAGGCGTCGATGCCCCTGACGAACACCCCGGGCGCTCCGGCTCCGACGCAGACCCGTCCCTTCCGGGAGGGTCTGGTGTCGCTGGAGCCGCCGCGCCTGCTCGGGTCCCGTTGTGGTGCGTGTGCCACGACGACGTTCCCGCCGCGCGCGTTCTGCCCGGCCTGCCGCGCGGTCGAGGGCCTCGAGCAGACCGAGCTCGACACCCGCGGGCGGGTCCACTCGTTCACCGTCGTCCGTCAGGCCCCGCCCGGGGTGGCGGTGCCCTACGTCCTGGCCTGGGTGGATCTGCCGGCCGACCAGGTGAGGGTGATGGCCACCGTGGTGGGTGTCGAGCCCGAGGCCGTCGCACTCGACCAGCCCGTGGAGCTGGAGCTCACCCCGTTCGCCACCGCCGAGGACGGCGCCGAGCTGCTGGGCTTCCGGTTCCGCGCCACCGAGCGGGGGGTGGCCGCGTGAGTCCCGCACCCGCCCATGTCGCGGGGGCCGGGATGGTCCGCTTCGGCAAGTACCCGGTCGACGTCACCCTTGAGCGGATGGCGGTCGGGGCGGCGCGCGCCGCCCTGGCCGACGCGGGTGCCGACCTCGCCCAGGTGGACGGCCTCTACGTCGGGCACGTGTTCGGCGGCCCGGTCGCGGGCCAACGGATCGCCGCCCGGCTCGGGCTGGACGGGAAGCCCGTGTCCAACCACGAGAACTACTGCGCCAGCGGCGCCACCGCGGTCCGGGAGGCCTGGGTCGCCCTGGCCGCGGGGCTGCACGACGTCGTGCTGGTGATCGGGGTGGAGAAGATGACCGACCGGATCTCCGGCGGCGTCCGCCCCGACCCGGGTGATCTCGACGCCGCGGTCGGCTACGTCATGGCCGCGGGTCACGCGATGAGCGCCCGCCGCTACATGGCCGACCACGGCGCCACACGGGAGCAGATCGCCGCGGTGGCGGTGAAGAACCACGCCCACTCGGTGCACAACCCGTTCGCGCAGTACCGGACGCCGATCTCCCTGGAGCAGGTCCTCGGGGCCCGGCAGATCGCCGAGCCGCTCGGGCTGCTGGACTGCAGCCCGATCTCCGACGGCGCCGCGGCGGTGCTGCTGTGCAGCCCCGCGGGGCTGCGCCGGCTGGGGCTCTCCGGCCCGGTTCCGCGCGTGCTGGGCGTGGGCCTGGTCAGCGGGGCCGTGCAGACCGGGCTCGGTGATCTCAACGCCGAGGACGTCTCGCGCCGCGCCGGCGAGGAGGCCTGGAAGCTGTCCGGGGTCGGCCCCGACGAGATCGACCTGGTCGAGATGCACGACTGCTTCACCATCGCCGAGATCGTGCGGATGGAGGGTCTCGGCCTGGTCCCGCACGGCCAGGGCGCGGCGTGGGCAGCCGACGGGCACACCGCGCTCGGCGGGCGGCTGCCGGTCAACCCCTCCGGAGGCCTGCTCTCGCGCGGCCACCCGGTCGGCGCCACCGGAGCCGCGCAGGTGTGCGAGCTGACCTGGCAGCTGCGGGGCACCGCCGGCGGGCGGCAGGTCGACGGCGCCCACACAGCCCTCGCCTACTGCAAGGGCGGCACGGTCAACGGCACGGACGGCGGGTCGGTCACCACCGTGGTGATGACGCGATGACGGCCTCGACTCCGACCCGTGCGGTGCACGTCGTGGGCGGCGGCGAGCTCAGCCCGACGGTCGACCGGGCTCTCACGACGGTCGCGGCGTCGGCTTCGTCGGCCTGCGTCGTCGCGCGGGTGCCCGGTCGCACCCCGCTGACCGAGCTGACCGACGCCCGGCTCGCCGAGGAGGTCGGGGGCGCGCTCGAGGCGGTGCTGGCCTCGGTCCAGGGCGAGCTCGCCCACCTCCGACCGGGTGGCCGCCTGGTGTTCGTGCTCCCGGCCGAGCCCCTGATGGCGGTCCCCGGCGGCGCCGCGGCCTCCGCGGTGACCAACGGTGTGCTGTCCATGGCCCGCACGCTGTCCATCGAGCTCGCCCGCGACGCGGTCGCCGTCAACGTCCTGGCCGTCGCGGCCGAGGACGCGAACGCCATCGACCCCGCTGGGCCGCTGGCCGCGCAGCTGGCGGCCCTGCTCGGCCCGGGCGGCGAGCGGATCACCGGGCAGGAGATCTACCTGACCGGGGGATCGGACCTCGGGAGGCTGCGCCCATGACCGCCACGACCTCGACCGGCAGGATCGCCCTGGTCACCGGGGGTGCCGGCGGCATCGGCCGCGGCATCTGCAGCGCGCTCGCGGCCCGCGGCGCCACCGTGGTGATCGCGGACCTCGACCCGGCCGCGACGGCCACGACCGCCGCCACGCTCACCGCCGAGCAGGCGAGCGAGGTGCACCCGCTGGTCCTCGACGTCACCGACCCCGGTTCCCGCAGTGCGGCGATCGACTTCTGTACCGGTCTCGGCGGGGTGGACGTGCTCGTCAACTGCGCCGGTGTGCTGCGCGACGCGCGCGTCGGCAGGCTCGACGCCGCCCTGTTCCGGCGCCTGCTGGAGATCAACCTGCTCGGTCCGCTGGCCCTGACCCGCCTCGCCGCGCCCGCCATGGCCGCGCGGGGCGGCGGAGCGGTCGTGAACCTCGCCTCCCGCGCCTGGCTCGGGACGTTCGGGTCCACGGCCTACTCCACGGCCAAGGGCGGGCTGGTCGGCTCGACCCGGTCGTTGGCCCTCGAGCTCGGCCCTTCCGGGATCACCGTCAACGCCGTCGCCCCCGGGTTCGTCGAGACCCCGATGACCGACGGGCTCCCCCCGGACGTCCGTCGCCGCACCCTCGACGCCATTCCCGTCGGTCGTGGCGGCCGTCCCGACGACGTCGCCGGCGCCGTCGCCTACCTCGCCGAGGCCCCGTACGTCACCGGACAGGTCCTCGTCGTGTGCGGCGGACGCAGCATCGGCGACCCCTACGCCGCATGAGGAGACCGACCATGCACCACTCAGCGCACCGGTCGACCGACGGGCCCCTGGCCGGGATCAAGGTCGTCGAGTTCGCCGGGCTCGGCCCCGGACCGTTCGCGGCGATGCTGCTCGCCGACGCCGGCGCCGACGTCATCCGCGTCGACCGGCCCGCCGGGCCGGTCGACGGCGGGGCGCTCACCCGCGGCCGCCCCTGGATCGGACTCGACCTCAAGACCCCGGAGGGTCTGGACGCCGCCCGCGAGCTGGTCCGCCGCGCCGACGTGCTGATCGAGGGCTTCCGGCCGGGGGTCATGGAACGCCTCGGGCTCGGCCCCGACGACTGCCGGGCGGACAACCCCGGGCTGGTCTACGGCCGCATGACCGGCTGGGGGCAGGACGGGCCGCGCGCCCGCGAAGCCGGTCACGACATCAACTACCTGGCGCTGACCGGGGCGCTGCGCTCGATCGCCCGCCGCGGGCAGGCCCCGGTCCCGCCGCTGAACCTGGTCGGCGACTACGGCGGCGGCGGGATGATGCTCGCCTTCGGCATCGTCACCGCCCTGCTCGAACGGCATCGCAGCGGCCGCGGGCAGGCCGTCGACGCGGCCATGGTCGACGGGGTCAGCCTGCTCATGACCGGCATCTGGAGCCGCGCCGCGCAGGGCCGCTGGTCGGGCGAGCCGGGCACCAACGACATCGACACCGGCGCCCCGTTCTACGACGTCTACGCCACCGCCGACGGCGGGTACATGGCGGTCGGCAGCATCGAGCCGCAGTTCTGGGCACGGCTGCTGGGCGGCCTCGACCTCGACCCGACCACCCTGCCCGGCCAGTGGGACCGCGACCGGTGGCCGGAGACGAAGCAGGCCCTCGCCGCCGCGTTCGCCACCCGTACCCGTGCGGAGTGGACCGCGGTCTTCGCCGACCTCGACGCGTGCGTGACCCCCGTGCTGTCCCTGGCCGAGGCCCCCGCCGACGCCCATCTCCGCAGCCGTCGGACCCTGGAGCAGCGGCCGGACGGACCGCAGCCTGCCGCGGCGCCCCGGCTCGACCGCACTCCGCTGCAGGCCAGGGAGGCCGGGACGGTGGACGAGGCCCTGCAGCGCTGGGGTGTGCCGGTCACGGCGGGTGCGCGATGACCGCGGCGGAGGCCGGCCCGCTCCACGGGGTGATAGTTTATCCAGGACTGAACGGGCGATCGGGGGGAGCGGGCGTGGCCGGCCGTACACGCGCTGCCGCGCGTCCCCGCGTGCAGCGCCGCGCGATGAGCGTCGAGGTGGCCGAGCACATCCGCTCCATGATCTTCGACGGGCGGCTGAAGGCCGAGCAGCGCGTCCCGCAGGACGCCATCGCCGAGGAGCTCGGCGTGAGCCGGTTGCCGGTGCGCGAGGCGCTGATCACCCTCGAGGCGGACGGTCTGGTCGCCTCCGAGCCGCACCGCGGCACCTTCGTCGTCCCGATCCGCGCCGAGGACATCACCGACCACTACCGCCTCTACGGCATGGCCCAGGGACTCGCCGCCGCGGGCGCGGTCCGGCGGATCACCGAACCCGTGCTGGCCAGGCTCGAGGAGCTGCACGCGCAGATGTGCGCCAGCGACGACCCGGACCTGCTGCACGACCTGAACTGGGAGTTCCACTCCCTGATCAACAAGACCGGGGCGAGCCGCCGGACCCTGTCGGTGCTGCGGCACCTGTCGCACAACCTGCCGCGCGAGGTCTACAGCCTGCCGGCCGCCGCGAGCCCGCAGGCCAACCGCGGGCACGCCCGCATCATCGCCGCGCTGCGTGCCGGAAACGAGGCCGAGGCCGATCTGGCCAACCGCGAGCACGTCCAGCAGGAGGGCGACCAGGTCGTCGCCGCGCTCAAGCGCGACGGCATCCTGACCGACTGAGGTCACCTTCTCGGTGTCGCCGTCGCTCCGGCGTAGCTTGTATCAAAGATCCGAATCAACGGAGGTTCGGGACATGAGCATTCCCGTCGCGGTGGTCGGCGTCGGTACCACCGACTTCGGTGCCCTCGGACGGACGGCCGACGACCTGGCCGGCGAGGCCCTGCGCAGGGCGGCGGACGACGCCGGCCTGGCCGTCGCCGACGTCGACGGGCTGCTGACCCACCGGGTCGACAGCTACGAAGGCCTCGCCGCCGAGCACGGCCTCGACCCGCGCTGGACCGTCGCGCTGCCCCCGGAGGGCCGCATGACCGGTCCGGCGATCCAGACGGCCGCGGCTGCGCTGCGCGAGGGCCTGTGCCACACGGTCGCGCTGGTCTACGGCAACGACGGCCGCACCCGCGGTGCCACCTACGGTGCCGGCAACTCCGGCTCCACCGCGGCCGGCGAAGGCTACGGCACCACCCCGGCGCTGACCGCGCCCTACGGGATGACCTCGCCGGGCGCGTACTCGGCGCTGATGCTGCAGCGCCACCGCCACCTCTACGGCACCACCGAGGAGCAGCTCGGCACGGTCGCCACCACGTTCCGCGCGCACGCCGCGCTCAACCCGCAGGCCCTGCGCCGCGACCCGCTGACGCTCGACGACTACGTGGCCTCCCGCTACGTCGTCGCCCCCCTCCACCTGTTCGACTACTGCCAGATCAACGACGGCGGCGTGGCCCTCGTGCTCACCACCCTGGACCGGGCCCGGGACCTGCCCCGGACGCCGGTGCACGTCCTCGGCGCCGCCCAACGCGCCCGGCTGACCGGGTCCGACCTCCCACCCGAGGACTTCTGGGCCGACGCCCTGGCCGAGGTCGGCGAGGCGGTGCTGCGGTCCGGTGGGCGCAGCCTCGACGACGTCGACTCGCTCATGGCCTACGACAACTTCAGCCCGAACGTGCTGTTCACCCTGGAAGGCCTCGGCTGGTGCAGGCCCGGCGAGTCGGGGGAGTGGATCGCCGACGGACGGATCGCCCTGGGCGGCGACCTGCCCTGCAACACCTCCGGTGGCCAGCTGTCCGAGGGCTACCTGCAGGGCTGGGGCCTGATCGTGGAGGCCGTGCGCCAGCTCCGCGGCGAGTGCGGGCCGCGCCAGGTCCCCGGAGCCCGCACCGTCCAGTACGCCTGCGCCGCCCCGATCGTGTCCTCGGTGCTGTTCGGGACGGAGGCCTGATGGACGTCCGCCCTCACGTCGACGGCCTGCGCGCGGGCGAGCTACGCGTGTCCCGCTGCGGGGCCTGCGGCCTCCCGGCCTTCCCACCCCCGCGGGTCTGCCCGCGCTGCGGGCGGCGCGACGCCGCCGAATGGTTCACCGCCTCCGGCCGCGGCACCGTCTGGAGCGCCGCGGTGTTCCACCGGAACTACCTGCCCGAGCACCCGGCGCCCTACCCGGTCGCCGTGGTCGAGCTCGCCGAAGGACCCCGACTCGTCACCACCCTCACCGGCCTGCCCACGGCCGATCTCGCGGACGTCCCGATCGGGCAGGCTGTGACCGCGGAGATCGACGCGCACCACGAACCGCCGCGCGTGGTGTTCCGTCCCGACCCCGAAGGAGCAGCGCGATGAGCGCCCCGACCGGCACCCCACCTCACGACGCGTCCGACCCCGGGCCGGCGGCCCTCACCGTCCCCGCGGTCCTCGACGATCTCGCCGCCCGTCGCCCCGGGGCGGAAGCAGTCGTCGGACCCGAGGGGCGGGTCACCTACGCCGAGCTCGCCGACCGCACCCGCCGCCTCGCCGCGTTCCTCGCCGACGCCGGCCTGCGCCGTGGCGACCGGATCGGGGTGCTGCTGCCCAACGGCGTCCGC
Organism: Pseudonocardia yuanmonensis; assembly: GCF_039542425.1. Lineage (NCBI taxonomy): Bacteria > Bacillati > Actinomycetota > Actinomycetes > Pseudonocardiales > Pseudonocardiaceae > Pseudonocardia > Pseudonocardia yuanmonensis. Next base: position 13,053 of record NZ_BAABIC010000028.1, read on the forward strand.
TGGATCACCGCCGCGCTCGCCGCGCACCGCGCCGGGCTCACCGTCGTGCCGGTCAACACCTGGTACCGCGCTCCCGAGCTGGACCACGTCCTGCGCAGCTCGGGGGTCCGCCTGGTGGTCACGGACGCCGCGATCTTCGGCCGGGACACCCTCGCCGAGCTCGCCGCAGCCGGGTTCGGGCGGTCCTTCGACGCCGAGCAGCCCTCGCCGTCCGACGGCTACCTCGGCTCGGTGGTGTGGCCGGCCGACGTCGAGCTGCCCGGCCGGGCGGAGCCTCGGCCGCTCGACCCGCCCGCCCCCTCCGACCTCGCCCTGCTGCTGTTCACCAGCGGCAGCACCGCCCGACCGAAGCCCGTGCCGCTCGAGCACGGCAAGCTCCTGCGCAACGGCTACGAGATCGGCCGCCGCCAGCACCTCGTCCCCGGCGACCGGCTCTGGATCGCGGCCCCGTTCTTCTTCGGCTACGGCTGCTCCAACGCCCTGCCCGTCGCGCTCACCCACGGCGCCACGCTGTGCCTGGAGGAGCGCGTCGACGGCGACCGCTCGCTGGAGTTCATCGCCCGCGAGCGCTGCACCGTCTACTACGGACTCGCCCCCACCACCCGCAACCTCCTCGCGGCCCCCTCGTTCGGCCGCCACGACATCTCCTCGCTGCGCACCGGCACCACCGGCTTCACCGTCGAGGACAAGCGCCTGGTCGCCGAGGAGCTCGGGGTCGGCGGGATCTGCAGCATGTACGGGCTCACCGAGGGCTACGGCCACTCCACCGTCTCGGACGCCCACGACCCCCTCGAGGTGCGCCTGCACACCTCCGGCACCGTCGTGCCCACCCAGGAGATCCGTATTGCCGACCCCGACGGCAGCCCCCTCGGCACCGGACAGACCGGCGAGATCGAGCTGCGCGGCTGCGTGATCGACGCCTACCTCGGCGGGGCCGAGCTCAACGAGGGCGTGTTCCGGCCCGGCGGCTGGTTCCGTACCGGCGACCTCGGCTTCCTCGACGACGCCCAGCGGCTGCACGTCGTCGGTCGCAGCAAGGAGATGCTCAAGGTCAAGGGCATCAACATCGCCCCGCTCGAGGTCGAGGAACTCCTCTGCAGCCACCCCGACGTGGACCAGGCGTACGCGGTCGGCCTGCCCTCGGCCGACGGCGACGAGACCATGGTCGCCGCCGTCGTCGCCCGCCTCGGACACGGTTCCGGACCGGATCTTCCCGCCGCACTCACCGCCCACGTCAAGGCGCGGGCGGCCGGCTACAAGGTCCCGAGCCGGATCGAGGTCCTCACCCAGGACCAGCTGCCCCTCACCGACACCGGCAAGGTCAGCAAACGGGCGCTGCGCGACGTCCTCGCCGGGGGTGCGGCATGAGCATGCGCACCCTCGCCGCCGGCATCGGCTTCACCGAAGGGCCGGTGTGGACCGCCGACCACCGGCTGCTCGTGGTCGCCATGTCCCGCGGCCTCGTCGTCGAGATCGACCTCGACGGCGGCGTCCTCGGCACGGTCGAGGTCGGCGGCGGACCCAACGGCCTGGCCGAAGGCCCGGACGGCGCGATCTGGGTCGCCCAGAACGGCGCCGCGCTGCGTCCCAGCCGGTCCACCCGCCCCGCTCCGGCCGGACTGCAACGCCTCGACGCCGGCCGGGTCGTCGACGTCCCCGTGCCGGGGGCGCTGGCGCCGAACGACCTCGCCACCGGGCCGGACGGGCGCATCTGGTTCACCGACCCCGGCCTGCCCGGCAGTACCGGCCATGGTCGGCTCTGCGCCCACGACCCCGTCACCGGGACGACCTCGGTACTCCTCGACGGCCTCGCCTTCCCCAACGGGCTGGCTCTCGGACCGGAGGGGGATGTCCTGCACCTCGCGCACACGGACGACGGCGTCGTCACCCGCCAGCGGTGGACCGGCGAGCGACTCGTGCCCGCGGGGACCCCCGCCGTGCTCCCGGCGGGTGGCCCGGACGGGCTCGCTCTCGACGCCGACGGGCGCCTCTACGCCGCCGCCCCGGACGCCGACGCGGTCTTCGTCTTCGAGCCCGACGGCCGGCCCGCGGGGGACATCCGCTTCCCGGAGCCGACCTTTCCGACCAACCTGTGCTTCGCCGGCCCCGGGCTCGACGCCCTCGTCGTCACCGGCGCCAAGGGCGGCCGGGTCGTGCTCGTCGAGCTGCCCCGCCGCACCCGCGGCCTGTCCCTGCATGCGGGAGCAGCATGAGGGGAGCATCGTCGGCCGACCTGGCGGAGCTGCTCGGCGAGCTGCGCCGGCTCGCGGCAGCCCGTCCCGTCGGGTCGCGGCTGCCGGCGGAACGTGACCTGGCCGTCCGGCTCGGGGTCGGGCGGGCGGTCCTCCGCCGCGCCCTGCGCGAGCTGGCGGACTCGGGGGCGATCCGGACCCGCGCCCAGTCCGGCAGCTACGTGTGCTGACCGAGCGGCGGACGAACCGGCGCACACGTCCTCCCGCCGTCGGCGGCGCGGACGACGCCGGAGCCCGTGGCGTGTTGCCCCCGTCCCACAAGGTCGCCGCTGGTCAGCGCTCTGTGCGCAGGGTGCCCGGCAGCGCAATCCGCCGATCGTCACCCGTAACGCGCGGGCAACACCCGGCGGGTTCGGTAGACCTCACCGCACGGTGACAGGAGGGCTTTGATGATCGTCCCCGATCCGACCGAGACGAGCGCGTGGCGGCGGGCCTACGGCACCTTCCCCGGCGGGGTGACCACGGTCTGCGCGCTGCGGGACGGCGCCCCGGTGGGTATCGCCGCCAGCTCGGTCAAGGCCTTCGTCTCGCTCGGGGCCGGCGCGAGCGCGACGCCGGAGGAGATCGCCGCCTTCACGAAGGAGCGCATGACGGCCTACAAGTACCCGCGGCAGGTGGAGGTCCTCGACGAGATCCCGAAGACCGTCAGCGGGAAGGTCCTGCGGCGGGAGCTCAGGAAGCGGTCCTGACCGCCGGTCCCGTCGCGGATCACGGGGTGGTCGTCCGGCCGTCGCTCAGCAGCGCGACGTATCCCTCCAGGCCCGTCCGCGCCGCCGGATAGCGGGTCAGGACGAGCGGGTCGTGTCCCGGGACGACGTCGTCGGGATCGTCGACGAGCTCGGGGAACCGCCGGTCGTACACCTCGAGGAGGCCGTCGGGGTCGTGGGTGACGGCGAAGACGTGCCGTTTCTCGTGGTTGGCATAGAAGTGCAGGGCGTCGGAGGCCAGCAGGAGCGGACCGCGGGCCGTGCGCACCCGGACCACCTGGGTGCCGCCGGTGTGGCCGCCGACGAGGTGCACGCTCAGGCCCGGGAAGAGCTCCTCGTCCTCGGCCGAGAACCGCACCCGGCCGGCGTGCACCAGGTGTACCGCGTCCACGATCTCCTCGACGCAGTAGGCGCTGGCCGTCGTCGGGTCGGCCATGTGCCGCCCGACGACGAACTGCAGCTCGCGCTCCTGCACGTGGAAGCGGGCCCTCGGGAAGAGGCCGAGGTTGCCGGCGTGGTCGTAGTGCAGGTGGGTGAGGACGACGTCGTCGACGTGCGCGGGTTCGACGCCGAGCGCGGCCAGGCCGGTGCCGACCGAGTTCAGGACGCTCCGGCCGCGGCGGACACCCTCCGCCGGGCCGAACCCGGTGTCGACGACGACGGTGCGGTCGGCCGACCGCACGACCCAGACGTAGTAGTCGATCGGCATCGGGCCGTCGCAGGCGCACCCGCCGAGGAAGTTCTCCGACGCGCGGCGGTCCATGTGGCCGTACCGGACCGCGAAGACCTCGTAGGTCGCGCCGTTCACGGCGCGTCCGGGCCGTCCGCGCGCACCTCGACCCCCGCCCACCCCTCGACGAGCCGGGCGATGCTGGTGAAGTCGGAGTCCGCCCCGAGCTGGTCACGGGTCTGCCGCCACATCTGGTGCACCACCGATCCGACCCACAGGGGCACCTGGAGGCTCGCGGCCTCCTCGGCGAACAGCCCCAGGTCCTTCTCCATCAGCCCGGTGGCGAAGCCGAAGTCGAAGGTCCCGGGCAGGACCGAGCGCGGGAACTTGTCCTGGGTCGCGCTGTTGCGGCCCGAGCCGGCGTTGAGGACGTCGAGCATCATCCGCGGGTCCAGACCGGCCTTGGCCCCCACCGCCATCGCCTCCGAGGTGGTCGCCAGTGCCGCCGCGGACAGGTAGTTGTTCACCAGCTTCATCGCCTGCCCGAGGCCCGGCTCCGTGCCCACGTGGAAGACCTTCCCGAGGACGGAGAGCACCGGCTGCAGCGCCGCGAAGTCCGCGGGCGGCGCGGACACCATCACGGCGAGCGTGCCCTTCTCCGCACCGCTCGTGCCCCCGCTCACCGGGGCGTCGATCGAGGTCACGCCGCGGGGCCCGAGCTCGTCGGCCAGCCGGCAGGCGGTGCGGGTGCCGGTGGTGGAGAGCTCCACCACCCGGCGGACCGCGCCACCCTGCGCGATGCCGTCCGGCCCGAGCACGACGTCGAGCACGATCGCGGGCGTCGGCAGGCTGGTGAGCACGACCGCGGCGCGGTTCGCGACCTCGCTGGCCGATCCCGCCGCCGTCGCCCCGAGGTCGACGAGGGCCTTGACCGCCTCGGCATCGACGTCGTACACGACGAGGTCGTGCCCGGCGCCGACGAGCCGGGCCGCCATGCGCGACCCCATCCGGCCGAGGCCGACGAATCCCAGTTCCATCTCGCTGTCCTCCGTCAGGGATGCGGGGCGATCAGGCCGCGGGCCCGGTCTCGGCCTCGAGGACCGCCTGGGCGGTCTTGAAGCCGTCCAGCGCCGCCGGGAACCCGCAGTAGGCCGCCACCTGCAGGAACACCTCGCGGATCTCCTCCGGGGTCACGCCGTTCCGCAGCGCGCCGCGCAGGTGGGCGCGGAGTTCGTTGGGCCGGTTGAGCGCGCTGATCATCGCGATGTTGATCAGGCTGCGGGTCTTGCGTTCGAGGCCGGGCCGGCCCCACACGGCACCCCAGCAGTACTCGGTGACGAGGTCCTGCAGCGGTGCCCCGAGCTCGCCGGCCGCCGCGAGCGCGCCGTCGACGTACTCGTCGCCGACGACGGCGCGGCGGATCTCCATGCCCTGCTCGTAGGTGCTGTCGTTCACGAACGTCCTCCTCGTGGCCGAAGGGGCAGGTCGAGCGTGCGGGGACGACTCACCACGAGGCCTCCCCGACCGCGCGCTCGTACTCCTCGTCGGACACCTCGTGCAGCCACTCGGTGGGGCCGAAGGAGTACGCGGTCTGGGTCAGCAGGCTGTCCGGGCCGGCCCCGTGCCAGTGCACCTCGCCGGCCGGCGTCCACACGCTCTGCCCGGCCAGGACCGGCCCGCCGAGCCCGTCCTCCCGGACGACGAAACCGCTGCCGTGCGTGGCCACGATGAGCTGGCCGCCCTCGTGCCGGTGCCAGTAGGTCCGGGCCCGCGGGGCGAAGGCCACCAGGTTGACGACGGGGTCGTCACCGGAGATCGGATCGGCCCAGACGTCGCCGGTGAAGGTCTCGGTGCGGCGGACGCTGGGCTTCCCCGAGCGTCCCGGGATCAGATGCATGCGTGCGTGCTCCTGTTCGGCGGTCGGGGATCAGGACCGCGTCGTCGCGTTGCCCGGTGTGGGCGCGCCGACCGGCCCGCGCTGCGCGCCGGGGCCCAGGTCCCGCCGACGGGTCTCCGGCAGCACCCGCCACAGGACGATGGTGCAGACGAGGGCGACGCCCGCCATGTAGACGGCCGGCAGCCCCACCCCGACACCGGTGGCGGCGAGCGCCGCGGCGATCAACGGCCCGGGTCCGGCGATGAGGGCCGCACCCAGGTTGTAGCCGATCGCGCTGCCCGTGGAGCGCATGTGGGCGGGGAACAGCTCGATCAGCATCACGGTCGTGGTGCTGTTGTGCATGGCCTCGAAGATCCCGAACAGCACCAGGCCGAGCACCGCGACGACCGGGTTGCCGGTCGCCATGAGCAGGAACGCGGGCACGGCGGACACGGCCAGCCCGGCCCCGCCGATGAGGGACACCGGCCGCCGGCCGACACGGTCGGACAGCGCACCCATGACGGGGCACAGCGCCGCGTACAGCAGCGCGCCGACGGCGACGACGAGCAGCGCCTCGAAGCGGTCCATCTTGACCGTGACCGTCAGGAAGGTCGTCACGTACGTCGCGATGTAGTAGAAGCCGAGCACGGTGATGGCCGAGAGGGCGAAGGAGATCGCGACGTTGCGGCCCCCGCTGCGCCCGACCGCGCGGATCGGCGCGGCGGCGATGTCACCGCGGGCCTTCAGCTCCTGGAAGACCTCGGTGTCCTCCAGCTTCATCCGGAGGTAGAGGCCCACGAGGGTGAGCGGGAACGCGGCGAGGAACGGGATGCGCCAGCCCCAGCCGACGATGTCCTCCGGCGCGACCGTGGACTGGATGAGCAGCGCGGAGCCGGCGCCCACCGCGACGGCGAGGGCAGCGGTCATCGGGATGACGCTGGCGGTGACGCCCCGCCGGTTCGACGGCGCGCTCTCCACCAGGAACGCGGCCGAGCCGGTCCACTCACCACCCGCGCTGAAGCCCTGGACGCAGCGGAGCAGCACCAGCAGGACCGGCGCGGCGACGCCGATCGCGGCGAACGGCGGGAGCAGCGCGATGAGGGCGGTCGCGACGCCCATGAGGACCACGGAGAGCATCAGCGCGAAACGGCGGCCGCGCCGGTCGCCGATGGCACCGATGACGAACCCGCCCACGGGCCGCATCAGGAACGCGACGCCGTACACCGCCAGGGCGGACAGCAGCGACGCCGTGGGGCTGGAGCTGGGGAAGAAGTTCGCACCGATCGCCGTGGCGAAGAAGCCGTAGATGGCGAAGTCGAACCACTCCATGAAGTTGCCGACGCCGGCGGCGACGAGGCGCCGACGGCGGTCCGGACCGGTGGTGCCGGGCCGGCTGACGGATGCTGACAAGAGACTCACCACTTCTCTGGGATGGCCTTGACGGCAGCGGGCGGCGGCTCCGCCGCCCGGTCGATCAGCGCTCGTACTTGTCGTGCAGCAGCGCGAGGACGGGGAGGAAGTACTCGGCGAAGCTGGCCGGGTCCTCGGACATCGGGAAGTGCCCCTTGCCGGCCATCTCGACGAGCTGCCCGCCGAGTCGCTCGGCCGCCGCGCGGCTCATCTCGGTGGTGGCCGAGTAGTCGTACTCGCCGCTGAACACGTAGAGCGGGCAGCGGGCGGCGCCGAGGGAGTCGGCCACCCGGGGCAGGTCCTGTGAGTAGAAGTAGGTGTCGCCCTGGTAGATGCCGGGGCCGGACTGCGCGTAGCCCCAGAGCGTCTGCGCCGCGGGACCCGCGGGGCTGGTCGGTGCGATCAGTCCGCCGACCCAGCTGGTCAGGAACAGGGAGTGGTCGACGTCCGCGCGGTTGGTCCAGTCGACGAACCGTGAGGGGTTGCCGAGCCCACCCTCCAGGGCACACACGCCGGTGAACCGCTCGCCGTGCTCGGCGGCCAGGTACAGGGCGATGGCCCCGCCCATCGAGCACCCGGCCAGCACCGGCCGCTCCAGCCCGAGGCCGTCCATGAACGCCAGCACCGTCGCGGCGTAGGTGGCGGTCGTGAGCCGGTAGGTCTGCCGCTGCCAGTCGGCGGGCGGCTCGGACCGGCCGTGCCAGGGCATGTCGAACGCGTAGACGGTCCACTGCGCGGTGAGCTCCGGGTCCTCCAGCAGGTACCGGAACTGCCGGGAGTCCGCGCCCGCGGTGTGCAGGCACACCAGCGGGGGCCCGGTGCCGGCCGACTCGAAGTACAGGCGCTGGGACCGGCCCTCGACCTCGACCGTGAGGTAGCGCCCGACGACGGGGCTCAGCCCGGGAGCGGGTGCCGCGGGATCCGGGCGCCGCTGCGGGGCGGTGGTCACCGTGTCGCGCAGGGCCGCCAGGACGCGGTCGACGACGAGGGCGGCCCGTGCCCACACCGCCCGGTCCCCCCGCACCGGCGCACCACCGGAGGTCGCCACGAGCGCCTGTGCGGTGGTGAAGCCACGCGGGCACGGGGTGCTGCAGAAGGCCGTCCACTCGGACTCGCCCACCAGGAACTCGAAGTCCCAGGCGTCGTTGATGCCGGTGGCGGGAACGACCTCGACCGCCGAGCCCGTGGACCGCAGTCCGAACGACAGGTCCGGCAGCTCGAACAGCCCGCGCCAGGCGCCGGTCGGCGGCAGGCCCGCGAGCAGGGTGCCGAGGTCGAGGCTGAGCAGGTCGTCGTGGCTGATCGCCATGGGGTCTCCTCGTCACTGAGTTCCGCGAAAGGTTGCGTCACATAGATGCAGCGTGTCCAATAGAGGAATTCTGTCGTGTCCATAACTCGGAGTGATGCGTGGAGACCCGCCAGCTGCAGCACTTCCTGGCGATCGCCGACGCCGGCACGTTCACCGCCGCGGCCGAGCAGTTGCACATCTCCCAGCCCGGCCTGTCCTCGTCGATCCGCGCCCTCGAGCGCTCGCTCGGCACCCGCCTGTTCGTGCGTACCCGCAAACGGGCGGAGCTCACCGAGGCCGGTCGGGAGCTCTACTCGGGCGCCCGGCGCGCCCTGGCCACGCTCGATGCGCTCGAGAGCCAGGTCCGCCGCGGACCGGGGGTCACGAAGAGCACGCTGCGGGTCGGGTGCATCCCGTCGTTCGCCGGGCTGGACCTCGCGGCCCTGATCAGCCGCTTCATCGCGCGCAACCCGGACGTCGACGTCGACGTGGTCGTCGGCATGCCGCTGAGGCACTTCGCCGATCTCGCGAACGAGGTCATCGAGCTGGCCTTCGTGACGATGCCGCTGGAGCCCCCGGAGGGCATCCGCCTGACCCCGCTGGCCACCTACCCCATGGTGCTCGCCTGTCCGGCGGGTCACCGGCTCGGCAAACAGGCCTCCGTCGAACTGGCCGATCTCGCCGACGAGGCGTTCGTCGACTTCGACGTGGACCTGGCGGCGCGCCAGCTCACCGACCAGGCGTTCGCGGCCGCGGACATCACCCGCACCGTGCGGGTGACGTGCAACGAGATCGGTTCCCTGCTCGAACTCGTCGCGCACGGTCTCGGGATCGCGATCGTGCCGCGCCCGCTGGCGATCGCCACCCGCGTGCCGGTGGCGATGGTGCCGCTCGCGAACGCCTCGCTGGTCTGGACGGTCGCGGCCGCCACCCGGCCGGCCGGGGTGGCGACCGAGGCCGGGCAGGCCTTCTGGAACCTCATCGCCGACGCCGCGACGCCGGTGAACCAGAAACGGACCTGAGGAAGACGCCGCGGCGGGCCCACCTCACAGGGCCGTCCACGCCTCGGCGATGACGAAGCTCCGGAAGCGGGGGGCTGTCCCCGGCACGTCGCCGCGTGTCCCAGGAGTCTCAGGCGTCGATGATCGCGACCGCGCGGGTCCAGCCGGCCGAGGCGGCGTGGACCTTGACCGGGAAGCACGAGATCTCGAAGCCGGTGGCGGGGAGGTTCTCCAGCCCGTGCAGCTTCTCGAGGTGGCAGTAGCCGATCTCCCGGCCGACCCGGTGCCCCTCCCAGATGACGGACGGGTCGTGGTCGACGGCGTAGCGGGCGGCGGTGTGCACGAAGGGGGCGTCCCAACTCCAGGCGTCCGTTCCGGTGAGGCGGATTCCGCGCTCGAGCAGGTAGAGGGTCGCCTCGCGACCCATGCCGCATCCGGAGGAGACGTAGTCGTCGTGCCCGTAGCGGGCGCCGGCGGCGGTGTTGACCACGACGATCTCCAGCGGTGAGAGCCGGTGCCCGATGCGGTCGAGCTCGGCCTCGACGTCGGCCGCGGTCACCACGTAGCCGTCCGGGAGGTGCCGGAAGTCGAGCTTGACCGCCGGTTGCAGGCACCAGTCCAGCGGGACCTCGTCGATCGTGATCGCCCGCGCCCCGCCGTCCATGGTGGCGGAGTAGTGGTAGGGCGCGTCGAGGTGGGTGCCGTTGTGGGTGGTGAGCCGCACCCACTCGGCGGCCCAGCCCTCCCGGTCCGGCAGGTCGTCGACGGTGGCGCCGGGGAAGAAGGCGAGCAGGTCGGCGGCCGTCTGCGCGTGCGTCCGGTACTCGATCTCGGGGGTGAGCCCCGGGGGGTCGGAGGCGATCCCGTTCTCCAGTGGCACGGAGAGGTCGACGAGTCTGCGCATGGGGTCCTCGCTCCGTCGGATGTCGTTCAGAGGCCGGGCCGCAGGGGGATGACGTCGGTCCCGGCGACGACGGTCTGCCGGGTCTGCCCGAGCCCCTGGCCGTGCAGGGCGACGATGTCCCCCGGGCGGAGCCATCGCCGGAATGCCGCCATGTCGGGGGTGTCGACGTGCTCGAGCAGACAGCCGCCGGGGACGGTTCCCGACCCGATCACCTCTCCGGGAGTCAGGTCGACGCCGCGCGAGACGTAGGCGAGGAGCTCACCGAACGTCCAGTCCATGTCGGCGGGCGAGCCCCGGGTGAGCTCCTCGCCGTTGACCGTCGCCCGGAGCTCGAGGGCGAGCCTGCCGTCGTGCCGGTACTCCTCCAGCTCGTCCACGGTCACGAGGGCGGGCCCGAGGGTGACCGCGCTGTCCTTGCTCTTGCCCATGCCGATGCCGAGGGCGAGGTCGCGGACCTGGTGGTCGCGCGCGGTCCAGTCGTTGAGGAGCGTGTAGCCGACGATGTGGCTCTCGGCCGTGACCGGGTCGAGGTCCCGGCCGGCGCGCCCGATCACCGCACCGAGCTCCAGCTCCAGGTCGAACATGCGGGATCCCGGCGCGACCGGGACGTCGTCGTACGGGCCGACGACGGCCGAGGGGTTGGAGAAGTAGAACGCCGGACCGCGGGACCAGGCGGGGTGCAGCTCCTCGCTGCGCCCGAGGGCGCGGTAGCAGCCACGCAGGTGGTCGAGGAAACAGAGCCCGTCCCGCAGCGACGGCGGGCGGGGGAGCGGCGCACACAGTCGGACGTCGGCCAGGGGGCGGACCTCGTCCGGCGCCCGGCGGGCGGTGCCGCTCGCCTCGGCCAGCGCCTCCCCACCGGCCTCGACGAGGGACAGCAGACTCACGCCGGCACGGAGCCCGCGCACGGTCTCGCCGTCGAGGACACCGGTCCGGAGACCGGCGCCTCCGTCGTAGGTCACCCATCTCACGACGACAGACCTCCCCGGTCCTTCGCCGCGCGGACGGCCTGTTCGTGGTACTCGCGGGCGACCGGTTCGATCGCCGCCCAGGCACCCGGCGGGGTGCCGGGGAGCTCGCGTCCGGCGTCGCGGAGCCGGCCGAGGATCCGCTCGGCGGCCGAGTCGGCCTCTGCGGTGAGTGCGGCCAGGTCGGTCCCGGTCAGGACGCCGTCGCGTTTGACGATCATGCCGTCGACGAGCACGGTCCGGACGTCGGCGGCCGTGGTCTGGAAGACGAGGGTCGCGTACGGGTCGACGCGGGGGTGCTGCTCGAGCGCCGGACCGCCGACGAGGATCAGGTCGGCGCGCTTGCCGGGGGTCAGCGAGCCGATGCGGTCTCCGAGGCCGAGGGCGTCGGCAGCGTTCACGGTGCTCCAGTCCAGCGCCTCCCGCGCGGTGACCGACACCGCGTCCGGCATCGCCCCCGCGGTGTTGATCGGGAGGTCGGCGTCCGCGCGGGCGTAGCCGAGGCCGAACCGCAGCTCGTGCCAGAGGTCGCCGCTGTTCAGCGAGACGACGTCGGCGGACAGCGTCGGCCGCACCCCGTGCTCGCGGCACCGGGAGAAGACCGGGCGCCCGAACCCCATGTTCATCTCGGTCTCCACCGAGATGGACACCTTCCCGCCGCTGCGGGCGATCGCCTCCCACTCGGCGTCGCCGAAGCTGCAGCAGTGCACGTGGACCATGTCCGGTCCGAGCAGGCCGAGGGCCTCCATCTCGGTGATCCCGGTGGCGAGGACGCTGCCGAAGACGCACCCGGCGTGGTTGACCAGCAGAGCTCTCCGCTCCCGCGCGGCGGTCAGCTCCGCGACCGTGTCGTCCCAGGGGAGGCCGAAGATCTCCGACAGCGAGACCCCGAGGGTGAGCAGGCCGTCCGACGCGAAGTAGGTGTCCGCAATGCGGTGGAAGTCGGCCACGCGGGCCGCGTGGCCGCCGAAGCGGGTCGCCTCGGGCGAGCTCTCGAAGAAGCCGTAGCAGAACGCTGCCCGGATCCCTGCCTCCTGCAGCCCCCGCACCGCGCCGTCCGCGTGGTCGGGGGTGTTGTTGCAGTGCGAGAAGTCGAGCAGGGTGGTCACGCCGGCGTTCAGCGCGTCGACGGCGCCGTAGCGGTTGCCGAGGCGGACGTCGTCGGGTGTGTACGCGGGGGAGACGCCGAGGCGGATACCGAAGTAGTAGTCGCCGAGCGTCCAGTCGCCGCAGACGCCGCGGACCAGCGACTGCCAGGTGTGCCGGTGGGTGTCGATCAGCCCCGGCAGCACGAGGTGCCCGCTCGCGTCCACGACCTCGGCGTCGGTGACCTCGAGGGAGGGGGCAACCGCGGTGATCACCCCGTCCTCGATCAGCACGTCCCCGACCGGCAGGTCCCCGAGAGCGGGGTCCATCGTCAGGACGTGGCCGTTGCGGACCACGGTGCGGTGTGTGCTCACGGTTCCTCCGAAGCGTCGTCGCCTGCGAGGAGCCTGCCCGGCCGCAGGAGCCGGATCATGTGCCGAAACGGTTGCGATCGGCCCGGGCCGCCGGGCTACCATGCGCCGCCGAGGAGGATGGTGGGACGTGGACGTCCAGGCACTGCGCTACGCCCTCACCCTGGCGGAGGAGCTGCACTTCGGGCGCGCCGCCCGGGTCCACTACATCGCCGCCCAGGCCTTCGGCCGCCGGATCAGGGCGCTCGAGCACGAGCTCGGAGCTCCGCTGTTCGAGCGGACGAGTCGCCGCGTCGCCCTCACCTCCGCCGGGGAACGGTTCCTGCCGCGTGCGCGTCGGGTGCTGGCCGGGATGGACGAGCTCGTGCTCGCGGCGGAAGGGGACCGCTCCGAGCCGGTCCTGCGGATCGGCGTCCTCGGCTTCGGGCTGGCCGACCGCTGGTCCGCCACGCGCGCACTGCTGGCCCGGCACCGCGCCGACCTCTCCCTGTCCTACGTGGAGCTGGACTGGGCGACGCAGTACGACGCGGTGCGGACCGGCGAGGTCGACGTCGCCGTCGTGCACGACGTCGGTGGTGCGGACGACCTCCTCGTCGAGCGGGTCATGGACGCGGAGCGGTACGCCGTGGTGCCCGTCGAGTCGGAACTCGCCGCCGCCGAGCACCTCACGGAGCCCGACATCGTCGACCGGCCTCGGGTCGCGCCGGTCGGCCAGCCCGGACTGGCCGACTGGGGCGGCGGGTCTTCACGAGGTGGAGTCGAGGTGCGCTCGCCCGCGGCGGTCGCCACCGCGGTGGCCGCCACCGCCAGGATCGGGCTGCACGCCGAGCCGGCGATGCGGTTCTACCCGCACCCCGAGGTCCGGTACCTGCCACTGGACGGGCCCGGGGCGGTCGTGGCGATCGCCTCGCGGGTGGGGGACCACCGCGACGCCGTCGCGGCCTTCCGCACCGCGGTGCTCGCGAGCGCCGGGATCGAGCGGCTCGGTCGCCGTGCCGGCGGGTGAGGTGGCGGGGGTCCTGCCGGCCGCGACGTCGACCGCTCACGTCCCGAGTAGGCGGCCCGTCCCCCGGTTCCGTCGGTAATGCCGCGCGACGCGGGCGCGGTTGCCGCAGCTCGCGGAGCACCATTCCCGGCGCGGATGGTGGCGGACGAAGTAGAGGACGCAGCCGGGGGCGAGGCAGGCGCGCAACTGCGCTGCCTCCGGGCCCGTGAGGAACCGAACGGCCTGTTCGGCCAGCGTGGCAAGCAGCACCCGGTCGGGGGGCGCGTCGCTGCGGATCTCGCGGACCGGTGCCTCGCCGGGCGCCCAGCGCAGTGACGACCAGGTCGGGGCGTCGGCGCACGCCTCGTTCAGCACACGGAGGGCGGCGCCCCGGGTGGGGACGGCGGATTCCGCGGCCTCTCGAGGATCACCGGTCCGTTCGGCGGCGAGCCGGCGCAGCGCGTCCCGGAGGAGCCGGAGGCGGTCCAGGTCGACCCGGTCCGGTGCCGGCGGAAGGGCCGCGGACAGCCAGCCGAGCGCCTCCTCCTGCGTGGCGAGGCTGTCGTGGAGGCCGGTCCGGTCGGCCCGGATGGTGTTCATCAGCTCGACGGGCAGCGGCTCACCGCGCTCGGCGATGTCCATGGCCCGACCATACCTAACGGATGGAGTCCTGTCTTGCCATGTGAAGTAGCACGTGAGACGCTGTGTCCTAACGGCAGATACCGCTACATCCGTTAGGGGAAGTCATGGACCGTCGGACCGGGTTCCACTCGGGCGAGCTCGCCGTGCAGCGCCGCGCGGGCGTCGACCGGGACGCGGCGCGGCTGATCGGGATGCTGGACGCGCCCGATCTCCGTGGGGGCCTGGCCCGGTCCCTCGCCGAGCGCACGTTCCTCGCCATCACCGCGCACGACCGGACCGGACGGTTGTGGATCACCCCGTTGGTCGGGTCGCCCGGGTTCGTCGAGGTTCGTGGGCCTGCCGACCTGCTCGTCCACGCCGTGCCCCCGCCGGGTGATCCGCTCGAGGGTCTCGGCGCCGGGCAGCAGGTCGGGATCCTCGCCCTCGATCCCGCCCGTCGTCGGCGGGTCCGGGTCAACGGGACGCTGAGCGGCGCGGACGAGCGCGAACTGGCCGTTCATGTGGATCAGGCCTACGGGAACTGCCCCCGGTTCATCCACCCACGGGACCTGGAGCCCGCACCCGTCCTCGGTCCGCCGACGGTCCGCCGTGGGCAGGCACTCGCTCCGGCCGACGTCGACCTGGTCCGCCGGGCCGACACCTTCCTGCTCGGCACCAGCCATCCCACCCGCGGTGCCGATGCCTCCCACCGTGGCGGGCGCGTCGTCGTCGAGGACGCGCGGACCCTGTACTGGCCGGACCTGCCGGGCAACAACATGTTCAACAGCCTGGGCAACATCGCGGCCGATCCGGCGGCAGCGCTGGTGTTCGTCGACTTCGCCACCGGCGGAACCGTGCACCTGTCCGGCCAGGCGGAGATCGACTGGGCGGAGGAGGGCCGGGGCGTGCGGTTCACGGTCGAGGCCCTCGTGTCCGGTCCGACACTCGCTCTTCGCGAGCGGCGTGAGGAACACTCGACGGCGTAGCCCGCGTCGACCGGGAAGGCGACCCAGGTGACGTGGCCTCCTTCGTCGCAGGCCGCTCTCCCGGACGGCGACCTGCCCGAGGGTGCCCTGCCCCCTTCTGCGGCGCGACCACCGCGGCGGCGAAGGAGGACCCGGGCAGAGGTAGGGGCGCGCCGTCGTGGGAGGCCGGTCGGGCACCGCGCGCACGGAGCATCCCGCCCCCCGAGACGGCGGCGGTCGCCGACGCATCCCGGTGTGCCACCGCCGGATAGCGCCCCCGGCCCCCACCGGCCCGATCGCGCCCTCCTCACCGCCGCTTACACGCGTCCTCAGTCAGTCGACGTGCTCCTTCAGCAGGTCGTCGATGCAGCGGTCGATCTGCTCCCGGTCACGGTCGGCGAGGCAGAACATCGCGAAGTGCGCCCACAGCGAGTCCACGACCCGGAACTCGCTGTTCGGGATCAGCCGCTGCTCGGCCTCGCAGTCGTCCGGCGGGAAGAACATGTCCCGGGAGAACGGCACGACGTACGTCTTCGCCGTGATCCGGCCCAGTGCGTCGGCCAGGTCCCCGCCCGTGTGCAGGCTGACGTCGCCGTGGCGCCACTTCCACCCCATCCAGATCAGGTTGTTCGGGTCCATCGGCGCGAAGTAGTTCTCCCAGAACCGGTGCAGGAAGTCCTCGAGCGAGCTGAAGCCGTAGGCCCGGTAGGCCTCGGAGTTGTAGAACTCCGGGCACAGCCCCATCACCGACCAGATCTGGGCATGGCGGCGCAGCCCCACATGGACGTCGCTCTGGTCCTTGTAGAACCCGCCGTTCCACGCCGGGTCGGACTTCAGCGCGTCCTCGTGCGAGCGCACGAAGAGGTAGTCGTGCGCGGTCGTCCTGGCCGTGCCGGCGAAGGGGAGCGCCCGCTTGACCATGTCGGGGTACCGGACGGCCCACTCGTAGGTCTGCTCGGCACCCATCGACCAGCCCAGCACGAGCTCGAGGCGCTGGATCCCGAAGACCTCGGTCACGAGCCGGTGCTGTGCCCGCACGTCGTCGGCGATCGTGACGTGCGGGAAGGCGCCGCCGTTGAACGGGGGCGGCGTGTTGCTCGGCGACGACGAGAACCCGTTCGCGAACTGGCCCGGGAAGATGACGAAGTATCGCGACGGGTCGAGCGGGCGCCCCTCCCCGACGAAGATCTCCATCGACGCCGAGGTCCCGGACCACATGTGCGGGAAGAGGACGGCGTTGTCCTTGGCCTCGTTCAGGGTCCCTCGGGTCTTGTAGGCGAGCTTCGCGTTCGGCAGCGTGATCCCGCCGGTCAGCTCGAAGTCGCCGAGGTCGAGGTACTCGTGCGGACCGTGGTTCTCCTCCGAGTAGTAGTTGCCCATCGCTCTGGCACTCCCTCCGGACGGTCGCGGTTGTGATGCCGCTCACAGGCTCCCGCTGTCGGAGGTCGAGAGGGACCGCCGACCATCGCAATACGGGCCGGCGACACCGCCGTCCGGGCGGAATCACTCCCAGGGACCGAGGGTCGTGGCGTGTGCGCTGCGACGCGAGGAGGCGCGCTCGCACCGCTAGCGTGGCGGGGTGCGGAGCTGGAGCATCGACGCGTACCTCGCACGCCTGGCGGCCCGGGACCCGACACCCGCGGGCTCCGCGGTCGCCGCACTCACCCTGGCGCAGGCCGCCGCCCTGCTGGTCATGGTGGCCCGGTTCCGCGTCGACCGGGACCACGGGGTCGCGCAGAGCGTGCTCGCGCGGGCGGAGGAGCTGCACGAGACGGCGCTGCGCCTCGCCGAGGCCGACATCGAGGCCGTCGCCGAGGTCGCCGCGGCCTACGCGCTTCCCCGATCCACCGAAACGGAGCGGACGCGGCGGGCCGCGGCGATCGCCGACGGCCTCCTCGCCGCCGCGGGTCCGCCGGCCGAGCTCGTCCGGGTCGGCGCGGAGCTCGTGGGGGAGTGCGAGCGGATGGCCGAGGTCGGGACCGGGGCCCTCCTCGCGGACGTGGCGGCGGCCGCCGACGCCACGGCCGCGGCGTTGAGCATCAGCCGCACGAACGTGGAGGCCGACATCGCGCCACGCCGCGGGACCGAGGAGGCCGAGCGCCTCGCCGCCGCCGTCGGACCCGTCGACGACCTCCTGCACCGGGCCGCCCGGGTCCGCGACGACATCCGCCGTGCGCTCGCATGACGCTCAGGAGAGGTTGACGATGTTGCCGTCCCGGTCGATGTCCACCAGGTGGGCGGCCGGCGTGGCGCCGAGGCCGGGCATGGTGCGCATGTCGCCGCAGATCGGGTAGATGAACCCGGCCCCGACCGAGGCCCGCACCTCCCGGACGGGCAGGCGCCAGCCCGTCGGCGCCCCCGTGAGCGACGGGTCGGACGACAGCGACAGGTGGGTCTTGGCGATGCAGACCGGGAGCCGGCCGTAGCCGTTCGCCTCGTAGGTCGCGAGCTGGCGCGCCGCGGTGCGGTCGTAGTCCACCCCGGCCGCGCCGTAGACCTTCGTCGCGATCGTCTCGATCTTCTCCTCGAGGCTCGCCGAGTCCGGGTAGAGGAACCGGAAGTCGGACGGCTCGTCGGCGGCCTCGGCGACCGCCTCGGCCAGCTCGCCGGCCCCGCGCCCACCGTCGGTGAAGTGCGTGCAGACGGCGACGCGCGCGCCCATCTCCTGCGCGATCTCGGCGATCGCCGCGTGCTCCGAGGGGTGGTCGCCGGGGAAGGCGTTGATCGCGACGACCGGGGACACGCCGTGCAGCCGGATGTTCTCGATCTGCTTGCGCAGGTTGGCACCGCCGATGTGGACCTCGTCGGGGTTCTCGGCGAGCAGCGCCTCCGGCAGCGGCCGGCCGGCCACGATCCGGTGCCGCCCCGAGTGCGCCTTGAGCGCCCGCACGGTCGCCACGACCACCGCGGCGTCCGGGGTGAGGCCCGAGGCGCGGCACTTGATGTTGAAGAACCGCTCCGCGCCCATGTCCGCGCCGAACCCGGCCTCGGTGACGAGGAAGTCCCCGCCGTGGATGCCGATGAGATCGGCCACCACCGACGAGTTGCCGTGGGCGATGTTGCCGAACGGGCCGGCGTGCACGAGCACCGGCGTGTTCTCCAGCGTCTGCATGAGGTTGGGCTTCAGCGCGTCCCGCATGATGACGGTCATCGCGCCGGCGCCGCCGATGTCCTCCGCGGTCACCGGCGTGCCCTGCGGGGTGTAGCCGACGACGATGCGACCGAACCGCTCGCGCATCTCGTGCAGCGACCGGGCGAGCGCGAAGATCGCCATGACCTCGCTGGCCGCGGTGATGTCGAACCCGGTCTGGCGCGGGATCCCGTCCGTCCTGCTGCCCAGGCCGACGACGATGTTGCGCAGCGCGCGGTCGTTGACGTCGAGCACCCGGCGCCAGGTGACGGCGTGCGGGTCGAGGCCGGTGGCGTTGCCCTGGAAGAGGTGGTTGTCCAGGACGGCCGAGAGCAGGTTGTGCGCCGCCGTGACGGCGTGGAAGTCCCCGGTCAGGTGGAGGTTGAGCACGTCCATCGGGACCACCTGGCTGTAGCCACCACCGGCCGCCCCGCCCTTGATCCCGAACGTCGGGCCCATCGACGGCTGCCGGATCGCCACCGTGGCCTGCCGCCCGATCCGGCACAGGGCCTGCCCGAGGCCGACGGTGGTGGTGGTCTTGCCCTCGCCCAGCGGGGTCGGCGTCACGGCGGAGACCACCACGTACTTCGCCCGGGGGCGGTCCGCGAGCTCGTCGATCGCCGCGAGCTTGATCTTGGCGACGTTCTCGCCGTACGCCTCGAGCAGGTGCGACCCGATCCCCATGGCGGCGGCCACGTCGTCGAGCGGCTTCAGGGACGCGGCCTGCGCGATGTGCAGGTCTCTCGGGATCATCGACGGTCCTCTCGGTCGTGACGGGGTGTCAGGCGGTCACCCGCAGGGAGTCGCGGTCGTCCACCTCGAACCGGCCCTCGCGGAGGTCCGCGGCCCAGGAGGCGGTGGGGACGAGCGCGCCGAACGGGAAGAAGTGCACCGCCCGCAGCAGGCTGCGGGGATCGGCGGCCACCGCGGCCGCCAGGCCGAGGAGGGTCGCGTCGGGATGGTGGACCGGCGAGGTCGCCAGCTTGAGCACGCCCCCGGCCTGCTGCCGGAGCACCTTGAGCGACGGGCCCACCCCGCAGCTCAGGCCGAACCGGAGCAGGCGGGCGGGGGAGGTGAGGCCGGGCAGGCCGACGTGGACGGGCACGTCGACGCCCGCGGCGCGGATCCGCCGCTCCCACGCGACGATCGGCCCGGGGTCGAAGCAGAACTGGGTGACGAGGTGCAGGTCGAACCCGCGCGCCCGGGCGATGCCGCACTTCGCGGCGAGGGCCCGGAACAGCTCGTCGTCGTCGACGTCGGGATGCCCCTCCGGATGGCCCACGATGCCGACGCGGCGGATGCCCGCCTCCTCGAGGAGTCCCGTGTCGAGGATCTGCGCCGACTCGGAGAACTCCCCGACCGGGGTCGTCAGGGACCCGGCGAGGAGCAGGACGTCCTCGACCCCCACCGCGGTGAGGTCGGTCAGCATGCGCTGCAGGGAACGGCGGTCGGGCACCGCGCGGGCGGCCAGGTGCGGCACCGGCCGCATCCCGGCCTCCCGGACGGCGCGGGCGACCGCCACCGTCTCCGTCCACGGCTGATGCGGCAGGAATGTGAGGTAGACGGCCGTCCCGGCCGCCAGGTGATCGGGCAGCGGCGGGAGCGTCGCCGCCTCGCGGGGGGTGATCTCCACGCTGAACGGGGACATCAACCTGCGCACGGCGGTGCTCAGCTCGGCGTACGTGGGTGTCGTCATCGCGTGGTCCCCTCAGCCCCGGCGGCGCCGGATCTCGGCGTTGACGGCGGGCACGACCTCGTGCATGTCCCCGATCACCGCGTAGGTCGCCTTGGTGACCATGGGCGCGTTCTCGTCCGTGTTGACGGCCAGGATGGTCTTGGAGCTCGCGCAGCCGGCCCAGTGCTGGATCGCCCCGCTGATGCCGCAGGCGATGTAGAGGTCGGGGGAGATCCGGCTCCCGGTCTGGCCGATCTGCTCGTGGTGCGGCCGCCAGCCCATGCTGGTCACGACGCGGGAGACGCCGAGCGCCCCGCCGAGCAGCTCCGCCAGCTCGGCGACAGCCGTGAAGCCCTCCGCGCCGCCGGCCCCGCGCCCGGCGCCCACCACGACCTTCGCCGACGTGAGCGCGCCCGACAGGTCCGGCGCGGCGGGCTCGGTCGACACGACGCGCGTCACCAGGTCCGCCTCCGCGACCTCCGGCGTGTAGTCCCGCAGTGTCACGGGCACGGGCGGGACCTGCTCGGCCTGGACGGCGTGGCCGGCGACCGTGAGCACCGCGGGGCGCCGGGGGAGCAGCATCTCCTCGAGGACCGCCCCGCCCAGCACCTGGCGGACGACCCGCAGCGCCCCGCCGTCGTCGGTGCCGTCGTCGGTGCCGTCCGCCGTGCCGTCCTCCGTGCCCAGCCCGACGACGTTGGCCGCCATCGGCACGTCCAGGCGCGCGGCCAGATGCGCCATGACCTCCAGGCCGCGCGGGGACCCCGGGGCGACGACGGCATCGGCGTCGGCGGCGGCGACCGCGGCCTGCACGGCGGCCGCCCAGAGGGCCCCGCCGTAGGCCGAGAAGGCGTCGCCCGTGGCGTGGTGCACCTCGCCGACACCGTGGCCGGCGAGCTGGTCGACCAGCCCGTCGGGCCGCGGGCCGACCACGACGGCGTGCACCGGACCGCCCGCCCGCCTGGCCAGGGCGCGCGCGAACGTGACGGCCTCCAGCGACACCTCGGTCGCGCCGGCCGCGTCGGTCTCGACGACCGTCAGGATCATCGGGCCACCCCCAGGCGCTGCAGCAGGTCGACGACGGCCGGCGCGGCGTCCGGTCCGGCGCCGAGCACCTCGACGGTGCTCGGCTGGGCGGGCGGCAGCAGGAGCCGCACGCGACCCGGGCCGTGCGGCTCGTGCCGCGGCGCCACGGTCTCGACCGGGATCTTCTTCGCCTTCATCCGGCCGACGACGGACGGGTAGCGCGGCTCGACACCGCCCTCGAGCACGGTGACGACGGCGGGCAGCGGCACCGCGAAGGTCTCGACGCCGTCCGGCCCGTCGCCGCGCGCCGTCGCCACCCCGTCGGCGACCTCGACCGTGCGCACCCCGTTGACCACCGGTCGACCCAGGGCGTAGGCGAGCCGGACGCCGACCTGGAAGTCACCGGTGTCGGCGGCGTCGTTGCCGAGCAGGACCAGGTCGTGGGTGCGGCCCTCGGCGGCGTGGGCGGCCACGACGGCGGCGATCTCCCGGACCACGTCCGCCGGCCCGTACTCGACAGGGTCGGCGTCGATGCGCACGGCCGCGGAGCACCCGACGGCCAGCGCGGCGCGGAGCTGCTCGACCGCCGCCTCGGGCCCCAGGGTGAGCACGGTCGCGGTGCCGCCGGTGGCCGTGGCGATGCGCACGGCCAGCTCGACGGCGCAGTTCTCGTGCGCGCTCACGGTGAACCCGACGAAGCGGGCGTCGACCGTCTGCGCGTCGGGGGTCAGCAGCACCTCGCCCCCGACGTCGGGCACCCGCTTGATGCAGACCAGCACGTCCGCCATGGCTCAGCCCTTGATCCGCTCGTTGGCCGGGTCGAACAGCGGGGTGGCGTCGGTCGAGCCGACGGTCACCGGGTAGAGCTCCTCCATGTAGGACACGGCGAGCCGATTGCCGACCACCGCCTGGTCCGGCGGCAGGTAGGCCATCAGGAGGTGCGTGCCGAGGGACGGCGCCGATCCCGCCGAGGTGACGTACGGGTGGTGACCGTGGCCGTCCGTCAGCACCCCGCCGTCGCGGGTGAGGATCGGCTCGCCGCCGAGCATGTAGCGGTTGCGGCCGCTCGCCGATCTGTGGTCGTCGACGGTGAGGGTGCACAGCACCGCCCGGGGTTCGGCGGCCCGTTGGGCGAGGTAGGCCTCGCGGCCGACGAAGTCGGCGTCCTTCACCTTCGGCCGCGCCATCCCCGCCTCGACGATCGTGCGCTCGCCGTCGAGCTCGAACCCGAACGCCCGGTAGCCCTTCTCCAGCCGGCCGGTCGTGCCGTAGACGCCGATCCCCACCGGGACGGCCCCGTCCGGCCGCCCGGCCTCGTGCAGCAGCTCCCACACCCGGGCGCCCTGCTCCATCGGGACGTAGAGCTCCCAGCCCAGCTCGCCGACGTAGGAGATCCGGGACGCGAGCACGCCGATGCTGCCGACCGCGATGCCGCGGCAGGTGAGGAACGGGAAACCGGCGTGGGAGATGTCCGCGTCGCTCAGGCGGCCGAGGATGTCACGGGCCCGCGGACCCCACAGCCCGATGGTGGTGAACGCCGAGGTCTGGTCGACGATCGCCGCGCCGGCGGGCAGGTGGTCGGCGAACCACTTCAGGTCGGCCATCCCGTGCAGGCCGCCGGTGACCACCCGGTAGCGGTCGTGGGCCAGCCGCATCACCGTGAGGTCGGACCGGAAGCCGCCCCGGGCGTCGAGCACCGGCGTGTAGATCACCCGGCCCTCGGCCACGGCGGCCTGCGCGACGACGATGCCCTGGATCGCCTCCTCCGCGGCCGGCCCGACGACGTCGAAGATCGCGAAGGCGGACAGGTCCACGATGCCGGCGCGGTCCCGCATCGCGAGGTGCTCGGCGTTGATGATCGGCGACCACCAGCGGGAGTCCCACTCGTGCTCGCGCGGCATGACCCTGTCGCCGTAGTCGCCGAGCAGGGCCTCGTTCGAGGCGTACCACATCGGCCGTTCCCACCCGACGGTCTCGAAGAACACCGCCCCGGCGGCGTGCTCCGCGGCGTGCATCGGTGCGAGCCGCTTGCCGCGCTCGCCCGCCCACTGCTCGCCGGGGTGCACGATGCCGTAGGTCTTGTTGAACGCCTCCGAGGTGCGCGAGCGCACGTGGGCGCGGGTGCGCTGGTGGGGGTAGAACCGCGCGATGTCGGAGTGGTGGAGGTCGATCTCGGAGTACCCGTGGGACATCCACTCCGCGACCGCGCGGCCGACACCGGGACCCTCCTTGATCCACACCGCGGCCGCCGACCAGAGGCCCTTCACCTCGGGCGTCTCGCCGAGGATCGGGGCGCCGTCGGGGGTGAGCGAGAGCAGGCCGTTGATGGCGTAGCGGATCTCGGCCCCGTCGGCGCCGAGCGCGTCCGGCATGAGCGCGAGCGCCTGCTCCAGCTGCGGGTCGAAGTCGTCGGCGGTGAACGGCGTCTCGGTGGGGGAGAGCCGCGCCTGGTCGATCGACGGGATGTCCTCCGGGTCCCACAGGATGGGCCGGTGGGCGTAGGAGCCCACCTCCATGTCGGCGCCGTGCTGGCGCTCGTAGCAGAACGTGTCCATGTCCCGGATGATCGGGAAGGAGATCTCGCCGGGCCGCTCGGCCAGCTGCGGGATCGGCCCCACCGAGATCATCTGGTGGACGGCCGGGGTGAGCGGGATCGCCGCGCCGGCCATCGCGGCCAGCTTCGGGCTCCACACCCCACAGGCGATCACGACGGTCTCGGCCTCGATGTCGCCGCCGGTGGTGCGCACGCGCCGGATCCGCCCGTGCTCGACGTCCATGCCGATCACCTCGACGGTCGACACGACGGTGAGCGCACCGCGGGCGAGCGCCGACTCCCGCATCAGGGTCCCCGCGCGGAGCGAGTCGACCACGCCCACGGACGGCGTCCAGAACGCCCCGAGGATCTCGTCCTTGTCCAGGTACGGGACGCGTTCGACGACGTGGTCCGGGGTCACCAGCTCGGCCGGGACGCCCCACGCCCGCGCCGACGACATTCGCCTGCGCAGCTCCTCCATCCGCTCCTCGGTGCGGGCGACCTCGTACCCGCCCGACTCGGTGAACACGCCCAGCTCCTTGTACTGGCGCATCGAGTCGAGCGTCAGGTCGGCGATCTCGCGCGAGTGGTCGACCGGGAAGATGAAGTTCGAGGCGTGCCCGGTGGAGCCGCCCGGGTTGGGCAGCGGGCCCTTGTCGATCTGCACGATGTCCCGCCAGCCGAGGCGGGCGAGGTGGTGCACGAGGCAGTTGCCGACGATGCCGGCGCCGATCACGACGACGCGGGCGGTGGCGGGGAGATTCGGCATCGGATGGTCCTCCTAGTCGCCCAGCTCGCGGCGGCGCCGGGTCACGTACTCCGTCAGCTCCTCGCGCACCGCGTCGTCCAGCGGCGGAGGTTCGTACTCGTCGAGTCGCTTCCGCGCGACGTCGCGGGCGCGGGCGGCGGCGTCCTTGGCCCCGTTGCGCACCCACCGCTCGTAGTTCTCCGAACTGTTGACGAACGGGCGGTAGAAGCAGGTGCGGAACCGTTCCATGGTGTGGGCGGCGCCGAGGAAGTGGCCGCCGTGCCGGACCTCGTCGTGGGCGTCGAACGCGAGCGACGCCTCGTCGATCTCCAGCGGCCGGAACTCGTGCTGGAGCATCTCGAGCAGTTGCACGTCGAGGACGAACTTCTCGTAGCTCGCGACCAGCCCGGCCTCCAGCCACCCCGCCGAGTGCATCACCCAGTTGATGCCCGCGAGGAAGGTCGGGAGCATGGTCATCAACGACTCGTAGCCCGCCTGGGCGTCCGCGGTCTGGCTCGAGGTGAGGCCACCGCCGGAGCGGACCGGGAGCCCGAACCGGCGGGCAATCTGTCCGGTGCAGAGCAGCCCGACCGCTGACTCCGGGGTGCCGAAGCAGGGCGAGCCGGACTGCATGTCGATGTTGGAGAGGAACGATCCGAAGATCACCGGGCAGCCCGGCCGGACGAGCTGGGAGAGCGCGATGCCGGTGAGGGCCTCGGCGATCTGCTGGGTCAGCGCCGCCGGGATCGAGACCGGCGACATCGCGCCCATCAGCAGGAACGGGGTGATGACGACGGCCTGGTTGGCCTCGCTGTACGCGAGCTGCGCCTCCAGCATGCGCTCGTCCCAGCGCAGCGGCGAGTTGCAGTTGATCAGCGAGATCGTGGCCGGGGTGGCCTCGATCGCCGGCCGGCCGCCGAAGAGGATCTCGGTCATGGCGATCGTGTCGGCGGCGTTGGCCCCGGACACCACGTTGCCCATGTAGATCTTGTCGGTGAGCGTCTGCAGGGCGTAGGTCATGTCCAGGTGCCGCGAGTCCAGCGGCGTGTCCTCCGGCTCGCAGACGACCCCGCCCGCCGAGTCGAGGACGGCGAAGCCCTGGGCCAGCCGGGTGAAGTTGCGGAAGTCGTCCATCGTCGCGTCCCGCCGCACGTCGCCCTCCCGCACGAACGGCGGGCCGTAGACGGCGCCGAACGCCATCGCGTCGTCGCCGATGTGGACGGTGTTCGCCGGATTGCGGGCCTGCACGTCGAACGACCGCGGCGCCTTGGCGACCTGTTCGAGCACGAAGTCCGGATCGAACCGGACGACCCCCTGACCGTCGGAGTCCTCGACCTTCTGGCCGGCCTGACGGAACAGCTCCAACGCCCGGGCCGACCCGAACTCCACGCCGATCTCCGACACCAGCCGGCGCCAGCCCGCGTCGAGGGTGCTCATCGCGTCCTCGGAGAGGATCTCGTACCGGGGCATCGCGTTGCGGAACATGTGCTTCTCCGCTCTTGACGGGCTGGGAGACCCGCGTCACAGTAGCCGCCATCCTCAGAACTCGGGTTCCATAATGTGAAACTTTGGACGGCTCTCATGACGGCGCAGACGGGCAGTCAGTCGGTCGAACGAGCGAGTGCCCTGCTCGGCCTCATCGTCGAGTCCGGCGCGCCGCGCACCTTCAGTTCGCTGGTGGACGAGCTCGGCCTGGCGAAGTCCACCACCTCACGGCTCCTGCAGGCCCTGGAGCGCAGCCGGCTGGTGTACCGCGACCGGGCCGGCGCCTTCCGCCCGGGTGCGCTGTTCTCGCTGCACGCCGCCCGGCCCAGCGCGCTGCACGACCTCGCCGAGCTCGCCCGCCCCACGATGGAGCACCTGTCGGCGCTCTGCCGGGAGACGGTGAACCTCGCCGTGGCGCGCGGCGGCCAGCTCGTCGAGATCGACCAGGTCGACAGCCGGTACCTGGTCGGGGCCGCGAACTGGGTCGGCGTCGACGTGCCCGCGCACTGCACGGCGCTGGGCAAGGTGCTCTACGCCTTCGGCGCGCTCCCGCTGCCGCCCGGCCAGCTGGAGCGCCGCACCGCGCATTCGCCGGTCGACCGCGCCCAGTTCGAGCACGCCCTCGTCGAGGTCCGCCGACGAGGCTGGGCCGCCTCGCTGGACGAGCTGGAGCTCGGGCTCGCCGCCGTCGGCGCTCCCGTGCGGGCCGTCGACGGCACCGTCGTCGCCGCCGTCTCGGTCTCCGGACCCACCAACCGCATCAACGACTTCGGCATCACCACGCTCGGGGACCTGCTCGTCGCCGAGCTGCGCGGGCTGTCCGCGCTGCTGGGGCACCAACCCGGACGAAAGGGAGGCTCGGCCTGATGGATCACGAGGCGATCCTGCGCGGGCTCTACGACGAGACGCTCGTCGGGAACAAGCCGCGCGTGCTCGAGCTGACGCACGAGGGTCTCGACGCGGACCTCACCCCCGAGTCGATGCTGTTCGACGCGCTGATCCCCGCGCTCGAGGAGGTCGGCGCCCGGTTCGAGCGCGGGGACTTCTTCGTGCCCGAGATGCTCGTGGCGGGCAAGGCGATGAGCGGGGCGCTGGACGTCCTGCGCCCGCTGCTCGCCGAGACCGGTGCGCAGACCGTCGGGACGTTCCTGATGAGCACCGTGAAGGGCGACGTCCACGACATCGGCAAGAACCTCGTCAACATCATGCTGGAGGGTGCCGGTTTCCACGTGATCGACCTCGGCGTGCAGGTGTCGCCGGAGAAGGTGATCGCCGGGATCCACGAGCACAATCCGGACATCGTCGGCTTCTCCGCGTTCCTCACCACGACCATGCCGATGTTCAAGGCGAACATCAACGCGTTGCAGAAGGCGGGGCTGCGCGACCAGGTGATCGTGATGGTCGGGGGCGCCCCGGTCACCCAGGAGTACGCGGACGCCGTGGGGGCCGACGGCTACGCCGCCGACGCCGCCACCGCCGTCCGCAAGGCCAAGGAACTGCTCGCCGCCCGTCGCGCCGCCGTGGGGGTCTGATGCACACCGTCCTGCGCTCGGCGACCCGCGAGGTCGTCATCGGTCCGGATCGACCGTTCTGCCTGATCGGTGAACGGATCAACCCGACCGGCCGGAAGATCTTCGCCGAGCAGCTGCGCCGGGGCGACCTCTCGCGCATCGAGGTCGACGTCGAGCAGCAGGTCGCCGGCGGGGCGACGATGCTCGACGTCAACATGGGCGTCCCGCTCGCCGACGAGGCCGAGCTGCTCGCCAAGGCCGTCACGATGGTGCAGGAGCGCACCGACCTGCCGCTGGTGATCGACTCGTCGGTGGTCGAGGCGCTGGAGGCCGGGCTCGCCGCGTACCAGGGCAAGGCGCTGGTGAACTCGGTGACCGGCGAGCGGGAGCGGCTGGACGCGATCCTGCCGATCGTGGCCCGGCACGGGGCGGCGGTGATCGCACTGCCCAACGAGGAGGACGAGATCCCGGACGAGCCGGAGCGCCGGCTGGAGATCACCCGCAAGATCCTCGACGTCGCCGTCGGCGAGTACGGCATCCCGGTCGAGGACATCGTGATCGACCCGTTGGCCATGCCGGTGGGGGCGGACACGACGCTCGTCCGCACGACGCTGCGGACGATCGAGCTGATCTCGGACGAGCTCGGCCTGAACACGACCCTCGGCGCCTCCAACGTCTCCTTCGGCATGCCCGGGCGCCCGGCGCTCGGCGCGACGTTCCTGCCCATGGCCATGTCCTGCGGGCTGACCAGCGCGATCATGGACGTGCGGTCGCCGCAGATCGTCGAGGCGGTCAAGGCCGCGGACCTGCTGCTCGGCAACGACGACTGGGGCGCGGCCTGGATCGCGCGCGCCCGGGCGGCGGCCGCCGCGGAGAAGACGGCCTGACCGTGACCGCACTCCCCGAGCCGCCGACGCCGGAGCGGGTCCGCATCCGGTTCGACCCCGACGGGGCCCGCCCCCGCGAGGTGCGGGCCCCCGCCGGGGCGACGCTGTTCGACGCGGCGAGCTGGAACGGCATCGCCGTCGACTCCACCTGCGGGGGCCACGGCACGTGCCGCAAGTGCCGGATGCGGGTCGTCGAGGGCGACGTGCCGGTGTCCCGGCTGGACCCGCGCGCCTTCGGCCCCGAGGAGCTGCGCGCGGGCTGGCGCCTGGCGTGCCGCGCCCGGGCCGAGCAGGACCTGCGGGTGGAGGTGCCCGCGCTCGTCACCCGGCCGAAGGCGGCCACGGTCGGCGTCGGGCGGCAGGTGATCCTGCGCCCCGCGCTGCAGAAGCGCTGCCTGACGCTGCCCGAGCCGACCCTCGCCGACCAGCGCACGGACCTCGAGCGCCTGCGCGACGCGCTGCCCGACCTCGAGCTCCGGGTGGACCTGCCGGCGATCCGGAGCCTGTCCCGGGCGCTGCGCTCCGCCGACCACACGCCGGACCACACCCCGGACCACACGGTCACCGCGGTCGTCGTGGACGACGTGCTGGTCGACGTGGAGCCGGGGGACACGAGCGGGCGGCTCTTCGGCATCGCCTTCGACCTCGGCACGACGACCGTCGTCGCGACGCTGCTCGATCTCGCCACCGGCACCCCGGTGGCCGTCGCGTCCCGGCTCAACCCCCAGCAGTCCCACGGCGCCGACGTGATCACCCGGATCAGCGCGACGATGACCGACCCCGCGGCCCTGGACCGGCTCACCGCGCTCGCCCACGAGGGCCTCGACCAGCTCGCGGGCGAGGTCTGCGCCGACGGCGGCGTCGACCGCGGCGAGGTCTACGAGATCGCGCTGGCGGGCAACGCCACGATGACCCACCTCGCGCTGGGGGTGGACCCCGAGCCGCTGGGGGTCGCGCCGTTCGTCATGGCCTCCCGCTCGTTCGACGACCTCGCGGCCGCCGACCTCGGGGTGCGGGTGCACCCGCGCGCCAGGGCGTACGTGTTCCCCGCGCTCGGCGCCTACGTCGGCGGCGACATCGTCGCGGGCGCGCTGGCCTCCGGGATGGACCGTGACCGCCGCGTCCGGCTCTTCATCGACATCGGCACGAACTGCGAGATCATCCTCGCGGCGGGCGACCG
The DNA here is from genome assembly GCF_039542425.1 of Pseudonocardia yuanmonensis. NCBI lineage: Bacteria > Bacillati > Actinomycetota > Actinomycetes > Pseudonocardiales > Pseudonocardiaceae > Pseudonocardia > Pseudonocardia yuanmonensis. Next base: position 42,332 of record NZ_BAABIC010000028.1, read on the forward strand.
GCTGCTCGCCACCGCCGCCCCCGCCGGGCCGGCCTTCGAGGGCGCGGCCATCCGCTGCGGGATGCGGGCCGCGCCCGGCGCGGTCGAGGGCGTGAAGATCAGCGACGACGACGTCGTGCTGCAGGTCATCGGGGACGTCGAGCCGGTCGGGCTGGCCGGCTCCGGCCTCGTCGACGCCGTGGCGGCGATGGTGGCGGCCGGCCTCGTCGACGCGTCGGGGCGGCTGATCGCGGCGGACGCGCCGGGCGTGCCGCCCGGGTTGGCCGCGCGGCTGCGCCAGGTCGGCCAGGAGCGGGTCTTCGTCCTGCACTTCCGCGGTGACGACCCGGCCGGTGACCCTGCCGAGGCGCTCTACCTGTCCCAACGCGACATCCGCGAGCTGCAGTTCGCCAAGGCGGCGATCTCCACGGGCTGGCAGCTGCTGCTGGAGGAGCAGGGGCTGACCGCCGCCGACGTCGCCCAGGTGCTGCTGGCCGGGTCCTTCGGCAGCTATCTCGGCCCCGCCGCCGCGGTGCGGATCGGGCTGGTGCCCGACGTCGCGCTGCTGCGCATCGTGAGCGCGGGCAACGTGGCGGGGGAGGGCGCCAAGATGGCCCTGCTGTCGATGCGCGAGCGGGCGGCGGCCCAGGCCCTGCTGGAGGAGGTGCACTACGTCGAGCTCTCCGACCGCGCGGACTTCAACGACCGGTTCGTCGAGCGCCTCGCCTTCCCGGTCTGACCAGGTCGGACGGCGTGGACGGGGAGCTCGCCCGGACAGGGTGGCGGTGGTCGCGTGCGGGGCGATCGCCCGCCCCGTCGCGGACGTCGTCGCCCGTCGCGGCTGGCCCGTCGACGTCGTCCCCCTGCCTCCGCTGCTGCACAACCGGCCCGAGCGGATCGCCGCCGCCGTCGAGCGCGAGGTGTCGCGCCTGCGGCCGCGGTATGCGCGGGTCGCCGTCGGCTACGCGGACTGCGGAACCTACGGCGCCCTCGACGCGGTGTGCGCCCGGTGGGGCGTGCGGCGGCTGACCGGTACCGACTGCTACTCGGTCTTCGCAGGCGCCGCCCGGATGCGCGCGTTGCTGGAGGCAGAACCCGGCACCTACGTGCTGACCGACTACCTCGTCGCGTCGTTCGCCCGCTCGGTCGTCGTCGAGCTCGGCCTGGACCGGTACCCCGAGCTGCGCGACGACTACTTCGGCCACTACCGGCGCGTGGTCTGGCTCGCCCAGCACCCGACCGCCGGCCTCCGCGCGGCGGCGGAGCGGGCCGCCGGCGTCCTCGGCCTGCCGTTGGAGGAGGTCGTCGTCGGAGACGTCCTCCTCGAGCGGGCGGTCGAGGAGCTGGTGGTCGACCGGACCGGTCCCGGCCCGGCCTGACGGGCTCCCGAGGCGGACGGCGATCCGCGTCGAGGACGCCCGGCGCCTCCGGCGAGGTGTCCCCCCTGAGCCGTGAGCGACGAGCTTCCCGTGCTCGATCTTGACGCGGGGCCGACCGCGAGGAAGAACTGTCGGTAGCGGCGTGCAGCCCGCGGACCGCCGGGGTCCGGGGACGGGCCGCGAGGGAGGCGTCGATGGGGACGACAGGGTGGACACCCGAGGAGTACGGGCAGGTCACGCTGCTGCGGGCGGCGAACGGCGGCGGCTACCCGTACGGGAACTCGCTGCTGGTCCGCGGCAGCGCGGGCACGCTCCTCGTGGACCCCTCCCTGGCGTTGGTCGAGGAGGACGACCTGCCTGCCGCCGACGCCGTGTTCGTCAGCCATGCGCACGAGGACCACGTCGTGGCGATCGACGCGTTCCCCGCCCCGGTCCACGTGCACTCCGCCGATCTCGCCGCGGTCCGGGACACACAGGTGCTGCTCGCCGGCTACGGCCTGCCGGCGGAGGCGACCGCGGAGTTCGCGGAGTCGCTGACCACCGACTTCCGGGTCCGCAGCCGTCCCGACGCCCTGGGCGTGCCGGACGGCCACCGGTTCGACCTCGGTGACCGCACGGCGACCGTCGTGCACCTGCCCGGGCACACCGCCGGGCACTGCGGCCTGCTGGTCGAGCCGGACGGCTTCCTCTACATCGCCGACATCGACCTGACCTCGTTCGGCCCGTACTACGGCGACCGGGGGAGCAGCCTCGAGGGCTTCGAGCGGTCGATCGAGACGTGTGCCGAGGTCGACGCCCGGTGGTTCGGCACCTTCCACCAGAAGGGCGTGATCGAGGGCGCCGAGGAGTTCCGCGGCCGGCTCCGCGCCTACCGGGAGGTCGTCGAGCGTCGGGACGCGGCCCTGCGGGAGTTCCTCGCGGAGCCGCGGACCCTCGCGGACGTCGTCGACCACCGGTTCGTCTACCGACCGCACGTGGACGCCCCGCACGTGGACACCGTGGAGGCCCGCACCGCCGAGCAGCACCTCGACCGGCTCGTCCGCGCCGGCCTCGTCGCGGAGGTCGAGCCCGGTCGCTACCGGGCCGCCGGCTGATCACGGCCGGCGCCCGGCGTCCGGGCGTCGGCCTCAGGCCAGGCCCTTCGCGGTACTGGTCCGGCTGGCGTCGCCGAGCTGGGAGCCGCCGTCGACGTCGAGGATCGTGCCGCTGACGTAGGTGGCGGACGGGCTGGAGAGGAACACCGCGGCCTCGGCGACCTCCTCGATCTCGCCCCAGCGCTTCAACGGGATCCGGGCGAAGTGGGCCTCGCGGGTGCTCTCGTCCGGCGCGAGCCGGGCCATGCCCTCGGTGCCCGAGATCGGGCCGGGGGAGATGCCGTTGACCCGCACGTCGGGGCCCCACTCCATGGCGAGCACCCGGACGAGCTGGTTGATGCCGGCCTTGGCCGCGCAGGCGTGGGCCTGCATCGGCATGGCGTTGACCGCCTGGCCCGCGGTGATCGCGATCAGCGAGGCGCCCGGGGTCCGGAGGAGGGCGTAGCAGCCGCGGAAGACGTTGAACGTGCCGTTGAGGTCGATGTCGACCACCGTGCGGAAGGCGTTGGCGGACATCTGTGCCGCGGGGGCCAGGAAGTTGCCCGCGGCGCCGGACACGACGACGTCGAGCGGGCCGAGCTCGCTCGCGACCTGCTCCAGTGCACCCCGGATGGCCTCGTAGTCGCGGACGTCCGCGGAGAGGCCGAGCGCGCCGGCACCGATGGAGTCCGCAGCCGCCTTCGCCTTCTCCGGGTTGCGGCCGACCACCGCCACCCGCGCCCCGAGCTGAGCGAACCTGCGGGCGATGCCGAGGTTGATACCGCTCGTGCCACCCGCCACGAACACCGTCCGATCGGCCATGAGGCCGTCGCTGAACGCACTCATCGTCAGGTCCTCTCCGTCGAGACTCCGCAGACATCATGGAGTGCTGAACGCCCGTTCAGTTCAGCTTCGGAGGTGATCTCGGCCACCGGGGCAGGCCGTCCGGGGTTGGCGGGCGTGCGGTCCGTGTTCCGGGCAGGAGAACCCGCCCGGAACACGGACCGGACGAACCCGGCCCGGCCTCGGCGTCGTCGTCGACGGTCAGGCCTGCGCCACCGGCCTCCGTTCCACGTCGAGGTCGACGCTGCTGGTCGGTAGCTCCGGAGAGCCGCCGCACTCCCGACGGAGCACCGGCATGATCTCGTCGGCGAAGTAGCTCATCTGCGCTTCGACCTCCTCGCCCCGGAAGCCGCCGAGCTCGAACCAAGCGTTGAACATGAAGTCGTCGTAGCCGCACTGCTCCTTGATCTCCAAGATCGAGTCGATCACGTACTGCTTCGACCCGTGGATGGCGACCTTCTTCTCACGGAGGAGATCGGCGGTGACCTTCATGTCGAGGTCGTAGAACGGCTCGTCGGCCTCGGCCAGCACGGCGGCGAATCCGAACGGGCCGTAGTAGTCCCACTGCAACTCCATGGCCCGCGCGGCCCGGTCCAGGTCGCCGAGGCCCTTCTCGACCACGTGGATGTACCGACACGTCACGACGCCGCGGTGCTTCTCCGCGTCCCACCCGCGCTTGAACTGACCCCGGTCCTGCCGGTCGGGCCATCCCGCCGACTCGGCAGCCTCGAAGTAGAGGTCGATGTTCTTCCGGAGCCGTGAGTTGGGCTCCACGATGAAGTAGCCGTTGATGCCGCGCTCGGCCGCCCACTTGACGGAGCGCGGACTGGTCAACGGCTCCCACATCTGCGGGTACGGCTTCTGCAGCGGCTGGGGGTAGACGGAGAATTCGAGAAGCTTCGTGGTGGTCGCCTGTACCGGGTTGCCGCCGGAGTACATGTCCGGCCCGCCCACCTTGAGCACCTCGTCGAGTTCCCGGCCGACGCCCTTCTGGCTGAAGTAGGCGAGGGTCTGCTTGTGGTTCCACTTCGTGTACGAGGGCGGGAGCGACATGAACTCGCCGTGGTGGGAGAAGGAATCCTGCGTCCATGCCTTGAGAATGATCTCGTAGGCCTCCTCGTAATAGGCGCGGTTGCGTTCCTGGTCCTGGATGGTGGAGCCGTAGGGCCAGCCGAAGGTCTCGTTCTCCCGCGGCTGATAGCCGCGCCCGATGCCGAACTCCAGCCGTCCACCGCTGATCACATCGAGCATCGCGGCTTGTTCCGCGATCCGGATCGGGTGCCACCAGGTGATGATGTTGGCTGCCTGTGCCAGCCTGATCCTCTTGGTCCGCGCGGCGATCGCGGCTTCCCCGAGCAGCGGGTTCGGGCTGAGCTCGGCGCCCTCGGGCTGGAAGTGGTGCTCGGTCTGGAACCAGTAGTCGAAACCCAGGTGGTCGGCGAGGACACCCTGTCGCACCTGGTTGACGATGGTGCGTTGGGCCGACTGGTGTGTCGTGGGAAGGTCGCCGTCGTTCACGACGACGCCCGATCCGTTCCACGGCACCTCCTTCGCGGGCAGGTCCGATGCCCCGTTGTGGAACACTCCGATCTCGATCACCGGATTCTCCTTGTCGATGAGTCGTTCCTACGCGTAGGTGTAGCCCTCGTCGAAGCGGATCGCCTTCAGTTCCTGGCGGCTGTCGAAGTGCTGAATTCCGGTCTCGTCATGGCCGGGGAACAGCCAGGCGTCGTTCTCGCGCGCCAGCCGGCCGAGCAATTCGAGGGAGGTACGCCACTTCTCGATGTCCCAGTAGATCTGGGGTTCGCCGGTGGGCTCGACGTAGTTCTCGTGGTGATAGAGGGCGTCCGAGGTCAGGAGCACCGTGCCGGTGCTCGCGAGGTCGACCTGCATGGTCATCTGTCCCGGTGTGTGTCCCGGTAGATGCACCAGACGCACGCCGTCGGCGATCTCCATCGAGCCTCCCGGGATCAGGGTCGGCTTCTTGTCGCCGAGAAAGGCCCAGTCCACGCGGGCGAAGAAGTCCCTGTCCGTGTCGAGGCTCATGACGTGGGCGTACTCCGCCTCGTGCACCACGATCTCCGCGCCGGCGTCCTCGAACAGGCGCAGACCGCCGGCGTGATCGGTGTGCAGGTGCCCCTGGACGACGTAGCGGAAGTCCTCCGGCCCCAGGCCGAGCTGCTTCAGCCGCAGTTCCAGGCACGCCTCGGGCGTGACGGCCCCGAGATCGACCACCTCCCGCCACTCGGCGAGCCACTCGTCCGAGCATCGCGCCGACAGACCGGTCTCCCAGAGGATCCGTCCCTGTGGGGTCTCGAGGATGTAGGCGATGGCCGGGCACTGGTAGGTGCTCCCGACATGCTCGGGCTTGTTGACCAGCAGGGACTTGTCCAGACCCATGTAACCCAGGTTGACGCCGCGGAGTGTGACACCCATGGCTGCCTCCCGTCGTGATCGGTGCGCCGTTGATCCGGTCCGCCGTAGGCGACCGCTGTGACGAGCATCATGAAGGGCTCAACTTGACACAAGGTTGAGTTCCGGTTTGTCCACAATTACTGCTCGAGACGACGTCGTTGTTGGCGACCAGCGGCGTTGGGTGCGGCTCGGCCGGTGGCGTGACGGGCTAGACCGCCCACTCACATGTGTTTCGCTTACTCGCCGTCCGGAGCGGCGTCGTAACTAGTCCCGTTCGGGGTCGTTGCGGGGATACCGGTCGGCGACCGAGGCTCCCGCCCATCGAGGCACGGGCGGCGCGCCGTCGGTGGAGGTGCGAGGTAACCCCGCATCCCGGTCGCCGGCGGCGTCGTCGCCCGGGCGCAGGGCGTAACCGTTGCGCCGGTACGCCGGGCCCTGTACCGCGGTTCTCCGAGCGGCCGGGCGACCCGACGATGGTGATCGACGTCGACGCCCGCGGGCAGGACGAGTGGGGCTACGGCGAGTCCGGCGCCGCGGTGTTCGAAGCGATCGCCGACGCCCGCCGGCACTACGACCTCGACCCGGACCGCACCGCGATGGGCGGCTTCTCCTCCGGCGCCTTTATGGCCAACAAGCTTTCGCTGTCCTTCCCGGACGTGTTCAGCAGGGCCTTCATCTGCGACGGGCTGAACGTCGCGCCGTCGTTCCCGGGGCTCGACGGCGTCGCGGACCAGGTCGGGGACTTCGTCGGCGTCGACACCCTGACGGTGCACGGGCCGGGCTCGAAGCTGTCCGTGCTGCTGCCGAGCCGGCGCAACCAGCCGGTGATGGAGTGGGCGGGGGTCAACGACGACTTCATCCGCTACACCATCACCCGCGAGCGCGCCGACGCCTACGCCGCGGGGGACTACGACTACGAGTTCTACAGCCGGGTCGGGCTCGCCGCCGAGCACCTGGTGATGTGCAAGAACGGCATGTGGGACAAGGCCACCGACTGGATGGGCGACGCGCCGCGCGTCGTCGACCCCCACCACGTGACCTTCGTGCGCAACCCGCTCATGGACGACCCGGCCTCCGGGCTCGTGTCGGACGAGGCCTACTGGCTCTCGGACATCAAGACCCGTGGGCCGGAGCTCGACACGATCGACGTCGTGTCCCACGGGCAGGGGGCTGCGCGACGCGACCGCACCCGCGCCGGGCCGCGAGCTCGGGTGACGGACGGGCCCTTCTCGAGGAGCCCGGAGCGTGACCGCCTGACGGCCGCCTCCGCACGACGTCCTCGCCCGCGCTCCCCCGGGCGAGGGCGTCGTGTGCTGCAGTCGGGCGTCGACCGCCGTCGGGGCGTCGCAGCGGTGGGGTGTTCAGGCCTTGAGCAGCGCCTCGGCGAGTCCGGCCGGCTCGGTGAAGCAGGCCTCGTGGCTGCCGGGGGCGGCGACCGGGGTGACCCCGAGCCGCCCGGCGAACCGGTCCCAGCCGTACTCGCCCGGCGGCAGGGCGACGTCCCCGGTGCTCAGCACGTACGCGACGGGCACCCCGAGCGCGGCTGGGTCGAGCGGCTCGACGGTCTCGGTGAAATACCGGAAGGGTTGCGGCACCATCAGCGCGTGCACGGCCCGCTGGACCTCCTCCGGCGCGTCGTTCATGAACGCGGCCTGCCAGACCTCGAACGGCATCGCCACCGAGTTCGTGCCGGACGCGCGGGCGAGCTGGGTGAACAGCTCCTGGTACTGCGGCGGCACCTCGTCGTAGAGCGAGCGGCCGGCCGCGGGCACGAAGGCGCTCCAGTACACGAGCTTGCGCAGCCGGCCGGCCAGCCGCGGTGCCGCGCCGGTGATCACGTAGCCGCCCCAGCTGTGCCCGACGAGCGTGACGTCGCGCAGGTCCTCCCGCTCCACGAGGTCGACCACGGCGTCGACGACGTCGGACAGGTGGTACCGGGTCGGGTCGTCGCCGTCGTGCAGCCCGGGAAGGGTGGGCGTCAGCACGCGGTGACCCGCGGCCCGCAGGTGCTCGGCCACGGGCCGCCAGGCCCAGCCGCCGTGCCAGGCGCCGGTGATCAGCACGAAGGTCTCGGACATGGGTGCTCCTCGTCGAGGGGGTGCGCACATCCTGATGAGCGTGCCTCGGGCGTGTCAATCGTCCGCCGGTCGCGGGAGAATCGGCGCGCCCGGCTGGTGATCGCTGCGTCGGTGCGGGCACCGGAGGTGGGACACTGGGGCCTGCGTACGGCGTCCGTACGCAGGGGGAGGTGTGCTGGTGAAGGCGCGGTCACTGGTCTTCGACCTGTTCGGCGACTACCTGCGCTACCGGGGCGGCGAGGCCCGGCTGCGCAGTCTCGTGTCGCTGATGGGGTGCTTCGACGTCCCCGAGCCGACCGTCCGGGTCGTGGTGACCCGGCTGCGGAAGGAGGGCTGGCTGTCGAGCCGCCGGGACGGCCGCGAGACGGTCTACGCCCTCACCGACGCCGCCTGGGCGTTGCTCGACGAGGGCCGCGAGCGGATCTTCCACCGCGCGCAGGGTCCATGGGACGGGCAGTGGCACATGGTCATCTACTCCGTGCCCGAGGCCGAGCGGGGCCTGCGCGAGCAGCTGCGCAAGAAGCTCGCCTGGTTCGGGTTCGGTCCCCTGTCGTCGGCGGTGTGGCTCAGTCCGCACGACCGCACCGGCCTGGTGCGCGAGGCCTTCGCCGACGAGCCCGCCGTGCAGCTCGACGTCTTCCGCTCGCGGTCGGCGGGAGCCGCGGCGGACCGCGACATCGCCGCCCGGTCCTGGGACCTCGCGGGCCTGGACCGCGCCTACGCCGAGCTGCTCGAGACCTATCGTCCCCGGCTCGCCGGCTACCGGGCGGGCGAGCTGCAGGGGGCGGACGCGCTGGTCGAGCGGATGAACCTGGTCCACGACTACCGGCGCTTCCCGTTCCGCGACCCGGACCTGCCGCCCGAGCTCCTCCCGGAGGGCTGGAGCGGACGGCTCGCCCACGAGGTGTTCCTGGAGGCCCACGGGCTGCTGCGGGGGCCGGCGGAGGCGTGCGTCGACGCGCTTACGGGGGCCGCCCTGCCGGAGGAGGAGGCGGGTTAGCGCCGCCATGCCGCTTAACCAGTTACACGAACTAGACGGTCGTCGGCGTCGCGTTGTAAGTTGGGTTGCGCACCCGCCACGGCGGCGGTGTGCGCACACCGACGAGGAGCGTGGTGCTCGTGTCACGGACGACAGGACCGACCACTTCCCGGTCCGGACTCGTCGTGGTCGCCCTGTGCTTCCTGACGATCGTCTTCGACGGCTACGACCTGATCGTCTACGGCTCCGCGGTGCCGAGCCTGCTGGCGGAGCCGGGGTGGGACATGGGGCCCGCCCAGGCCGGGGCCATCGGCAGCTACGCGTTGGCGGGCATGCTGATCGGCGCCCTGGCGGCCGGTGCCATCACCGACGCGATCGGCCGCCGCCGGATCATGCTGATCGGGATCACGTGGTTCTCGCTGTTGATGGTCGGCTGTTCGCTGGCGCCGAGCCCCGGCGTGCTGGGCCTGCTGCGGTTCCTGGCCGGGCTCGGGCTCGGCGGGGTCATCCCGTCGGCGATCGCGCTGACCGTCGAGTACGCGCCGCGCGGGCGGAGGCAGCTCTACAACGCCCTGATGTTCGCCGGCTACTCGGTCGGGGGTGTGCTCGCGGCGGTCCTCGCACTGCTGCTGGCGGCCGATCACGGCTGGCGCCCGCTGCTCGCGATCGGGGCGGCGCCGCTGGTGGTGGTGCTGCCGCTGGCGTGGCGCCTCCTGCCCGAGTCCGTCGGCTACCTGGTGGCCAAGGGCCGGGACGCGGAGGCGGAGGCCCTCGCCGTCCGGTACGGCGTCGACCTGCCCGCCCTGCGCGCGGAGCGGGCGTCCGCGGCGGGCACGGCCGGACCGAAGGCACTGTTCCGCCGGGGCGCCCTCGCGGCCACCCTGCTGTTCGGCGCGGCCAGCTTCTGCGGCCTGCTGCTGGTCTACGGGCTGAACACGTGGTTGCCGCAGATCATGCGGCAGGCCGGGTACCCGCTCGGATCGGCGCTGACCTTCCTGCTGGTGCTGAACCTCGGGGCGATCGTCGGCGCCGTCGCCGCCTCGGTGCTGGCGGACCGCCTCGGCCCGAAGCCGGTCACCGTGGCCGCATTCCTGGTGGCCACGGGATGCCTGCTGGTGCTGAGCCAGCGCGTCGACACGGGGCTGCTGCTGGTGGCCGTCGCGCTCGCCGGCCTGGGCAGCGTGGGCACGCAGATCCTGGTCAACGGGTACGTGGCCGTGCACCACCCGGCGGCGATCCGCGCGACGGCCCTCGGCTGGGCCCTGGGGGTCGGCCGGGCCGGCGCGATCGTGGGCCCGCTGTTCGGCGGGTGGGTGCTGGCGTCCGGCATCGGGTTCGAGTGGAACTTCTACGGGTTCGCGGTGCCCGCGCTCGCGGGCGCGCTGCTGATCGCCCTGGTCCCGCGGCGGCGGGGCGACGGCCCGGCCGCGACCCCGTCCGCCCTGACCGCGGGAACGACGAAGGAGGAGACGACGGCATGACCACCGCACCGGAGATCACCCCGCAGGAGCAGGCCCGGCTCGACGAGCTGTACGCGGCGTTCGACGCCGCGCACATGATGCCGCTGTGGACGCAGATCGGCGGCCTGATGCCGACCAGCCCGCGGCCGGACTCCGTGCCGTTCCTGTGGCGCTGGTCCACCCTGCTGCCGCTGGCCGAGAAGGCGGGCGAGCTGGTCCCCGTCGGCCGGGGCGGGGAGCGGCGCGCGATCGCGCTCGCCAACCCCGGCCTGCCGGGCACCCCGTACGCCACGCCGACGTTGTGGGCGGCGATCCAGTACCTGGGCCCGCGGGAGGAGGCGCCGGCGCACCGCCACACGCAGACTGCGTTCCGGTTCGTGGTCGAGGGCGAGGGGGTGTGGACCAACGTCGAGGGCGACCCGGTCGCGATGCGCCGCGGGGACCTGCTGCTCACCCCGGGCATGCACTTCCACGAGCACCACAACACCACCGACCACCCGATGGCCTGGATCGACGGGCTGGACATCCCGCTGGTCCGCACGATCGACGCCGGGTTCTTCGAGTTCGGCCCGGACGTGCTGGCCACTAAGGAGACCCCGGCCGCCTCGCGCAACGAGCGGCTGTGGGGCCATCCCGGCCTCACCCCGGTGGGCGCCCCGACCCCGAAGGCCTCCCCGCTGATGGCGTACCGCTGGGAGCACACCGACGCGGCCCTGACCGCGCAGCTGGAGCTGGAGCGGGAGGGGCACCCCGGCGTCGTCGAGCCCGGGCACGCCGTGGTCCGGTTCACCAACCCGGCCACCGCGGGGGACTGCCTGTCGACGATGCGCTGCGAGATGCACCGGCTGCGCTCCGGCACCTCCACCGCGCCGACCCGGACCGCGGGGTCCTCGGTCTGGCAGGTCTTCGAGGGCTCCGGTGTGGTGACCGTCGGCGACGAGCGCTACGAGGTCGGCCGCGGTGACCTGTTCTGTGTCCCCTCCTGGGCCGGCCTGGCCTTCGACGCCGACACCGGGCTCGACGCCTTCTGCTACTCCGACGCCCCCGTCCTCGAGGCCCTCGGTCTCGCCCGCACCGCACGAGAGGACCATTCGTGAAGCTCGCGACCATCCGCACCGCCGCCGGCACCGCCGCCGTCCGGATCGACGACGACGGTGACGACCGCGGGGCGATCGAGCTGGGCGCGGCCGATCTCGGAGAGTTCCTCGCCCGTCCGGACTGGCGGGCGGCCGCGGCGTCGGCGGAGGGCCCCCGCCACGACCTGACCGGGCTGGACTACGCGGCGGTGGTGCCGCGGCCGGAGAAGGTGTTCTGTGTCGGGTTGAACTACCGCTCGCACATCCTGGAGATGGGTCGCGAGCTGCCGGAGTACCCGGCGCTGTTCGCGAAGTTCGCCCGCGCGCTCGTCGGGGCGTACGACCCGGTGGAGCTGCCGGCGGGATCGGAGCAGGTGGACTGGGAGGCCGAGCTCGGCGTCGTGATCGGGACGGAGGTCCGGCACGCCACCGCGGAGCAGGCCGCCGCGGCGATCGCCGGCTACACCGTGGTCAACGACGTGACCGCGCGGGACTTCCAGTACCGGTCGGTGGAGTGGCTGCAGGGCAAGACGTTCGAGCGCAGCACCCCGGTCGGGCCGTGGCTGGTCGTCGACGAGGGCGACCCGGGCGAGATCTCCTGCGAGGTCGACGGCGACGTGGTGCAGAAGGCCGACACGTCGGACCTGGTCTTCTCACCCGCGGACCTGGTCGCCTACGTCTCGCGGATCATCACGCTGGTGCCCGGCGACCTCATCGCCACCGGCACGCCCGGCGGGGTGGGGCACGCGCGCAAGCCCCCGCGCTACCTGGCCGAGGGGTCGGTGCTCGTCACCCGGATCGAGAACGTGGGCGAGCTGCGCAACACGCTCGTCGAGGGGGACTGAGGCATGCGGATCGCCGTCGCGGGCGGCGGCCCGGGAGGGCTGTTCTTCGCCACACTCATCCGGCGGGCCGACCCGTCGATCGAGGTCACGGTGTTCGAGCGGAACCGGGCCGACGACACCTTCGGCTTCGGGGTGGTGTTCTCCGACCGCACGCTGGCCGGGATCCACGAGGCCGACCCGGTGCTCCGCCGGGCGTTGACCGAGCACGGTCGGCACTGGGACGAGATCGAGGTCCGGCTCAAGGGGGAGCGGGTCCGCTGCGGCGGCAACGGCATGGCCGCCGTGGTGCGCCGGACGCTGCTCGCGCTGATGCAGGCGCGCGCCCGGGACGTCGGCGCCGAGCTGCGGTTCTCCACCGAGGTCACGCTGGACGACCTCGCGGGCCACGACCTGGTGGTCGCCGCGGACGGCACCGGCTCGAGGATCCGCGAGCAGCTGGAGGCGGACCTCGGGGTCGAGGTGGAGACGGCGACGGCGAAGTTCATCTGGTTCGGCACGGACTATCTGTTCGACGGCCTGACCTTCGTGCACGAGCGCAGCCCCGACGGCGTGTTCGCCGTGCACGGCTACCCGATCTCCGACGAGGTCTCGACGTTCATCGTGGAGACCGACGAGGCCTCGTGGCGGCGCGCGGGTCTCGACGAGTTCGACGTGACCCGCCCGCCCGGGGAGAGCGACCTGATCTCGAAGGACTACCTCGAGAAGCTCTTCGGCGAGCAGATCGACGGGAAGCGGTTGCTGGTCAACAACTCCCGCTGGGGCAACTTCCGCACGCGCCGCACCCGGCGCTGGCACACGCTGGCCCCGCGGCCGGTCGCGTTCCTCGGCGACGCCGTGCACACCGCGCACTTCTCCGTCGGGTCCGGCACCAAGATGGCCATGGAGGACGCCGTCGCCCTGGCCCGCGCGGTCGCCGCGACCCCGGACGACCTCGGCGCCGCGCTGGCCGCCTACGAGGAGGCCGCCCAGCCGTCGGTGCGCAGGATCCAGGACTCGGCGCGGCCGAGCCTGGCCTGGTGGGAGCACTTCGGGCGCTACCACGACGAGTTCGAGCCCTGGCAGTTCGCCTACCACTTCCTCTCCCGGTCGATCACCGACTCCCGGCTGGCTCGGCGTGACCCGGGCTTCGTGACCGCGAGCCACCGAGGTTGGGTCGCCGCGCACGGGGCGGAGCCGCTGGACACGCAGTTCGAGCGCGGCGGCTGGTCCGCGCCGGGCCGGCTGGTGAGCCTGTCGACCGTCGGCGGCGTGCCGACCGCCGTCTCCGCGGGGAGGGACGACGAGCTCCCGCTCAGCGAGGAGCCGCAGGCCGGGCCGTGGGGCGCCCTGGTCGCCGCACCGGCGGACGAGGAGGGTCTGCCCGCGGTGTTCGCACGCCTCACCGAGCTCGCCGGGCTCGGCGAGCGGGCCCCGGTGCTGGTCGCGGTGCACGACGGCACGGCGCTGACCCGGACGCTGGTGTGTGAACAGGCGCGCATGCACGATCGGCTGCCCGCCCTGCACGTCGACGCCGGCGACCCCGCCGATCTCGCCGACCGTGCCCTGACCACGGTGCTCTCCGGCCGGGCCGACCTCGTGGGAGCTCCCGCATGACCAGCACCGCCCCACGCACCGAGCGCAGGTCCGGCGGGCCGGACGGGACCGGCCGCAGCCTCGCCGCGCTGTTCGCGCCGAAGGGGATCGCCGTCGTCGGGGCCTCCCGCACCGCCGGCAAGCTGGGTTCCGCCCTGGCGCGCTCACTGCGCGGCTTCGCCGAGCGGGGCGGGCACCTCGCGCTGGTCAACGGCCGGGACGACGGCATGTTCCCCTCCGTGCACGCCGCGGCGGAGGCCGGTCCGGTCGACCTGGCCATGGTCTGTGTCCAGGCCGCCGCGTGCGCGGGGGTCGTGGCCGAGGCCGCCGAGGCCGGTGCCCGCGCCGCGGTCGTCTGCAGCGGTGGGTTCGCCGAGGCAGGGGGGCCGGGGACCGGCCACCAGGAGGAGCTCGCCGCCGTCGTCGCCGGGACCGGCATCCGCCTGCTCGGGCCCAACACCAGCGGCTTCCTCGCCCCGCACGTCGGCGTGACCGCGAGCTTCGTGCCCGGCGTAGCCCGGGTCCGGCCCGGCCGGGTCGCCGTCGTCGCCGCCAGCGGCGGGGTGAACCACGCCCTGTCCTTCCTGCTCACCGAGGCCGGGCACGGCATCAGCCTCGCCGTCGGGCTGGGCAACGCCGTGGACGTCTCGGCTCCCGACGTGCTCGACCACCTCGCCGCGGACCCGGAGACGGGTGCGGTCGCCCTGCACGTGGAGTCCGTCGCCGACGGGCCCCGGCTCGTCGCGGCCGTGCGTCGGCTGTCGGCCCGGCGCCCCGTCGTCGCCCTGGCCGTCGGCCGGCACGACATCGGGGCCTTCGCCGCCTCGCACACGGGTGCCCTGGCCACCTCCTGGCGTACCACCCGGGCCGCGCTCGCCCAGGCGGGGGCGGTCCTGGTCGACGACGAGCGCGAGCTGGTCGACGCCGTCGGCGCGCTCTCGGTGACGCGGGCGCGTCCTGCGCGCGACCCGGGCGTCGGCGTGGTCACCGCGCAGGCCGGCCCGGGCCTGCTGCTGCTCGACGACCTCCGTGGCCGGGGCGCCCGGGTGCCGGAGCTGACCCCGGCGACCCGGCACACCCTGGCCACGCTGCTCCCCCCGCTGACCTACCAGCGCAACCCCGTCGACACCGGCCGTCCCGGCCCCGAGCTCGGCCGCGTGTTCCACGCCGTCGCCTCCGACCCGGAGGTCGACGTGGTCGCCGGGTACGCGCTGCACGAGCCCGATGCCGTCGACCTCGTCGCGGCCGCCCGCGAGGGCCGGGTCGACGGCGTGCCGGTGGTCCTCGGGCTCGGGGGCACCGGCGCGGACGCCGTGCAGGGGCGCCGCGACCTGCTCGCCGCGGGGATCGCCGTCGCGGCCGACCCG
The DNA here is from genome assembly GCF_039542425.1 of Pseudonocardia yuanmonensis. Classification (NCBI taxonomy): domain Bacteria; kingdom Bacillati; phylum Actinomycetota; class Actinomycetes; order Pseudonocardiales; family Pseudonocardiaceae; genus Pseudonocardia; species Pseudonocardia yuanmonensis. The sequence goes on from NZ_BAABIC010000028.1 coordinate 57,398, forward strand.
CGCGGTGTCGCCGCCGGGACCGGTGCCCTGCTCGCGGACGCGCGCGTCCGGGCCCGGCGGACCGGACCGGTCGTGCCGCGGCAGGTCCCGACCGGGGTCACCGGTGCGCACGACGAGGACCTGGCCAAGGGGCTGCTCGAGCGGCTCGGCATCCGCACGGCACCGCGCCGCGCGTGCGGGTCGCGCGCGGAGGCGCGCGCCGCCCTCGCCGGGCTCGGCGGGCCCGTCGCGGTCAAGATCCTCGACGCCGCGGTCCTGCACAAGACCGAGATCGGCGGCGTGCACCTCGGTGTCGCCGACGCGGTCGCGCTCGAGGAGGCCCTCGACCGGCTCGACGCCGTCGGGGCGGTCCGGTACCTCGTCGAGCGCATGGCTCCGAGCGGGGTCGATCTCGTCCTCGGTGCGCGCCGTGACCCGGTGTTCGGCCCGATCGTGCTGCTCGGGTTGGGCGGCACGACCGCCGAGGCCCTGGCCGACGTCGCGATCCGGCTCGCGCCGCTCGCCGCCGACGAGGCCGCGGAGATGCCCGGGGAGCTGGCCGGCCGCGCCCTGCTCGACCGGTGGCGCGGCGGCCCGGCTCTCGACGCCGGCGAGCTCGGCCGCATCGCCTCCGCCCTCGGCGACCTGCTCGTTGCCAACCCCGGCCTCGCCGAGATGGAGATCAACCCCCTGCGCCTGACCGCCACCGGGCTGGTCGCGCTCGACGCCGTCGTCGTCCCCACGGAGGCCAGTGATGCCCAGCCCGATCAGTGAGCACATCGTGCCCTGGCCCGCCGACGTCGCCGAGGACTACGTCGGCAAGGGCTACTGGGCCGGCGTCCCGCTCGGCACCCTGCTGCGCGAGGTGGCCGACCGGCACCCGGAGACGCCGGCCGTGGTCGACGCCGCCGTCGGCCTGCGGCTGTCCCACCGGGAGCTGGCCGAGCGGGCCGACGCCGCCGCGGCCCGGCTGCTGGACCTCGGTATGGAGCCGGGCGAGCGGATCGTGGTGCAGCTCGGCAACGGGTGGGAGTTCGTGGTGCTCACCCTGGCGTGCCTGCGGGCCGGCATCGTGCCGGTCATGGCGCTGCCCGCGCACCGTCGCACCGAGCTCGCCCACCTGGCCCGGCACGCCGAGGCCACCGCCGTCGCGGTGCCCGACGTGCTGCGCGACTTCGACCATCAGGCGCTGGCCCACGAGCTCGCCGACGACGTCCGCTCGGTGACCGGCGCGCCCTGGCACGTGCTCGTCTGCGGGGACCGGGTCGCCCCGGGCGGCATCGACCTGCGCGCGCTCTGCGGACCGGCGGAGGACCCCGAGGCCGACCGGGCCCGGCTCGACGCGCTCGCCCCGGGCAGCCGCGAGGTCGCGCTCTTCCTGCTCTCCGGCGGCACGACCGGCCTGCCCAAGCTGATCGCCCGCACCCACGACGACTACGCCTACAACGCCCGGCGCAGTGCCCAGATGGCCGGCGTCGGCCCGGACACGGTGTACCTCGTGAGCCTGCCGGCCGGGCACAACTTCCCGCTCGCCTGTCCCGGAATCCTCGGCGCCCTGCTGGCCGGGGGCCGTGTCGTCCTGCTGCCCTCGCCCGAGCCGGCCCGAGCGTTCGCCACCGTCGCCGCCGAGGGCGTCACCCACACCGCCGTCGTTCCCGCGGTCGCCGGGCGCTGGCTCGACCACGCCGCGGAGCACGGACCGGACGAGCTCGCGTCGCTGCGCGTCCTCCAGGTCGGCGGTGCGCGGCTCGCCGACGAGCTGGCCCGGAAGATCCGGCCCGTCCTCGGCTGCACGCTGCAGCAGGTCTTCGGCATGGCCGAGGGGTTGCTCAACTTCACCCGGCTCGACGACCCCGACGAGGTCGTCTGCACCACTCAGGGCCGCCCGATGTGCCCCGACGACGAGGTCCGCCTCGTCGACGAGCTCGGCCGGGACGTCCCCGAGGGCGAGGTCGGCTCGTTACTGACCCGCGGCCCGTACACCCCCCGCGGCTACTACCGGGCGGCCGAGCAGAACGCCCGCGCCTTCACCGCGGACGGCTGGTACCGCTCCGGCGACATCTGCCGCCGGACGCCCGAGGGCAACCTGGTCGTCGAGGGCCGTGACAAGGACATGATCAACCGCGGCGGCGAGAAGATCTCCGCCGAGGAGGTCGAGAACCTCGTCTACCAGCTGCCGGCCGTCGCCCAGGTCGCCGCGGTCGCGATGCCGGATCGGGAGCTGGGGGAGCGGGTGTGCCTCTACGTGGTGCCGCGGACCGCGTCGACGGTGACCCTGGAGGAGATCCGCGCGGCCATGGAGTCCGTCGGGGTCGCCCGGTTCAAGCTGCCCGAGCACCTCGTCCTGGTCGACGAGCTGGCCACGACCAAGGTGGGGAAGATCGACAAGAAGGCGTTGCGGGCCGACATCGCCGAACGCCTGAGCGGGGCCCCGGCATGAGCGACCGGCACGACGTCGCCACGACCCTGCCCTGGATGCGGGAGGGCACCGCGCACCTGCTCGCCGTCGTCGAGAAGCTCGCCGACGACGACCTCCGCGGTTCGAGCACCCTGCCGGGGTGGACCCGCGCCCACGTCGTCGGGCACGTCGCCCGCAACGCCGAGGCCCTGGGCCGGCTGGCGACCTGGGCGAGGACCGGCGAGGAGACCCCGATGTACGCCGACCGGGACCAGCGGGCCGCCGAGATCGAGCGGTCCGCCGGCCTCCCGGCGTCGACCCTGCGCGCCGAGGTCGCGAGCACCGCCGACATGCTGGACGCGGCCCTCTCCGCGCTCACCGCGGAGCAGTGGCGGGCGCCGGTGCGCAGCGCCCTGGGCCGGGCCGTCCCCGCGGCCGACGTGCCCTGGATGCGCATCCGCGAGGTCTGGCTGCACGCCGTCGACCTCGGTACCGGCGCAAGCCCGGACGACCTGCCCGCGGGAGTCCTCGACCTCCTGCTCGACGACGTCGGCGCGGCGCTGTCGGGCAAGGAGGGCTGTCCCTCCCTCGAACTGGCACCGACCGACCGCGACCGGACCTGGCGGCTGGGCACCCGGGAACCCCACGGGACGGTGCGGGCCTCCGCGGCCGATCTCGCCGGGTGGCTCACCGGGCGCGTCGTCGCGCCCGACCGGCCCGCGCTGCCGCGCTGGCTCTGACCCCCGGCGTCCGGTCAGGCGACCCCGAGCAGACGGTGGGCGGTCGCCCGGTCGGCGCGGAACCGGGTGGTCGTCGCCCGGTGCACGATCCGGCCCTTCTCCATCACGGCGATCTCGTCGCACACCGTGAAGGCCAGGTGCAGGTCCTGCTCGACCAGCAGGATCGCGACGCCCTCGCGGCGCAGCGTGCCCAGCAACCCGGCGATCTGGTCGACGATCGCCGGGGCGAGGCCGTCGGACGGCTCGTCGAGCAGCATCAGGCGGGGATCGGTGAGCAGGGCGCGGGCCACGGCCAGCATCTGCTGCTCGCCGCCGGAGAGCCGGCCGGCGGGCTGGGCGAGGCGTTCCCGGAGGCGGGGGAGGAGGTCGAGGACGGAGTCGACCGTCCACCGCCGGCCGTGCCCGCGGCCGGCCAGCGCGAGGTGCTCGGCCACGGTGAGCGGCGCCCAGATCCGCCGGCCCTGCGGGACGAGCGCGACCCCCGCCCGGGCGATCACGTCCGGGCGCCGGCCGGTCGTGTCCCGCCCGTCGAGCAGCACGCGGCCCGAGGTGGGCGTGACCAGTCCCATCAAGGTCATGATCAGGGTGGACTTGCCGACGCCGTTGCGGCCGAGCAGTCCGAGCGCGCCGCCGGGCGCGAGGCGCAGGTCGACGCCGTCGAGCACGGTGCTGCGGTCGTAGCCGGCGGTGAGGGCCTGGACCTCGAGGGCCGGCACGGGCTCGGTGCTCATGAGGTGAACAGCTCCTCGCGGCGGGCGGTGCCGAGGTAGGCCTCCCGGACGGCGTCGCTCGCCCGCACCTCGTCGGGTGTCCCGGACAGCAGCACGCGGCCGAGGTGCAGCACGGTGACGTGGTCGGCGAGGTCGAAGACGAGGTCCAGGTCGTGCTCGACGAACAGCACGGTCACCTCGCCCGGCAGCCCCGCCAGCAGGGCGAGCAGCCGCGCGCTCTCGGCCGGGGACATCCCGGCGGCGGGCTCGTCCAGCAGCAGCACGGACGGGGCACAGGCCAGCGCCAGCGCCACCTCCAGCTGCTTGCGTTCGCCGTGGGAGAGCGACGGCACGGAGGACCCGGCGCGGTCACCGAGCCCGACCTGGCCGAGCAGCTCGTCCGTGCGGGCGTCGACGGCCGGCCGGCGGACCGGCCACGGGACGATCCGGTCGCCGCCGCCCTCCGGCCCGTGCCGGCGCACCGCGAGCGCGACGGTCTCCGCGGCGGTCATCGAGGCGAACAGGCTCGCGTGCTGCAGGGTCTGGCTCATCCCGAGCCGGCAGCGGCGCACCTCGGAGAGCCCGGTGACGTCCCGGTCGCCGAGGTGCACGGTGCCCGCGTCGGCCCGCATCCGGCCGGTGAGCACCCGGAACAACGTGGTCTTGCCCGCGCCGTTGGGCCCGATCAGGGCGTGCCGGGCCCCGGGCTGCACGGTGAGGTCGACCGCGTCGACCGCCCGGAGGGCACCGAACGAGCGGCTCACGCCGCGGCAGGTCAGGGCGCTCACGGGTTCCTCCTCCGGAAGGGCCGCAACCCGGCGAGCCCCGCGGCGCCCCGCGGCAGCAGGTAGACGACCAGCACGAACACCACGCCGAGGAGCAGCTCGCCGTGCCCCGCGAGGCTCGGACCCAGGGCGTCCCGCACGAGAACCACGAGCGCTGCGCCGATGACCGGTCCCCACAGCGAGCCCGCGCCGCCGATCACCACGGCGAGCAGCGCGAGCGCGGCGGTCGTGAACCCCAGGTCGGCGGGGGTGACGAGGCGCTGCTGGGCGGCGAGCAGCGATCCGGCGGCGCCGGCGACGGTGCCGGCCGCGACGAACGCGGCGTACTTGTAGACCGTCGTCGGGTAGCCGATGGCCCGCATCCGCGGCTCGTTGTCCCGGATCCCGCGCAGCGCGGCGCCGAAGGGGGACCGGGCGAGCACCCACACCACCGCGAACAGCAACAGGCCCACGACCAGCACGTACCAGTACAGGAACCCCGCGTTCAGCAGGGGCTCGCCGCCGAGCCGTGCGGCCGGGATGCCGGCGAGGCCGTTGGCTCCGCCGGTCACCGAGTCCCAGTTCTGCGCGACCTGGGCGAGGATCTCACCGATCGCCAGGGTGAGCATCAGGAAGAACACCCCGGCGGAACGGACCGCGACCCAGCCGGTGGCCGCGGCGGCCACCCCGCCGACGAGCGCGCCCACCAGCAGCGGCACCGGGATCGCCGGGGTGACGTGGAGGGAGACCCAGCCCGCGGCGTAGGCGCCGGCGCCGAAGTAGGCCGCGTGCCCGAGCGACGGCAGCCCGGTGACCCCCACGAGCAGGTCGAGGCTCACCGCGAGCAGGCCGAACACCAGCAGCCGGGTGAGCGTGGTGGTGGCGAAGGGCGCGAGGAAGAGCGGCGCCGCGGCGAGCACCAGCACGACGACGACCGCCGGGACCGCCGCATACCGCCGGCGGACCGGGCGCCGGGGCGCAGCGGTCCCGCCGACGACGTTCCCGGGCACCTCGGGCACGTCCGGTGCCTCCGATCCGGCCGACAACTTCGTCACACCACCGCCCCCGCCCGGCTCCCGAAGAGCCCCTGCGGGCGCAGCACCAGTACCAGCGCCAGGGCGCCGAAGAGCACGAACGAGGCCAGGTCCGGCAGCAGTGCCCGGCCCAGCGACTCGATCTGCCCGATCAGCAGCGCGCCGACCAGTGCGCCGCGCACGGAGCCCAGGCCGCCGATGACCACGACGACGAGTGCCAGGATGAGCACGGTCGAGTCCAGTCCCACGCTCGCGCCGTAGACCGGGCCGCCGAGCACGCCGGCCACCGTGGCCAGCAACGAGCCGAGGGCGAACACGGCGACCTTCACCCGCCGGTTGTCCACGCCGATCGCGGCGACCATGTCGCGGTCGGCCACGGTGGCGCGGACCAGGGCCCCGAGCGTCGTCCGCTCGACGAGGACGTGGATGGCGACGGCCAGGGCCGCACCGATCCCGATGATCACCAGCCGGTACGTCGGGTAGGCGGCCCCGAACAGCGGGACCGACCCGTCGAGCCCCGGCGGCGCGGGCACGGCGAGCGGGTCGTCGCCGAACACGATCTGCAGCACCTCCGCGACGATCAGCGCCACGCCGAGCGTGAGCAGCGCCTGGTCGAGGTGCGAGCGGCGGCGCAGCGGCTCGGTCATCGCCGACAGCGCACCGCCCGCGAGCAACCCGATCACCGCGGCGAGCCCGAGCGCGCCGAGGTAGGCACCCCACGACGGACCGCCGGCGGACAGCGCCGCGGCCACGTACGCACCCGTCACGAACAGCGCGCCGTGGGCGAGGTTCAGTACGTCCATCATGCCGAAGACGAGCGAGAGCCCGACGGCGAGGACGAACAGCAGGGCGCCGATGGCCAGCCCGTTCAGGACGCTGATCAGGTTGGCGGCGAGCCAGCCCGTCATACCTGGGCCTTCTGCCCGAGGTCGGCGGTCACCGCGTTGCTGAGCTGCCCCGGCGTGCCCTCGACCGTGCGCAGGTACATCGTCTGGCGCGGGCTCTGCCCGTCGAAGGTCCACGAGCCGCGCGGGCTGTCGTCGATCGCGCCGACCTGCCCCAGGGCGGCACTGACGCTGTCCCCGTCGAGCGCCGTGGCCGAGCCGAGGGCGCGGTCCAGCACGGCGGCGGCGTCCCAGGTCGACACCGAGTAGCAGGTCGGGACGGCCTGGTAGGCGCCGCGGTAGGCGTCGACGAAGGCGCGGTTGGCCGGGTTGTCGAGCCGGTCGGAGTAGAACAGCGAGGTCCGCACGCCGACCGCGGCCTCGGCCTGGGCGTTGAGCACCCCGCCCTCGGTGAGGAAGCCCGATCCGTACAGCGGCACGGAGTCCTTGAGCCCGAACTGCGCGTACTGCTGCACGAACCGGACGGCCTCGGCGCCGGCGAAGAAGCAGAACACCGCGCCGGCCCCGGACTGCCGGATCTGAGAGAGGAAGGGCTGGTAGTCCTGGGTGGTCCCGAAGGGCGGGGCCGCCTCCCCGGCGATCCGTCCGCCCGCCGCCTCGTAGGCGGCCTTGAAGCCGGCACGGACCTCGGTGCCCGCGGCGTAGTCCGGCGCGATCAGGAAGACCCCACCGGGGATGTCCTGCTGCGCGAGGTACGGGCCCGCGGCGGCCGCGACCTGGGCGTTCTGGAAGGACGTCCGCCAGACGTAGGGCGTGCGGGACTTCCCGGTGATGTCCGCGGCGCCCGCGTTGGCCACGACGAGGACCTTCTTGGCCTCGCTCATCAGCGGCGCGGCCCCCAGCGCCGTCGCCGAGTTCACGATCCCGACGACGACGTCGACCTGGTCCGCCTGCAGGACCCGCTGCACGGCCGGCACCCCGCTCTGCGGGTTCTCGCCCTCGTCGGCCACGACGGTCGTGACCTCCCGGCCGCCGATCCGGTTGCCGTGCTGCCGCAGCCAGAGCTCCCAGCCGCGCTGCATGTCCGTGCCCAGCGCCGCGTACACCCCGGACTGCGGAACGACCAGGCCGACCTTGACCGGGCCGCCCTGCCCGCCACCGCCCCCGGACGTGCCCCCGCCCACGCTGCTGCCGCAGGCCGCGAGCGCGGGGGCGGCCGCGGCCGCTCCGAGGAGTCCGAGCAGGCGTCGTCTGGACAGGGTGTACTCAGCCATCGAACCGCTCCTCGTCGAACGATGTGGTGGGGGCCGACGTACTACACGGGTGTGTCGGAGGACACGGATGGTGTCGAACCACTCGGACGGGTGTCAACTGCTCGTCCGGTGACGAATGGGAAACGGCGAGCGGCGGGCACGCCGTCAGCGGCGGAAGCCCCGTTCGATCCCGGTCCAGACGCCGTCGTAGTCGCCCTGGCGGTGGACGGCGGCGTGCGCGAAGTCCGGGACGGTGAGGGGCCAGCGGGTCTCGAACATGAAGGCGAGGGTGTCGGAGATCTTCTGCGGGGCGAGTTCGGCGGTGCTGGCCTTGCGGTAGGTCTCGGCGTCGGGGCCGTGGGCGCTCCACATGTTGTGCAGGCTGGCGCCGCCGGGCAGGAAGCCCTCGGCCTTGGCGTCGTAGACGCCGTGGACCAGGCCCATGAACTCGCTCATGACGTTGCGGTGGTACCAGGGCGGGCGGAAGGTGTCCTCGCCGACGAGCCACCGCGGGGCGAACACGACGAAGTCCGCGTTCGCCTGGCCGGGCGTGTCGGTGGGCGAGGTCAGCGCGGTGTAGATCGACGGGTCGGGGTGGTCGTAGGAGACCGTGCCGAGCACGTTGAACCGGGCGGTGTCGTACTTGTAGGCGGAGTGGGTGCCGTGCCAGGCGACCACGTCGAGCGGGGAGTGGTCGTAGTCGGCGGCCCACAGCTCGCCGGCGTACTTCTGCACCAGCTGGACCGTCTCCTCGCGGTCCTCGTACGCGGCGACGGGGTAGAGGAAGTCCCGCGGGTTGGCCAGGCCGTTGGCGCCGATCGGGCCGAGCTCGGGCAGCACGAAGGGCTGGCCGTAGTTCTCGCAGACGTAGCCGCGGGCGGGGCCGTCGGGCAGCTCGACGCGGAACCGCACCCCGCGCCCGACGACGGCGATCTCCCCGGGCGTGAGGTGCAGGCGGCCGTACTCGGTGTGCAGCAGCAAGGCTCCCTGCTGGGGCACGATCAGGAGTTCGCCGTCGGCGTCGACGAAGTAGCGGTCGGTCATGGACCCGTCCGCGGCGTAGAGGTGGATGCCGATGCCGGCGCGCTGGCGGACGTCGCCGTTGACCCCGACGGTGTAGAGCCCGTCGACGAAGTCGGTGGGTTGGGCGGGCAGGGGCAGCGGGTCCCAGCGCAGCCGGTTGGGGTCGGTGATCCCGGTGGTGTCCGGGGCGGAGCGCAGCAGGCCGGTGTCGATGCGGCGGAACGGCGGGTGCGCGGCCGAGGGCCGGATCCGGTACACCCAGCTGCGCCGGTTGACCGCGCGCGGCTCGGTGAACGCGGTCGCGCTGTGCTGCTCCGCGTAGAGCCCGAGCGGGGCGCGCTGCGGGGAGTTGCGCCCGACCGGGAGCGCCCCGGGCACGGCCTCGGAGGCGTGCTCGTTGCCGAAGCCGGACGAGTAGGTCAACACCGCCTCGGCGCTGTGCGCGGCTGCCGATGAGGAAGGCAGGGTGCTGGTCATCGACGTTCCCCTCCGTCGGTCGACTGTGCGGGTCCGTCCGAGGGTGTCAGAGCCGGGTGGCGGCGTCGACGACGACGGCGTGGGAGGCCCTCGCCACCGTCGCCGGCACGCCTTCACCAGGTGACCTCGTCGATCACCGAGCGGGGCGGATCGTGCCCGTGACCTCGCCGAACCCGATCCGGGTGCCGTCCGGGCCGGGGGCGGTGGCGGAGAGGGTGACCCGGTCGCCGTCGAGCAGGAAGGTGCGTTCCTCGCCCTTGACCGTGACCGGCTCCCTGCCGCCCCAGGTGAGCTCGATGAAGGCCCCGCGCTGGTGCTTCCCGGGGCCCGAGATGGTGCCCGAGGCGAACAGGTCCCCGGTGCGGGCCGAGGCCCCGTTGACGGTCATGTGCGCGAGCATCTGCGCCGGCGACCAGTACATGTCCTTGTAGGGCGGGCGGGAGACCTCCTCGCCGTTCCACTCCACGACGAACTCGATGTCCAGGCCCCAGTCCCGGCGGCCGCGCAGGTACTCCAGGGGCTGCGGGTCCTGCCCGGGCAGCGGCACCCGGGCGGCCTGCAGGGCGGCGAGCGGGACCACCCACGGGGAGATGGAGGTGGCGAAGCTCTTGCCCAGGTTCGGGCCCAGCGGCACGTACTCCCAGGCCTGGATGTCGCGGGCGGACCAGTCGTTGACCAGCACCGCGCCGAAGACGTGCTCGGCGAACTCGTCGACCCCGATCCGGTCGCCCAGCGCGGAGCCGACGCCGACGACGAAGCCGAGCTCGGCCTCGATGTCCAGCCGGCGGCTCGGCCCGTAGCTCGGGCTCTGCTCGTCGGGGGCCTTGCGCTGCCCGCACGGGCGGACGACGTCGGTGCCGGAGACCACCACGGTGCCGGCCCGGCCGTGGTAGGCCACCGGCAGATGCTTCCAGTTGGGCAGCAGCGGCTCCGCGTCCGGGCGGAACAGCCGGCCGAGGTTCGAGGCGTGGTGCTCGGAGGCGTAGAAGTCCACGTAGTCGGCGATCTCGACCGGCAGGTGCAGCTGGACATCGCGCACCGGATGCAGGGCGTCCGCCGGCACGTCGCCCCCCACCAGTGCCGTGACCTGCTCGCGGACCTCGGCCCAGCGCGCCGGGCCCTGGGCCATGAACGCGTTGAGCGAGGACGCCGCGAAGGCCGCGTCCTCCCCGGTGTCGCCGAGGACCACGGACAGGTCGATCACGGTGTCGCCCAGGCGCGTGCCGACCCGGGGGCGGGCGCCGGCGACGGAGAAGATCCCGTACGGCAGGTTTCCGACGCCGAACGGCGAACCGTCGGGGATCTCGATGACGCTCACGGACGTGCTCCTTCGGGGACGGGCGCGGTCAGGACGCCGAGGGCGACGAGCTCGTCGCGCGGGTCGGTGATGCTGCAGGTACCGAACGAGGTGAACGCCGCTCGTGCCCCGCGTACCCGGTCGTCCGCGAGCGCGCGGACGCGGCCGGCGACCGCGTCGCCGTCCCGTTCGGCAAGGAGCGCGCGGGCGTCGGACTCGCTGCCGCCGGCGGCGAGGGCGTCCGTGGCGAGCAGGAGGTTGAGGAAGCCGTGCTGCTCGAACCCGGTCCCGGGGTCGGTGTTGCGCAGCGCGTGGTGCAGCCCGGCGGTGGCCTTGAACGGCACCCCCGCCTGGCCGACGGCGGCGACCGCCGCCGCGAGCTCGGCCTCGTCCGGGTAGAGGTCGGCGCGGACCCCGCCGGTGCGGAACTTCGCCCGGTACCGGCCCGATCGGGGGACGGCACCCGACGCAGCCGGCGGGGTGGGTGAGCACAGCGCCTCCAGTACCGCGGGGCGGCGCTGGTCGCGCGGCACCTCGACGTAGACGTCGAGGTCCGCGATCTGCTCGGGGCCGGTGACCTGCTCGAGGCCTGCGGCGAGGAGGTCGAGGAACTCGCCCGCGGCCATGCCCTCGGGCACGGCGACCTCGACCGAGCGCAGGTCGACGGGCAGCTCCGCGCAGCCGGTGAGCACTGCCGGCACGTCAGCCGGCCCGCCGGGCAGGGTCACGGACACGGGCAGCCGCGCGTCCGGGGGCAGGAGCGGGCCCAGCCGGGGGAGCGCCGCCGCGGCCAGCACGAGGGGTCCGACGAGCCCGGCGTACCAGCTGTCCTGTCGGTCCCGGTAGGCCCGCACGGCATCCGGGAGCGGGGCGAGGCCGGGTGGGAAGACGGCGGCGTCGTCGCACAGACCGGCGACGACGGCCGGGATGCGCCCGCTCACGATGCCGGTCCGCGGCCGGACCAGGTCCAGGCGTAGGCGTCGTCCTCGGCGGCGATGCCGCCCTCGCCCAGCTCGAGCGGGCGGAAGGTGTCGACCATGACCGCGAGCTCGTCGAAGAAGTCGATTCCCAGCGAGCGCTCGATGGCGCCGGGCTGCGGGCCGTGGCTGTGCCCGCCCGGGTGCAGGCTGATCGAGCCCTGGGCGATCCCCGAGCCCTTGCGGGCCTCGTAGTTCCCGCCGCAGTAGAACATGACCTCGTCGGAGTCGACGTTGGAGTGGTAGTAGGGCACCGGCACCGCCAGCGGGTGGTAGTCGACCTTGCGCGGCACGAAGTTGCAGATCACGAAGTTGTCGGCCTCGAAGACCTGGTGCACGGGCGGCGGCTGGTGCACCCGCCCGGTGATCGGCTCGAAGTCGGCGATGTTGAAGGTGTACGGGTACAGGCACCCGTCCCAGCCGACCACGTCGAACGGATGCGTCGGGTACACGTAGCGGGTGCCGACCACGCCGCGCGAGCCGCGGTGCTTGACCAGCACCTCCACATCGGTGCCCTCCACCACGAACGGCTCGGTCGGGCCGTGCAGGTCCCGCTCGCAGTAGGGGGCGTGCTCGAGCAGCTGCCCGTACCGGGACAGGTAGCGCTTGGGCGGGGCGATGTGCGAGTTCGCCTCGATCACGTACGCGCGCAGCGGCTCGGACCCGCTGGGGATCCAGCGGTGCGTGGTGGCACGCGGGATCAGCACGTAGTCGCCCTGCACCGCGTGCAGCACGCCGAACACGGTCTCGACGGTGGCGGCGCCGGACTCGACGTAGACGCACTCGTCGCCGATCGCGTTGCGGTACAACGGGCTGGCCTCGCCGGCGGCGACGTAGGAGATCCGCACGTCGCCGTTGCCCAGCACCAGCCGCCGCCCGGTCACCACGTCCACGGCCTTCCAGTCGGTGCTGGTCAGCCGGTGCAGCTGGAGGTGCCGCGGCAGCAACGGCCGGTTCTCCCGCGTGGTCTGGTCGGGCAGCTCCCACTCGGTGGCGTCGACGATCGCCGAGGGCACCCCCAGGTGGTAGAGCAGCGAGGAGTCCGAGGAGAACCCCTCCTCGCCCATCAGCTCCTCGTAGTGCAGCCCGCCCTCGGCGGTGCGGTGCTGGGTGTGCCGCTTCGCCGGGACGTGGCCGACGCTGCGGTAGTAGGACATGACTCGGTCCTTCCGGGTGGCGCCGATGATTCATGCTTTTACTATCTGGTTGGCCAGAGTAGCCCGTCGTCCGGGTTGCGGGAAGCCCCGAACCGTCAGTGCCGACCGTCAGCGCCGGCCGCGGACGTCGAGCCCGCTGTGCCCGGTGATCAGCTTGTCGAGCAGCATGACGAGGATGCGCTGCTCCTCCTCGGTGAGCACGCTCGCCCATCCGTGCTCGCGTTCGTTGTGCTCGCGGAACACGGAGACCATCTCCTCGTGCCCGGCGGCGGTCAGGGACAGGCGGACCGAGCGTCCGTCGCGCTCGTCGGGGGTGCGGTCGAGCAGACCGTCGGCGACGAGGGTCTTGGTCAGGTTGGACACCGCGGCGCGGCTCATGCCGGTCAGCCGGGCCGTCCCGGAAGGCTCCAGCGGGCCGGCGAGCCAGACCACGAACAGCAGCCGGAAGGCCGACCAGGACCGTCCGCGGGGGCGGTGGACCGCCGCCTCGAGATCGTAAGTGACCAGGTCGGACGCGCGGTTGAGGGTCAGCAGCACCCTCGTGGCGAGCTGGTGCCGGAAGCCGTACTCGTCGGCCAGGCGCCGGTCGGCCAGTGCGACGAAGGACCAGAAGTCGAGATCCGCTCCCGCCGCCGGCCCCGTGTCGGGACTGCTCTGCGCCGTCACGGGCGCAGACTACCCGGGCGGCGGAGAAAGTACATAACGAAACTACTTGAGCCCGCGTCGGCGTCGGGGTCCGCAGCGCCGGACCCGGCGACGGAGGGGTTCAGGGGTCGCGCAGGACGGGTGCGGCGGCGGATCCGCCAGCCAACCGGCCGGGTCGCGGCCCACGAGTGTCCCGCACCCGACGCCGGTCCCGGGACGCAGGGACGCGGGCGCACCGCCGTCGTTCGACGGCGACGCGCCCGCGCCGCGTGGGACTCAGAAGTTGCCGCGCTTGGCCTGCTCGCGCTCGATGGCCTCGAAGAGTGCCTTGAAGTTGCCGATGCCGAAGCCCAGCGAGCCGTGCCGCTCGATGAACTCGAAGAACACCGTCGGGCGGTCGCCGAGCGGCGTCGTGAAGATCTGCAGCAGGTAGCCGTCCTCGTCGCGGTCGACCAGGATGCCGCGGGTCTGCAGTTCCTCGATCGGCACCCGGACCTCGCCGATGCGCGCGCGCAGCTGCGGGTCGGAGTAGTAGGAGTCCGGGGTGTCCAGGAACTGGATGCCCTTGGCGCGCAGCACGTCGACCGTGCGGAGGATGTCGTTGGTGGCCAGGGCGAGGTGCTGGGCGCCGGGGCCTCGGTAGAAGTCGAGGTACTCGTCGATCTGGGAGCGCTTCTTGCCGGCCGCGGGCTCGTTGAGCGGGAACTTGACCCGGTGGTTGCCGGAGGCGACGACCTTGCTCATCAGCGCGGAGTACTCGGTGGCGATGTCCTCGCCGACGAACTCGGCCATGTTGGTGAAGCCCATGATCCGGTTGTAGAAGTCGACCCAGTCGTCCATGCGGCCGAGCTCGACGTTGCCGACCACGTGGTCGAGGGCCTGGAACAGCCGCTCGTGTTCGCCTTCGGGCCTGACGTAGCCGGAGCTGCGGGCGACGTAGCCGGGCAGGTAGGGGCCGGTGTAGCGGGAGCGGTCGACCAGGGTGTGCCTGGTCTCGCCGTAGGTGGCGAGGGCGGCGGTGCGCACGGTGCCGTGCTCGTCGGCGACGTCGTGCGGCTCCTCGAGGATCGTGGCGCCCTGGGCGCGGGCGTGGGCGATGCAGCGGTCGACGTCGGGGACCTCGAGGGCGATGTCGATGATGCCGTCGCCGTGGCGGCGATGGTGGTCGAGCAGCGGGCTCGTCGGGTCGACGCCGCCCTGGAAGACGAACCGGACGGCGCCGGAGCGCAGTACGTAGGCCTGGTGGTCGCGGTTGCCGGTCTCCGGGCCGGAGTAGGCGATCAGCTCCATCCCGAAGACGACCTGGTAGAACAGCGCGGTCTGGGTCGCGTTGCCGACCGACCACACCACGGCGTCCCACCCGGTCACCGGGAAGGGGTCGCCCTCGGCGTCGTACTCGACGAGGCCGACCAGCTGACGCAGCTGATCGTGATCCAGGTCGGCGAGGCGCTCCTGGCTGGTGAGGGTCTGGTCGATGCTCACGACGGCCTCCTCGGGCGGGCGGTCGGACTGCCTGCGCTCGAAGGACACCTCAGAGGAACGCTGAGCGCAACAGAGCCCAGCCCTGCTGGCGCTGCCGTCCAGTTGAGGCCCTGATCAGGGGCTGTAGCTGTACGGTCTGCCCACATGGCCGTCGAACTGGACGCACTGGACGTCGACCTGCTCGCCGCCCTGCGCGAGCACACCCGGGTCGGGGTCCTCGAGCTCTCGCGCACGCTGCGGGTGGCGCGCGGCACCGTCCAGGCGCGTCTCGACCGGCTCGAGCGCGAGGGCGTGATCACCGGCTACGGCCCACGGATCGACCTCGCCGCCGCCGGGCAGGGGGTGCAGGCGTTCGTCTCGCTGGAGATCGCGCAGGGCGCGCTGGACGACGTCAGCGCGGAGCTCGCCGCCCAACCGGCCGTGCTCGAGGCCTACGCCACCACCGGTTCGTCGGACGTGCTGTGCCGGCTCGCCGCCTCCTCGCACGACGACCTGCAGCAGGCCCTGCTGGCCCTCAACCGGTCGCCCTCGGTCGCCCGGACGACCAGCGTCGTCGTGCTGTCCGTGGTGGTCCCGCCGCGCACGATGCCGCTGCTGCAGAGCGCCCCTCGCCAGGCCCCACGCCGGTCACCGACGTACAGCGCCCGGTCCGGCGCCGAGCAGGGGGACGAGCGCCTCGGCTGACCGCGGCCGGCCGACGCCGCGACGGGGTGAGCGAGCGGTAGGGAGCACCGCTCGCCCACCCGGGCGTCGTCGTGAACGGCGATCGTCGCCGCTCACGAGGGTCAGCCGGTGGTGACGGTCAACCGGCCGAGGGTGGTCGCGTGGTCGGGGTGGTCGGCGGGCACGACGGCCGACGACAGCGCGGTCCAGCAGGATGGGCAGCTGTACTGCCGGAACACCACCGCCGTGTCGACGTAGTCCGCCGCGGTCGCGATGATCTGCGGCCCCGCGTCGGTCGGGGCGCCGTCGTAGACCGCGAGAGCGAGCGGCCCGGTGTCGGCCGTACCGCCGAGGATCTCGCCGCAGTGCCCGCACGCGACGTCCGGCCCCACCTCGACCAGGTTGTCGTCGATCCGCTTCACCGACGCCAGGTCCGCCGTGCCGCGGGTCTCGCCGGTGACCCGGGAACGCTCCCGGCGCACCTCGCGCAGACGGGCTCGCTCGGCCTCGGTCGCGGGGGCGTCCACCGCCCCGTCCCGGACGACGACCCCGTACACCGACAGGGCGGCCGCCTCCGTGATCTTCTCCTCGCGCAGGTCCCGGGCCACAGCCTCCGGATCGCGGGCGAGCGGGTCGCCGTAGCCCCCGCCGCCCTGCCAGGTCATGGAGAAGACCTCGCCGGGCGCCAGGTAGCTCGACGCGTAGTTCTGGCCCGGTTCGAGGGTCTCGCTGATCTCCTCCAGCGAGGAGGGCATCCGCCCGGACGCGAGGATCTCGGCGACCCGGCTCTGCCGGGCCACGACGTCCAGCCCGCTGTTGCCGGGGTGCCCGCCGGAGAGCCCCGCGTTCTGCGCCACCGCCTTGCCCGCCGACGCCAGGACCAGCCCCATCGGCAGGCTGGTGCCGTGCGGGGTGATCGCGAGCGAGGCGCCGAGCCCGCCGCGGTGCCGCCCGGGTCCTCCCGAGTCCGGCTCCTCCCGCCGCCACAGGGTCAGCACGGGATAGAGGAACTCGGTCATCTCGACGTCCGGCACCCGGCCCATCGGGATGCAGAACAGCCCGCCTGTGTCCACGCCGTCGGCGTGCGGACGGGCGCCGTAGCCGCCCGCCATCGGCTCCATCATGATCGACAGGAACGGGGCGGGCTGCTCGCCGCGCTCGTCCAGCCCGGCGATCACGGCGGTGTCCCAGGTCCCGCAGCAGGTGGCCTGGACGTTCTTGCCCAGCTCCAGGTCCCGGTCGAGCATCTGCGACAGGCACTCGGCGACGAGGCTGCCGGTGAGCCAGGCCGGGCCGATCGGCCCGCGCCCGACGGCGGCCGGGAAGGTCGCGTTGTTGAGCGTGCCCTCCTCGGTGACCAGGTCGAAGCAGCGCATCAGCCCGCCCGCGGACCACGGGATGTCGTTGGCCAGGATCGGCAGCAGCGCGAGCATGACGCCGCCGCGCATGCCCGCGTACGTGCAGTTGATGACGCCGGCCTGCGGGTCCGTGCCGGTGAAGTCGAAGGTCAGCCGGTCGCCGGTCTTCGTGGTGGTGACCGTGATCTTGTGCAGGTCCCGGTCGCCCTCGTGGGACTGGTCCTGGTACCCGGTGGCGGTCCACGAGCCGTCCGGCAGCGCGGTGAGCTTGCTGCGCAGCCGCGACTCCGCGTCGGACATCATCCGCTTCATCACGGCCTTGACCGTGTCCGCGCCGTACTGGTCGATCAGCGCGTGCAGCCGCTCGCCGCCGACGTTGTTCGCGCCGATCTTGGCGCGCAGGTCCAGCCCGACCAGCATCGGGACGCGGGAGCGGCGCACCCAGACGTCCGCGACGTCCCGCTGCAGCTGCCCGCCGCGGACGACCTTGATCGGCGGGGTGGGCAGCGACTCGGAGAAGACGTCCTGCGCGGCGGGGGAGAAGGACCCGAGCCCGACGCCACCGAGGTCCGGCTGGTGCGCGATCGCGCTGGTCCACGCGAAGAGCTTCCCGTCGTGGAACACGGGCTGGTAGACGATCACGTCGTTCTGGTGCAGCCCGCCGCCGACCCACGGGTCGTTGCACAGGAACATGTCGCCGGCCTCGATGCCCGGGTTCTCCGCCCGGTGCCGGAGCGTCCAGTAGATCGCCAGGTCCACGGCGCCGACGAGCATCGTGTTGTAGAGCCCGACCTGCACCTCCTGGCCCAGCTCGTCCGAGATGGCGAAGTCGAAGTCGTTGGCGTCCGTGACGATCGGCGAGCCGGACATGCGCTTGAGCGCCTCGCCCATCTCGTCGGTCACCGACCAGAGCCGGTGCCGGACGACCTCGTAGGTGAGCGGGTCCAGGGCGTCGATCTGCTCCTGGGTGACGGTGTGGACCGGCAGACCGCTCGGCAGGGAGCGGGCGAGCTCGTCCGGGTCGACGGGGCGGCTGGAGAAGACCTCCGAGCCGGGGATCGGCATGGTCATCAGGCGCTCCTGGTGGAATCGGCTCGGATGGTGAGATTGCCCAGGTGGTCGACGGTGCCGGTGGTCCCGCCGGGGACGACGACGGTGGTGGTCGGCACCTCCACGATCGCCGGGCCCACGAGCTCGTGGCCCGCCCGGAGCTCGCGGTAGTCGTAGACCGGGGTGTCGACGTAGCCGAGCCGCGGATCCAGCTGCACAGGCCGCGTGGTCATGGGTTCGGCGGGGCCCTCGGCCTCCGGGACGGAGGGCAGCTCGGGGCTGAACGGCAGCACGCCGATCCCGCGGACCCGGAAGGTGATCGCCTGGATGCCGGCCTCGCGGAAGCCCGCGTCCTTGCCGAACAGCTCGGCGTAGCGCTTCTCGAACGCGGCCGCGGCGGCCTCGATCTCGGGCATGCCCAGCGGGCCTCCCGCGACCGGGGCGGTGACCTCGGCGAGCTGCATCGTGTACCGCATGTCGATCTCGCGGTGCAGCTCGATCGTCTCGAAGGACACGCCCTGCCGTTCCAGGCCCGCGCGGACCTGCTGCTCCAGCTCGGCGAAGTTCCGCTCGGCCCGCACCGGGTCGAAGGGCACGATCGTCGGGTCGGACAGCTCCGCGGCCAGCACGATGTCCGAGGACGCCAGTCCGAACGCGGAGAACGCGCTGGCCACCGGGCCGAGCGGGACCACGACCTCGTCGCAGCCCACCTCGGCGGCGTAGCCGGCGCAGTGCGCCGGGCCCGCCCCGCCGAAGGCGTAGAGCACGAAGTTGCGGGGATCGTGCCCGGCCTCGACGACGGTCTTGCGCAGGAGGTCGCCGGTCTGCGCGTTCTGCACGGTGTAGATCGCCGCCGCGGCCTCCTCCACGGAGAGCCCCAGGGGCTTGGCGATCTGGGTGTCGATGGCCTGGCGCGCCAGCTCCAGCGACAGCGGCTTGCGCCCGCCGAGCAGGCCCTTCTCGGGCAGGATCCCGAGCACCAGGTTGGCGTCCGTGTTCGTGGGCTCGGTGCCGCCGTTGCCGTAGCAGGCGGGGCCGGGCACGGCCTGGGCGCTGCGCGGGCCGATCCGCAGGTTGCCGCCGGCGTCGAGCCAGGCGATGGCGCCGCCGCCGGAGCCGATCGCGTCCACCCGCAGGGTGGGGACGTTGATCGGGTGGTGGTTGATCACCGTGGTGGTGTCCCGCACGGGCTCGCCGTCGACGACCAGGCCGGCGAGGAACGTCGTGCCGCCGACGTCCGTGGAGATGATGTTGCGGTGACCGAGCTGGCGGCCCAGCGCCACCGACCCGACGACGCCGCCGGTGAGCACCGAGCCCACCGTGCTGATCGCGGTGGCCGGGGCCTCCGACGCCGCGACCGCGCCGCCGTTGGACTGCATCACCAGCAGCGGCCCGCGTAGGCCGTTGTCCCGCAGCGAGGACTCCAGCGTGCCCAGGTAGTCCCGCAGGCCCGGGCCGATCTGCGTGCTCATGATCGTGGTCGCGTTGCGCGCGAACTCACGGATCCGCGGGCTGACCCCGGAGGACAGCGCCACGAAGACAGACGGGTCCTCCTCGGCGACCAGCTCGCGGAGCCGACGCTCGTGGACCGGGTTGCGGAAGGACCACAGCAGCGAGACCGCGACGGCCCGGACGCCGTCCGCGAGCAGGGCCCGGATCGCGCGGCGGGCCTCCTCCTCGTCCAGCCCGACGACCACGGTCCCGTCCCGGTCGATCCGCTCGGTGACCTCGAGGGCGTGCCGCTTGGGGAGCAGCGCGTGGTCCTTGCTCTGCCCGAGCACGTGCTGCAGCTCGTGCGGGGAGCGGCCCAGGTAGCGGCCCTCCACGTTCATGATGAAGATCGAGTCGCGGTGCCCCTTCGTGGTGAGGAACCCGACCGGGGGCACGTTGCCCATGACCAGCGCGTTCAACGACGACGTGGTGCCGTGCGCGATGTGGTGGGTCTCCGCCAGCATCTCGGACAGGCTCGTCCCGAGCTGCTCGGCCAGGATCTCCAGGACGTCGAGCACGCCCCGCGAGTAGTCCGGCGGGGTGGACGGGGACTTCGCGGCGAGCACGGTCCCGGCGTCGTCGTCGAGCACGGCGTCGGTGAACGTGCCGCCCACGTCCACGCCGATGACAAAGGCCATGACTGGCGCTCCTTCGCGCAGGGGTGGCTGACGGATGCGTAGACTATTCAACACGTTCGACGGCAGTCAACCTTGACTTTCGGCGCTTCCGTGGCGTCGAATACTCGACGAGCTAGTCAAAGACGCTGGTACGGAGAGGGTTCAGATGCAGCCACGTCGCGTCGCGGTGCTGGGCGGGGGACCGGGTGGGCTCTACGCCGCCCGATTGCTGAAGCTCGCGTACCCCGCCTGCGAGGTCCGCGTCCACGAGCAGGGCGACCCGGACACGACCTTCGGGTTCGGCGTCGGGCTCGCCGCGGGCACGCAGCGCAAGCTCGAGGCCGCCGACCCGGACACCCTGCGGGACCTCGTCGCCGCGGGTGTCCGGCACGACATGACCCTGGAGGTAGGCGACGACCGCGTGCGGGTGCGCAACGACCGCCTGATCGGCGTCGCCCGCACCGAGCTGCTCGCGATCCTGCAGCGGCACGCCGAGAAGGCCGGGGTGGAGCTCGAGTTCGGCTCCCGGCTCGCGGCCGCGGAGCTGGACGCGGACGTCGTCATCGCGGCGGACGGCGTGTCGAGCGCGACCCGGGAACAGGGCCACTTCGGGGCGGAGATCGAGGTCGGGCGCGGGCTGTACCTGTGGTGCGGCACCGAGTTCCCCCTGCGGGACGCCGTGTTCGCGCCGGTCGGGACCGAGTTCGGCACGTTCGTCACGCACGCCTACCCGTACTCCGGCGGCCGCTCGACCTTCCTCATCGAGACGGACGAGCAGACGTGGCGGCGCGCGGAGTTCGACACCACGGCGGTGTCCGAGGCGGGGTCGGACGAGACGTCGCTGCGGTTCCTCGAGCAGGCCTTCGCCCGGCAGCTGCAGGGCCGGCCGCTGATCGGCAACCGCACGCGCTGGCTGCGGTTCCGGACCGTCCGCTGTGCCCGGTGGTCCGCGGGGAACACGGTGCTGCTGGGCGATGCCGCCCACACCGCCCACTTCTCCATCGGCTCCGGGACCAAGCTGGCGATGGAGGACGCGATCGGGCTGGTGGAGGCGCTGCAGGCGGAGTCGTCCGTGGAGCTCGCCTTCGCCCGGTACGAGGAGGTCCGGCGCCCGGCCGTCGAACGCCTGCAGGAGCTGGCCCGGCGCTCCCAGCTGTGGTGGGAGTCGTTCCCGGACAGGCTCGACCTGCCCGCGGCGCGGCTGATGGTGGCGTACATGTCCCGGGCGGGGAACGTGCCGCTGGACCGGTTCGCGGCGACCGCGCCGGACGTGGTGGGGGCGGCGCTGGCCCAGTACTCCGGGTCCGCGGAGCCGGACCCGGCGCCGGTCGAGGGCGGCGGGCCGCTCACGGACTGGGTGTTCGACCAGCCGCTCGCTCACGGGGACCTGCGCCTGCCGACGCGCACGGCGGTCCCCGCCGGTCTGACCACGCTCGCCGTGCGGCTCGACGACCCCTGGTCCGCGGCGGGCGACGCGCTGGTCGCCGAGGCCCGCGCCGCCGGGGCCGGTGGCTTCCGGATCACGGGTGCCGCCGATCGTGCCGCCCTGCTCACCCGGCTGGACCTCGCCGAGCGGGTCCGCCGGGAGACCGGCGCGCTCGTGGCGGTGGAGGGCCCCGCCCCGCTGCGGGACGATCTCGCGGCCGGGCTGGTCAGCGGCCGCTGTGACCTGGTGGTGCTCGGTGGGGAGGAGATCCGATGAGCGCGACCACAGGGGCGGACCCGCTGGTCCCGTACCCCGCCGACGCCGTCCGCCGCTACCGCGCGGTCTGGGGATCGCGCTCCGTCCCGGCGGAGTTCCGTGCGGTGGCCGCGGAGCACGCGGACCGGGAGGCCGTCGTCGCGCTGGACGGGCGGCTGACCTTCGGCGAGCTCGACGAGCGGACCGACCGGGTCGCCGCCGGGCTGGTCGGGCTCGGCCTGCGCCCCGGCGACCCGGTGCTGTTCCAGGTCACGAACCGGCTGGAGTCGGTCGTCGCCTGGTACGCCGTGCTCAAGGCGGGTCTGGTCCCCGTGGCCACGCTCGCCGCGCACCGCGGGCACGAGATCGGCGAGATCGGCCGGCGGGTCGGCGCGGTGGCGCACCTCGTCGAGCCGGGTCTCAAGTTCGATCTCGTCGCGTTCGCGCGCGAGCAGGCCGCGGGGCATCCCACCCTGCGCCACGTGCTGGTGCTCGGCGAGCTGCCCGAGGGCGACCCGGTGACCGTGCCCGACGCCGACCCGCACGCGGTCGCCGTGTACCAGCTCTCCGGCGGCACCACCGGCGTCCCGAAGGTGATCCCGCGGCGGCACGCCGAGTACTGGTACAACGCCGCCGAGTACGCCCGGTCCTGGGGGTGGGCCCCGCAGACCCGGGTCGCCCACCTGATCCCGATCATCCACAACGCCGGCGTCGTCTGCGCCGTGCACGCCCCGCACAGCGTCGGCGCCTGCCTCGTCCTCGGCACGCCGGACCTCGACGAGTCCCTGCCGTTGCTGGCGCGCGAGGGCGCCACGCACGTCCTGCTCGGGCACGGGCACTACCGCGCCGCCGACCACCCGGAGTTCGACGCCGCCGCCAAGGCCCTCACCCAGGTGATCCTGTCCGGCAGCAAGGTCCCGCCCGCGCTGTTCGACGCCCTGGAGGCCCGCGGGCTCTGGTCCGGGCAGCTGTTCGGGATGGGGGAGGGGCTGTTCCTCACGACCCGGCCCGGCACGCCCCGCGCGGCGCGGCTGGAGACCGTCGGGACCCCGCTCTCGCCGCTGGACGAGGTGCGGATCCTCGAGCCGGGCACCGAGGACGAGGTGCCGCCGGGCGAGGTCGGGGAGCTCTGCGCCCGCGGCCCCTACACCCTGCCCGGCTACTACGACGCCCCCGAGCACAACGCCCGCGCGTTCACGAGCGACGGCTTCTACCGCACGGGGGACCTCGCCGCCTGGGTCGAGATCGAGGGGGAGCGGTACGTCTCGATCGAGGGCCGCATCAAGGACCTCGTCAACCGCGGCGGCGAGAAGATCAACGCGGAGGAGGTGGAGCTGCTGCTGCTCCGCCATCCCCGGGTCACCGGCGCCGCCGTCGTCCCGATGCCGGACCCGCGGCTCGGCGAGCGGACCTGCGCGTACGTCGTGGTCGACGGACCGGAGCTGACCCTGTCCGAGGTGCAGGAGCACTTCGCGGGCCTGGAGGTGGCGACCTTCAAGTGGCCCGAGCGGATCGAGCACCTCGCCGAGATCCCGCGGACGCTCGTGGGCAAGACCGACAAGAAGGCCCTGGTGGCCGACATCGCCTCCAAGATCGATACGGGAGTGGACGAGTGAAGAGGATCGGGCTTGTCGTGCCCAGCTCCAACGTGACCGTCGAGACCGAGATCCCCGCGCTCCTCGCCCGGCATCCCGAGGCGTTCTCCTTCCACTCCAGCCGGATGCGGATGCACCGGGTCTCGCCGGAGGAGCTGAGGGCGATGAACGCGCAGCGCGAGCGGTGCGTCGACGAGCTGGCGGACGCCGGCGTCGACGCCCTGCTCTACGCGTGCCTCGTCGCCCTGATGGCGCAGGGGCCGGGAGAGCACCAGCGCGTCGAGAAGGCGGTCCGGGAGCAGGTCGACGCGGTGGTGCTGTCCAGCGCCGGTGCGCTCGTCGAGGGCCTGCAGGCGCTGGGCGCGAGGCGGATCGCGCTCGTCACGCCCTATCTGCGGCCGCTCGCCGAGCAGGTCGTGGCGTACCTGGAGGCGGAGGGGTTCACGGTCGTCGACTGGGCCGCGCTGGAGGTGGGGGACAACGCCGAGGTCGGCTGCATCCCGGGTGACCGGGTGCTCGGCGCGGCGCGCGGCCTCGACCTGTCCACGGCGGACGCCCTGGTGATCTCCGCCTGCGTGCAGATGCCCTCCCTGGACCTGGTCGCGCCGGCCGAGGAGGAGTTCGGGCTCCCGGTGCTGTCCGCCGCCACCGCGGGGGCGCACGCGCTGCTGCGGGGCCTGGGGCTCGATCCCGTGCTCCCGGGGGCCGGCCGGCTGCTGGCCGGTGCCGGGCGGGCGGCTCCGCCTACGATCGGCGCATGAGCGAACCGGGGGCGGGTCGGAAGGCCACCGCGCGGCGCGAGCTGGTCGAGAACGAGCTCTACGAGCACGCCACCCGACTCTTCGCCGAGCGCGGCTTCGCCGGCACGAGCTTGCAGGACATCGCGGACGCGCTCGGCATCACCCGGCCGGCGCTCTACTACTACGTCAAGAGCAAGGACGAGCTGCTGGCCAAGCTCGTCACCGAGGTCACCAACGGCCCGCTCGCGGACCTGACCGAGCTCGTCGCCCGCGACCTCGACCCCGTGCAGCGGCTGCGCGGGATCGTCGAGGTGATCGTGGGCAGGCGGACCGCCCAGCCCGCGCGGTTCCGGCTGCTCATCCGCTCCGAGGCCGAGCTCCCGGCGGAGCTCACGGCCGCCTACGACGAGAGCCGCCGCGCGGTGCTCAAGGTCATCGCCGGGGTGATCGACGACGGCGTGCGGGCGGGTCGGTTCCGACCCGTCGACGCCCGGGTGGCGGCGCTGGGCGTGCTCGGCATGTGCAACTGGGTCGCCTGGTGGTTCCACCCCGGCGGCCGGGACACCGCCGAGGGGGTGACGGACCAGCTCGCGGACATGGCCGTCGCCGCCCTGGTTCGGCCCGACCACCAGGCGCCCGAGGCCGAGGGGCCCGCCGCGGCGCTGAAGCTGCTCCGCCAGGACCTCGACCACCTGGAACGCCTCCTCGACCTCTGATCGGCGCCCGCCGCCGTCGGGGGTGAGGTGCGTCCACGGAATCATCACAAGCGTCAAACTGTTGACTCAGCCGTCGACGGGCGGGTACCGTTCTCGGTGGAGCACTCGTGAGGAGGCATGCATGACGGAGCTCGAGCACCGGGTGCGGGGCGTGGACCACGTCGCGTTCCCCACCTTCGACCCGGCGGCCACGGTGCGCTTCTACCGGGACGTCCTCGGCTTCCCGGTGGTGCACTCGATCTGCGCGGCCGGCTGGGGCCCGGAGGACCACCCGGACTTCATCCACTTCTTCTTCGACATCGGCAACGACGACCGGATCGCGTTCTTCTACTACTTCGGCACGGACCCCTCGCTCGGCGGGGACGAGGGGGCGAAGGGGGACGTCCACGCCCGCTTCGGCGGGGAGGTGCCGGAGTACTTCGTCCGGTCCCGGCACCTCGCGATCCACGTCGAGAACGAGGAGGACCTGCTGGAGTACCGCCGCCGGCTCGACGCCAGCGACTGGCCGGTCGAGATGCAGATCCAGCACGAGACCATCGAGTCGATCTACACCCACGACCCCAACGGCTACTTCTTCGAGATCACACGGGCCATGCGGCCGGTCACGCCGCAGGAGGACCTCGACGCGAACCTCACGATCGACGCCCTGCTGGACGTCGTCGCGCAGCCGGAGCCCACCTTCGGCAAGCTGCTGGCGCGCAAGGCCGAGCTGATCGTGGAGCGGGCCGCGGACTGGGAGGGCGCGCCGTCGGAGGTCGGGCGGTGACCACGCTGTACGTCCTCGACGTCCCGGAGAACACCGCCGTCGCGAAGGTGGCGGCCGAGGACCCGGCGGTGACCGTCGGGCAGATCGGGCCGTACTTCGTGATCAGCGCGGACGGGCCGATCGTGATCGACCGCCGCGCGACGGGCTGCCGGCACGCGGTCTGGTACTCGTGCGTCGGCGCGGTGGCCCGCGGGGACCACATCACCCAGCACGACAAGGACGCCCTGCGCGTGGAGCCGGCATGACGGGACGGCTGGGAGCGGGCCGCTACCTGGCGGCGGGGGAGCGGCCCGCCTCGACGGTCACCTCGGTCCACGAGCTGACCACGTCGGACGGCGCGACGGTCCGGGGCGTGCTGGCCACCGTGCCCGGCGCGCGGACGGTGGTGTGCCTGATGCACCCGCGCCAGGACGTCACGCACCATCCGCTGGTCCCGTTGCTGCTCCAGGCCGGGGCGGCGGTGTGGACCCAGCACACCCGGTCGGTGAACAACGACCTGAACCTGGTCCACGAGCAGGCCCTGCTGGACGTCGCGGCGGGACAGGTCTTCCTGCGGGACAGGGGCTTCGAGTCGGTCGTCGTGCTCGGCCACTCCGGTGGCGGGACCCTGTTCGCCTACTACCTCGAGCAGGCCGCCCTCCCGCCCGCGGACCGGATCGCCCGGACGCCGGGCGGGCGGCCCACGGCGCTCGCCGAGGCGGACATGCCCGTGGCGAACGGCGTGGTCTTCCTGGCCCCGCACCCCGGCCAGGGCAAGCTGCTGCTGGCCTGCATCGACCCGTCCGTCGCGGACGAGGCGGACCCGCTGTCCGTGATCCCGGAGCTGGACCCCTGGAACCCGGCGAACGGGTTCGCCGAGCCGCCGCAGAGCTCCTCGTACACGCCGGAGTTCCTGGAGCGCTACCGCGCGGCGCAGCACGACCGGGTCGACCGGATCGACGCCCGCGCGCGGGAGGCGCTGGCCCGCACCGCCGAGGCCCGCGCGGCGTTCGAGAAGACCGGGGCGGCCGCCGACCGGCGGCGTTCGCTGGCGCCGACGATCATGACGATCTTCCGCACGGACGCCGACCCGCGGAACGTCGACCTCTCCCTGGACCCGAGCGAGCGGCCCTACGGCTCGCTGTTCGGCAGGCGCCCCGATCTGATCGACTACGGCCAGGTCGGGTTCGGGCGGCTCACCACCCCCGAGGCCTGGCTCTCCACCTGGTCCGGGCTCAGTTCGCAGGCGGACTTCGTGCGCTGCGCCCCGGGCGTCCGGGTCCCGACGCTGTTCGTGGAGCTCACCGGGGACCAGGCCGCGTTCCCCGCCGACTCCGCCCGCATGATCGCCGCCCTCGGCGCCGGTTCGATCGTGGGCGGCGACCTCACCACCGCGCGGGTCCGCGGCCTCCACTTCGGCGCCGCCCTCGCCCCCGGCGAGCCCACCGGCAACGAGCTCGCCGCCGCCGAGATCGAGGCGTGGCTGGACAAGCGCTTCGCGCTGGCGCCACCGGCCTGAGACCGGCGCTCAGGCCGTCGACCACCTCGTCGAGCTGGGCCACCGGGCCGTCACGCACATCGACGGCGGGCCGAACCCGGGCGCCGACGACCGCCGGCGGGGCTACGAGCAGGCCATGACCGGGCACGGCCTCGCCGACCGCATCCGGGTCGTGCCCGGCGGCTACACCGACGAGGAGGGCGCCGCCGCCGCGCGCCGGCTCCTCGAGGGCAGCTGCCGACCGCCGTCATCGCGGCCGACGACCAGGCGGCCATGGGGCTGCTCGACGTGATGATCCGCGCCGGCGTGCGGGTACCGCAGGACCTGTCCGTCGTCGGCTACGACGACTCACGCTTCGCGAAGCTCCCGGGGATCGACCTCACCTCGGTCCGCCGGGGACATCCCCGGCATGCCGACTTCGCGATCAAGGCGGTCGTGGAGCGGCTCGACCTGCCGGAGCGGGAGCCGAAGCGGATCGCCCTCCCGCCCCAGCTGGTCGTCCGCGGGACGACGGACCGGCCCGCCGCCGGCAGGTGAGCGCCCGCCTCCCGGAAGGGAGCCCTACACCAGCTCGAAGCCGTGGTAGCGCGCCACCGCGACCCCGTCGCCGATCTGCTTGTAGGTGCCGACCCCGCCGAGGAACGGCATGAACATCCGCCGCTTGCCCGGGATGTTGGCGCCCATGTACCAGGACGCCGCCTGCGGCATGAGCGTGGTGTCGGCGATGTCGTTGGTCGCCGTCACCCAGTTGTCCTCGGCCTCCTGCTCGGCCTCCATCCGGGTCCGTCCGTTCGCGCGCAGGTACTCGAGCGCGGCCGTGATCCAGTCCACGTGGTACTCGATCGAGGTCATCATGTTCGACAGGACGGACGGGCTCTGCGGCCCGGTGACCGTGAACAGGTTCGGGAAGCCGACCGACATCAGGCCCATGTAGGTGCGGGGGCCGTCCGCCCACTTCTCGCGGAGGGTCAGGTCCCCGTTGCGGACCTCCATGGCGTTGAGCGCGCCGGTCATCGCGTCGAAGCCGGTCGCGAAGACGATCACGTCGACCTCGTGCTCGGTGTCGCCCGCCACGATCCCGCGCGCGGTGATGCGGCGGATCGGCTCCTCGCCCAGGTCCACGAGGGACACGTTGTCCCGGTTGTAGACCTCGAAGTAACCGGTGTCGACGCACATGCGCTTGCTCGCGATGGGGTAGGTCCGCGGGCTGAGCTTCTCGGCGACGTCCGGGTCCTTC
Source organism: Pseudonocardia yuanmonensis (assembly GCF_039542425.1). NCBI lineage: Bacteria > Bacillati > Actinomycetota > Actinomycetes > Pseudonocardiales > Pseudonocardiaceae > Pseudonocardia > Pseudonocardia yuanmonensis. Next base: position 85,570 of record NZ_BAABIC010000028.1, read on the forward strand.
ACCGTCTCGCGGATGCGGCGCCGGACGTACTCGGCCACGACCTCGTTCGCCTCGGCGTCGACGAGGACGTCCGCGAACTCCGAGGTGAAGCAGAGCCCGCCCACGTCCCAGCGCAGGCCCAGCCGCCGCTCGACCTCCTCGGGGTCGGTCTCGCCGAGCAGGTCGGTGCCGGCGTCGCACTGGAACCCGATCCGCTCCATCCGGCTGGCCGCGCGGAACTCGGGATAGATCGGGCGGACCTCGGCGAGCCGCTCGTTCGGCCCGTTGTGCGCGGGCACGGCGTACGACGGGGTCCGCTGGAAGACGACGAGGCTCCCGACCTCGGGGGCGATCGCGGTGATCGTCTGCAGCCCGGAGGACCCGGTGCCGACCACGGCGACCCGCTTCCCCGCCAGGTCGACGGGCTCGTGCGGCCAGCTGGAGGTCCAGTAGACCTCTCCGGCGAAGTCCTCGAGTCCCTCGAAGCGCGGCCGCGACGGCACCGACAGGCAGCCCGTCGCCGCGATCACCCAGGTGGCGGTCCGGCTCCGCCCGTCGTCCGTGGTGACGGTCCAGCGGGTCGCGTCCTCGTCCCAGTCCAGCGACCGCACCCGGCGGTTGAACTCGATGTCCCGGCGCAGGTCGTAGCGGTCGGCGACGTGCCGGGCGTAGTCGAGGATCTCGGGCTGGGCGGCGTAGCGCTCGCTCCAGTCCCACTCCTGCTCGAGCTGCGGGTCGAAGGAGTAGGAGTATTCGACCGACTCGATGTCGCAGCGGGCGCCGGGGTAGCGGTTCCAGAACCAGGTGCCGCCGACGTCGTCGCCCGCCTCGATCACGACGGTGTCGAAACCCGCCTCGCGCAGCCGCTTCAGCTGGTACATGCCGGAGAAGCCGGCCCCGATCACGATCACGTCGTGGTGTGTCACCGCTCAGCCCTCCCGGCCGTTCTCGAGGAACGCCGCGACGTGGCTCGCGACGAGCTTGAGGCCGGTCTCGGCGCCCGGCAGGATGTTGATCATCTGGAAGTAGGCGTGCATCTCGCCCTCGGCCTCCTCGAGCACGACGGGCACGCCCGCGGCCCGCAGGGCCTCGGCGTAGGCGACGCCCTCGTCGTGCAGCGGGTCGAACTCGGCGACCACCACGAGCGCGGGCGGCAGGCCCTCGTGGCTCGCGGCGCGCAGCGGCGAGGCGTCCGGGTGGGTCCGCGCGGCCGGGTCCGGCAGGTAGTGGTCCCAGAACCAGGCCATGGTGTCCCGGTTGAGCAGCAGCTGGTTCTGCGGCGCGAGGTAGGACGGGGTCGTGAGGTCGCAGTCGGTCACCGGGTAGACGAGGGCCTGGTAGCCGATCGCGGGTCCGCCCCGCTCCCGTGCCCGCAGCGTCATGACCGCGGCGATGTTCCCGCCCGCGCTGTCCCCGGCGACGACGAGCGGCACGCCGGCGCGCGCGAGCTCGTCGGCGTGCTCCGCGACCCAGGTGAGCCCGGCCCAGCTGTCCTCGATCGCGGTGGGGAAGGGGTGCTCGGGGGCTTTGCGGTAGTTGACCAGGACGACCACGGAGCGGGTCAGCTCGGCCAGCCGCCGTCCGATGTGGTCGTACTGGAGGTCGATGTCACCGAGCACCCACCCGCCGCCGTGGAAGTAGACGACGATCCCCTGCGGCTCGCCGAACGGGGTCAGGACGCGGACCCGGAACCGGCCGGCCTCGCCGTCGAGCTTCAGGTCACGCACTGCGGCGACATCGGGGCCACGCCCGCTGAGCCCGGCCATCACCGGGCCGTTGAGCCGGGCCACGGCCGGGGTCGACTCGTGGATCGCGGGTCCGCCTGCCTCCGCGAGTTGGGCCAGCAGCGCCTGTGACGCCGGTTCGAGCGGCATGCACCTTCTCCTCGTCGAGTTCGGACACAACGCGTCGTCCCGTGATCCGGTCCTCTATGTTCCCGATCACGGATTCGGTGCCTCACCGTAGGTGCGCCCGAGGTGCGCCGACAGCGCAGACGGGGCCACATCGCGGCCGTTCCGGCCACCGCTCGTCCACGCGGGGTAATGCAGTCGTTTGACGGCGGGTAGGGCTCGTGGCCAGACTCGGGGTGCGCACGGCGAGGGGGCCCGGCATCAACGGAGGCGGTCATCGATGACGGCGGCTCGCCGGACGGACAGCACGCCGCCGCGTGTCGTGGCCGCGATGACGGACTCCTGGGACCACCCGCGGACCATGGTCGGGGTCTCGATCCTCTGCGAGTGGGCCGCCGTCGCCGGCGTGCCGGCCGAGGCACTGCTGCGGGGCTCGCACATCCCGCCCGCCCTCCTCGCCGACTCCGAGCAGCTGATCGAGGCCCGGCAGGAGATCGCGGTGATCCGCAACCTGCTGCACGTCTTCGGTGACCGGCCGGGACTGGGGGTGGAGATCGGCAGGCTCTACCACCTCACCGCCTACGGCTACTACGGGTTCCTGCTCGCCGCGTGCTCGTCGGTGCGCGAGACCGTCCGGCACGGGTTGCGGTACGCGCCGCTGACCTTCGCCTTCTCGACGATGAGCGTCTACGAGACGGACGTGCCCTCGGTGGTGCAGGACCTCGTGGCGGACGACGTGCCCCGCGACATCCGGCGCTTCGTCGTGGAGCGGGACCTCGCGGCGGCGATCCAGTTGCAGCGCGAGCTGCTGCCCTGGCCGCGGCGGGTGCCGCTGCGCGAGGTCCGGCTGGGACCCGACCACGGGCGCGCCCCGCTGCCGCCGGTGTTCAAGGAGCACTTCGAGGTGCCGGTGAGCTGCGGGCACCCCCGGACCGAGCTCGTGTACGACCCCGGGTTCCTCGACGAGCCGCTGCCGATGGCCAGCCCGCACACCGCGGCGGTGATGATCCAGCAGTGCGAGCGCGTCCGCACCGAGCGCCTGCACCGGACCGGCATCGCCGCCCAGGTCCGCGCCCAGCTGCTGGGGCGGGAGTCCCTCGACGTCGGCCTGGAGGAGGTCGCGGAGAGCCTGCACTACCCGCCGCGGACGCTGCGCCGGCGCCTCGCCCAGGAGGGCACGACCTTCCGCGCGATCCTCGACGAGGTGCGGTGGACGCTCGCCGAGGATCTCCTGCGCACCCCGGCGGTCCCGCGGGGCGAGCTCGCCCGGCGCCTGGGGTACCGGGACTGGTCGAGCTACCTGCGCGCCCGTCGCCGCTGGCAGGGGCGCACGAGCGACTGAGAGCGCCGGGTGGCCGCGGTGGAGGTCTCACCCGCCGGCGGCCCGGCTCTCCTGCCTGCGGACGGAGCGCGCGATCACCTCGCCGAACTCGTCCGGGTGCGTCAGCGGCCCCAGGTGGTCGAGACCGGGGACGGTGACCATCTCGGCCCCGGGCACCATCGCGGTGAGCAGCTCGACCTTCTCCCGGAACCACGGCCTGGATCCGGATCCGGTTGCAGGTCGATCCAGCAGCGCCGGCGCGAGGAGCTCGGCGCGCTACCGGATCCCGCCGAGCGGCTCCGCCTGCTGATCGCCCTGAGCTGCGAGACCCTGGCCCGCACCAGTCCGGTGCACCTCGTGATCAGGGGCGCTGCCGACGGTCATCCGTTCGCCGCCGACCTCTGCACCCGGATGCTGCGCCGCCGGCTCGACATCCAGCGGCGCACCGTCGACGCGTACCTCGGCGACGCGCTGCGGGGCGGCCTGGACGTCGAGGAGGCCGCCCGACGGTACAGCGCGCTGCTGTCACCGGAGCTGTACCACCTGCTCACGACCGAGTGCGCCTGGACCCCGCGCAGTTCCGGGCGTGGGTCACGGAGCTCCTGCAGCGGGGCCTGCTCGGCTGACCGCCGCTCCCGCACGAGGACGGCTTGCCCTTGACAGAGTGTCACTCTAGAGTGCCACTCCGTGAGGCGGGACGGGAGGGCCGTGATCATCGAGGCGGCGCTGGCCAGCGTGGAGGAGCGCGGCTGGGAGGCGACCTCGATGCAGGCGGTCCGGGAGCGCGCCGGGGTCAGCAACGGGGCGTTGTTCCACCACTTCCCGACCCGTGCCGATCTGGCCTCGGCGGTGGTGGTGGCCGGGCTCGCCGATCACCGGGCGGTCCTGCTGCAGGCCCTGCACGCGGCGGAGGCCGCGGAGGACGCGGTCCGCCGGGTCGTGGTGCGGCACCTGCGGTGGATCGAGGACAACCCGCAGCTCGCGCGGCTGTTCCTCTTCTCACCGCCCGAGCTGCTGCAGTCGATGCTGGACGAGGCGGCGCTGGACGCCAAGCGCGGCTTCGCCGCCGAGATCGACACCTGGTTGCGCGACCACGGCTGGCCGGGGACGCCGGAGCTGGCGGCGGTCGTCGCGCTCTGGACCGGCCCGGCCCACGAGTACGCGCGCGGCTGGCTCGCCTCACCCCGGTCGTCGTTGTCGCCGGTCGCCGACCTGCTGGCCGCGGGGGCGTGGCGCGCAGTGCAGCCGGTGCTCGGGCCGCCCGCGGCGCGGTCGACCGGGAGCCTGCCGTGACCGCCGCGCGCGAGGGTTCCCTCGGGGCGGCCGAGGTGGCGGCACGGCTCGCCCGGCACCTGCCCGTCGCCACGGTGACCCCGCTCGGTTCGGGCCTCGACCACGACGCCTACGAGGTCGACGGAACCCTGATCGCCCGGTTCGGCCGCGAACCCGATCCCGGGGCCCGCGCGGCGGCCGTGGTGCGGGAGGCGGAACTGCTGCGCCTGCTCGCCACGGTCTGTCCCGTGCCGGTGCCCCCGGTGCGGCTCGTCGTGCCGGGGGAGGGCTGCCTGGTCCTCGGCAGACTCCCCGGCGCCCCGCTGCTCGACCGGTCCGCCGCGGACCGTGCCGCGTGCGGGCCCGAGGTCGGGGCGGTGCTGGGGACAGTGCTCGCCGCCCTGCACGCGCTGCCGCCCGCCCGGCTGAACGGGGTGGTGGAGGTCGACGACGTCGAGCCGGATGTCTGGCACGACGAGGCAACGGAGACCTACGAGGCGGTCCAGGGTGCGATCCCCGCCGACCTCCGGGGCGGCGTCGAGCGGTTCCTCGCCGAGCCACCGCCGCCGGCCCCCGAGCGGCGGGTCCTCACCCATAACGACCTGGGCATCGAGCACGTGCTCGTCGACGACGTCCGGGTCACCGGGATCATCGACTGGAGCGACGCCGCCGTCGCCGACCCGGCGGTCGACCTCGGACGGATCCTGCGCGACCTCGGGCGGGCCGCCCTCGACCGGGCGGTGGACGCGTGCGGCGCCGGCGACGGGGAGCCGCTGCGGACCCGGGCGCTGTTCTACGCCCGGTGCACCCTCCTCGAGGATCTCGCCCACGGCCTGCAGCCGGGTCGGGAGCAGTACGCGGCCAAGAGCCTGGAGGCGTTGCCGTGGCTGTTCTGACCCCCACTTCACCGGAAGGAGCGGAACGGTGAGCGTGCGGCAGTGGCTCTACCGGGGCGCACGGCCAACCGCCTGGCACGCGGCGCCGACCGGCTCACGGCCGCGCTCTTCGCCCGCGGCGCTGGGCCGGACCATCTCGTCGCCCTGGAGGTGCCGGGCCGCAGATCGGGTCGCACCGTCGGGGTGCCGCTCGTCGTGGCCGAGGTGGACGGCGAGCGCCATCTCGTGTCCGTGCTGGGGGAGGACGTGAACCGGGTGCGCAACGTCCGCGCTGCGGGGGGCGAGGCCGTCCTCCGCCACGCCGGGCGGGAGGAGGTCCGCATCGTGCCGAGGAGCACCGGCTCCGGGTGACGTCCGGCGTCCTCACGAGGTCCGGAGGAGCGCGTCGCGGGCGAGGCGATCGGCGAACCGGGTCGTCTCCGGCAGCCGGAACCGGGGCGTCAGGGCGAGGACGTGGCCACAGGCCGCGTCCAGCCCGATCCGGTGGCCCCGGCAGTTCGCGGAAGGCCAGGAACCCGGAGCGGTAGGCGAAGCCGGCCCGGGCGGGCACCGCCACGTGCTCGACCGGCCGCAGCGACACCGCGTCGAGCACGACCACGGCGGCGGCGACCCGGTCGTCGCCCTCCAGGTAGGCGACGTCGAGTCCCGCGACCGTCGCGACCGCGCCCGGCCCCGGCCCCTCGGTGTCGACGAGCGGGCGCAGCGCGTCCTGCATCGCGACGGCGTCCGCCACCGTCGTCGGCCAGGGGCCGAGCGCGTTCAGGTGCACGGTGCGGGTCTATCGGACGGCCGTCCCGCTGCGCCGGGCACCACGCCCTGGTCGCGGCCCGCGCCCGTCGACACCGCGCCGGTGCGGAGGAGCGGAGGCCGGCCGTCGCGTCATCTGCGGTGGGTGACGCCCCGGGCCGGACGGGTGGAGGAGTGTTGTCGAAGCGCCGGTGTTCGCAGCGACGGCGGTGGGAGGTCGGCCGTGTCGGGGATGAGGTACGAGTTCCGGGTGGCCGGACGCCTGTCGGAGCGGGCGCAGCAGGCGTTCGAGGAGCTGACCGCCGTCGAGGTGCCGACCGAGACCGTCCTCTACGGCACGCTCGTCGACGACGCGCAGGTGCACGGCGTGCTGGCGCGCCTGCAGGATCTCGGGCTGCGGGTCGTGTCGATGCAGCAGGTGCACGAGCGCGACGGCGAGGAGGTCACCGGTCCGTGAGGAGCCCTCACAGGAGGCGGGCCTCCTCGGCCGCGATGATCGCGGCGCGGCGGCTGTTCACGTCGAGCTTGCGGTAGATCGCGCGGACGTGCGTCTTCACCGTGTTCGTCGAGACCATGAGGTCGCCGGCGATCTCGTCGAGCGACCGGTGGGTGCGCAGCTGCGACAGGACGGTTCGTTCGCGGTCGGTGAGGTCGGCCGGGGTGCCGTAGGCCGCGGTGTCGAGGGTGCCCAGGCCGTCGAGGACGACGTCGAGGAACTGTTCCGCGGGCCCGAAGCTGCCCCGCTGCCGGATGAGGATGGTCAGCAAAGCGGGGTCGGCGTAGCGGAAGGGCCGGATCAAACCGTGTGGCGCGGCCGCCGCGAGTGCCTCGGCCAGGTCCTCCCGGGCGAGGAAGTGCTGGCCGGCGTGGTGGGCGGCCGCGGCCCGGACGAGCCAGGCGTGGACCGTGCTGGCCGGCAGGACCGGAACCAGCTCGCCGTCGAGGACGGGGAGGACGGACTCCCGGGCCTGATCGGTCCGGTCCTGACGCAGGAGGCTTCGCGCTCGCAGGACGGCCGCGTCTCCGTCGCACTCCAGGTGCGCGCGGCACCACGCGACGACGTCCCGGGCGAGGACCCTGTCGTGGGCGGCGTCCGCCAGCTCGTGCTCGAGGACCGCGAGGCCGAGCGTCCACTCCGCCAACGGAAGGTCGGGGCCGATCAGGAGACGGGTGCGGTGGAGGACCTGCGCGGCGTCCGAGGCCGATCTCCGGGCGCGGTCGAACTCGGCGACCGCGACGAAGGACTCGATCGTCGCGGACAGCCAGGGGTCGTTCCTCGGCCCGATGGCGGAGCGCGCGGAGGCGAGGCGGGTGAGGGCGTCGTTCGGTCGGAGGCCCACGAGGTCCGCCGAGGCCTGCATGAGATGCGCGGCGGCGGCCATCGGACCGTCGGCCGGCCCGGTCCGCCGGGCCTTGGTCAGCGCCTCGGTCGCCCGCTCGGCCATGCCCACGTAGTCCCCGCGGAGTGCCTTGATCACCGCTTCTCCGACCATGGCCCGTAGTTCGAGGCTGTCGAGGCCGTGGCGCTCGGCGAGGCCTCGTGCGTGCTCGAACTCGTGATCGGCGTCGCCGAGGGCGTTGGTGAGGACGTGCGCGCGGGCGCGGTCGGCGCGCGTCCATGCCTCGAGGGCGGGTTGCTCGGGCAGCGGGTGGGTGTCCGGACCGGTCGCGGGAGGCTGGACCGGGTGGCGGAGGGCGGCGGCGACCTCGCCCTCCACGAGCGCGCGCAGGACCACCAGGTCGTTGGTGGGGTTCCGCGGCCACGCACGGCGGGCGTGCTCCACCTCGACCTCGGCCGTGCCCGGGTGCTCGCCGTTCAGGGCCACGACCGCGGCCAGCAGCGCCAACCACGGGTCACGGTCGACCCGGTCGGACGGGAGCGCACGCAGAGCGGTCGCGAGGTGGTCGGCGTGCCCGGCGAGCAGGAGGGCGACGCCGTACCGGTGGAGTTGAGCGGTGATCTGCGCAGTGTCACGGCCCGCGGCCGCGTGCTCCACGGCCGACGACAGGTCGTGGTTGCCCTCGAACCAGCGCGCGGCGAGCCGGTGCAGGTCCTGCCGCCTGCCGGGCTCGACCCGGTCGAGGTCCGCCCCGAGGTAGGCCCTCAGCAGGGTGTGGATGCGGTAGGACCATCTCCCCGGCCCGTCCCCGGTCACCAGGGCGGTCTCCCGTTCGAGGCGTTCCAGCAGCGCGGCGGCGTCGCTCCGGCCGGAGAGTCGTGCGGCGAGCTCGGTCGGCATCGGCGAGCACACGGCGAGGATCCGGAGGAAGTCGAGCAGGTCGGCCGGCAGCCGGCCGAGGACCTCGCCGATGAGGTAGTCGGCGACCGCCTGGTCCTGACCGAGGAAGTGCTCGAAGAAGTGCTCGGGCGAGGGGGCGCCGTTCAGGGACAGGGCCGCCAGTCGCAGGCCCGCGGCCCAGCCCTCGGTGCGCGCGACGAGCACCTCGACGCGGTGTCGGTCCAGGTCCACCCCGGCTCTGCGCAACAGGAGCGCCGCGGAGTCGGCGTCGAAGCGGAGGTCGCCGGAGCGGATCTCGGCGAGGCGGTCGTCCAACCGCATCCTCGCCAGTCCGAGCGGAGGGTCGTGCCGTGCGGCCAGGACGAGGTGCAGGAACTCGGGTTGGTGGCGCAGCAGCATCTCGACGACGTGCAGGGACCGGGACGTGGCGATCTCGTGCAGGTCGTCGAGGACCAGCAGGACGGGGCCGTCGAGCACGGCGAGGATGTCCAGGAGCTCGGCGAGCAGCGCCTGCTCGTCGGATGCGTGGTCGACGAGCTCGCGTCGTTCGTCGTCCGCGGCGAGGCCGGCGCACCCGCAGAAGGCCTCGAGCAGGGCCGCCCAGACGCTCGTCGCGTCGTCGTCGCGGTCGACGGTCACCCACGCGACGCCGGAGAAGCGGACCGAGCGGCGTACCCAGTCCGCGACGGTCTGGGTCTTGCCGTAGCCGGCCGGAGCGCTGAGCAGCGTGACCGGGCGATCGGCGGCAACGTCGAGAAGCGTGTGGAGGTGCCGGCGCGGGACGAAGCGTTCCGACACGGCCGGTACCGACGTCTTCGACGGCAGCACCCGGTGCCGGTGACGCAGCGGCCAGGGATCCGGGGCGGCCGAGGCCGACGACAGCGGTGAGACGTCGTGCGACGAGCGCGGCGCCGGGACGCCCGGCCGGTGCCGCCCGGCGGGATCGGCGCCGGGGCGCGACGGAAGGGGCCGCATCAGGGCGGCCCGGTGCGCGAGCGTGTCCTCCTGCCCCGTGCGCGAGTCATCCCGGTTCCCCCCAACCTCCACCGTCGGACGGTCGACGGTAGCGACACCCTCACGCACGCTGCCACCAGCCGAACGTCCGCCCCATCCTCCGCAACGGGTGAGACTTGCGTCGTTTCGTTGTGCCGTGAACGTCCTCGGACAACTCACTCGCCACGCGTGATCCCCTCGCCCCTGCCGGCTGGGACCGTGCCCCGGTGCCCCGTGCTCCCACGACACCCGCAGGCGCGGCGGTCGTCCCGTGACCGGCCTGCCCGCAGATCGCCGAGCTCCGGCCTGGGTGGTCTGGCACTGGTCGGCCGCGCTGCGTGGTGCCCTGCTGGCCCTGCCCGCATGTCTCGTCCTCCCGCAGGACGCCGACGCCGGCGTGGCGGTGGCGCTCGGCGTGATCCCCGCCGCGGCGCTTCCCCTCGTCCCGCGGCGCCGGGGCCGTCTCCTGGTCGTCGCGATCGGGTCGTTGATGGGTGTCTCGGTGCTGATCGGCGGGCTGATCGCCGTGTCGCCGTGGCTCGCCGTGCCCGCGCTGACGGCCTGCGCGTTCGGCGCCTCCCTCCTCGCCACCCGGCGACCGAAGGCGCGGATCCTGTTGCTGCTCGCCGTACCGCTGATCGGGGTCGGCCTGAGCTATCCGGGCCCGGCGGCGGCCGCGCCGCTCGCTGTGCTCTTCGTCGCCGGGTCGGTGTACGGGTGGCTGGTGTCGCTGTTCTGGCCCGAGACGGCGCCACGGCGGCGGGTCGATCCGCCGCCACCGAACCTCGCGTACGGGCTGTGGCTCGCCCTGGCAGCAGGGGTCTGTGCAGCCCTCGGCTTCGCCCTGCACCTGGACCACGTCGGCTGGCCCACCGCGGCGGCGCTGCTGGTCATGCGGCCCGGACAGGCGCAACTGGAGCTGCGGGCGATCGGGCGACCGGTCTCGGTGATGGTGGGGGCGCTCGCCGCCGTCGCGCTGGTGAGCGGGCACGCGCCGCCGTGGCTGCTCACGGTCGCGACGGCCGTGGCACTCGTCGCCGCGACGGCGACGGTGGGCAGCCGCTGGTACGTCATGCCCGCCTTCACCACCTTCCTGGTCTTCCTGCTGCTGCTCGGCTCGGACCCGTCCTCGGCCGCGGGCCGGTTCTGGGAACGCCTCGGCGAGACCGTGCTCGGCGTCGCCGTCGCCGTCGTGTTCGGGGTGGTGGCGCCGGTGCTGTCCGAACGGTGCACCCGCCGCCGCCGAGCTGTCTCACGCCCTGGGGAGGACGACCGCGGCCACGGATGACCGCCCCGGTCCGACCGTCCTGCGGGTGCTCGCATCGTGGTGGCCTCCCCGGCGGGTCCCGTCGGCGACACCCCGTCCGCCAGCCGTTCGCGCCCAGGATTTCCCCCGCGTGCCGGATCGGCTAGAGAGGTCCGCGTGACCTCCTCGCTCGACCGCGTCGTCGCGTCCTTCCGCAGCTCACCCCGCGGGGCCGGGCACTCCGAGCGCACCCGCACCCAGCTGCGCGAGGCGTTGCAGGCGGCGGACCTGCTCGACGACCTGGACGGCTACACCGTCCGCGAGCTCGACGACGACGAGGAGATCCTGCTGGCGCGTGACGGGGGAGAGGTCACGACCTGGCGGCAGGACTACCCGTACGCGGA